>CAYFJO010000616.1:0-5705 GCA_964343305.1 uncultured Pirellulaceae bacterium | reverse complement strand
GGATAACCGACGTGAAAAACAACGCGTTTGTTTCCTGTCGTATGCATCGTACTATGCAGCCGCCGTTTTTTGGTCGTGATCGATCTGAGGATGGACCAGCTCACGGTACAATTGGTCAAACGAGCGGGCTTGTCCGGCAAGCGAGTATTCGTCTTCAATCCGCCGACGGCAGCGATTGGAAAGGTGCCGCCAGCGCTGATCGCAGTCGAGTACCCAGCGAATTCCTTCGGCCAATTGCTCGCTGCTACGAACTTCAGCCAGCGCCCCGGTCACGTGATGTTCGATCGGTTCACCGACTCCGCCAACGTCGAATCCAACGGCAGGCACACCGCAGGCCATTGCTTCGAGAACCGAGTTTGGCAAGTTCTCGTCCGTTGCCGGGTGCACGATCACGTCGGCCGCGTTGTAAACACGAGCCAGTTGCCGATCGTCTTCAATCAAGTCGTGACGCCACACCTGGCACGGAAGATCGACCTGCCAATCCAACGCGGCGACTCCAACCAGCAACACCACGAAATCGCCGGCGTTGTCCTGACACATTCGCTGAATTGCTTCGACAAAAAACTCGCCACCCTTGCGGGCCTCGGTCACGGCGTGTGCGAGAAACAAGATTGCCTTTTTGCCTTGCGGGATGCCCAAATCTTCGCGGCATTGCTGCTTTGCTTGCGGCTGAAACATCTCGCAGTCGACTCCATTGCGGATCAACGATTTCGAAAACTCGGCGAATAGCGGACTGCGGTCGCTGACGTCCAGAATCCATTGCGACGGAGCCACAACGTGGACGTTGCTGCGATCGTACAACCGCTTTTTGTACTTCCACAACAGACCGGCCGTGTCCCACTTCAGCGGTGGATAAGCCGCCAGATCGGGACACCCGCGGCAGCCCGTCATCCATTTGTCGCATGCGCCGTTGTACGCACAGTGCCCCGTCATGGGCCACATGTCGGACAAGCGCCACACCACTTTTTTCTCACGACTGATCCGCGGCAAAGCGCTGTGCGAGAACAAATTGCTGTGCGTGTTGTACAGTTGAATCACGTCCGCCTGGCGATACCAAGCATGCCGCCGCAAATGCCAGGACGATGGCAGATAAACGTATTGCAGCCCGACGGCTTCTGTCACCGTGTGGGCGACTTTGTCTGCTACGCGAACGATGCCGCGTCGAATCAAATCGACATCGTCGTTGTCGGTAACTTTCTTTCGCACCAACATTTTCGACTGGCAACCGAGCGATTGAATGCCGGTGTGGATCTTGTACGCCGAGCGCCCGGACCCACCCATGTTGTCGTAGTAGTTGATGTGTAAGACGGAGATGTTTGACATTAAGCCGCCGACCTCTTCAATACCTTTGTGGTCCTGCCGGTTGACTGTCCAGCCTGGCTCAATTGCGCATGCCAAATCTGAAACATCAACATCGTCCAGACCTGCTGTGTGAAATCTCGTGTCCCTTTTAAATGCGGCGACACGATCTTGTTCCAGGCACGCCGCGACAAGAGTCCTTGCTTGTGCAGTTGCCGTGGTCCCAGGAGGTCGCCGACCATGGCGCGCAGCTCATGACGCGTCCATTGCGGCAAAGGTAAAACAAAACCACGTTTTGGTGCTGTCATCAATTCAACAGGAATCAACGGGGCGACGATTTGCCGGGTCATCGCCTTGGGCTGGCCGAATTTCGTTCGCATGGCGGCGGGAACTTGAAACGCCAGCTCGACCAATTCGTGATCCAAAAACGGCACGCGTGCTTCCACCGAATGGGCCATCGAAAAACGATCCGTGACCGTCAAAAACTCTTCGGGCAGTTGCATTTGAAAATCAACCGCGGCCACGGCGTCGCGCGCGTTTTGTGCATAAGATTTATCCCACGTTTGCTGGATCAGTCCTTCGGTCGACAGCGCCGGTCGACGACGACCAGGCGCGAGAATCGAATCCTTGACCGCGTCCGCTAGATATCGATGATACAGGTGCCCTTGCGGAAATCGAGCGAAATGCCGCAACATGGCCGGACTTCGCCAACGGATGGCCTGCCGCAGGACATGCTGAAAGTTTCGCAGCCAACTTCGTTCGTGTCGCTGCCATTTTCCATAGTTGCCGAAAAGTTCGTCTCCGCCCGTCCCCGTCAACGCAACTTTACAGTCCTTGGCGATCGCTTTGTAAACAAACCATGACGGCAAGCCACCGCCGTAGGGTTCGTCCAAGTGCCAGGCCATCGTCCCGAGTTCGTCGAGCAACCCGGTTGGATCGACGACGATTTCGTGATGTTCGGTGTTCCATTTTTTGGCCACCAAGCGGGCCAGCGGCAGTTCGTCATACTGGTCCATATCGGGGCCGGAGAATCCGACCGAATAGGTTCGAATCGGCGGACCCGGCTCTTGTCCAAGAATGCCGACGATGGCCGCGGAATCCAGTCCACCGGAGAGCGAACAAGCAATCGGCACGTCGCTCAGTTGTCGCCGTCGGACCGCTTCAAACAGTTTTCCGCGCAAGCGTTCCACCAGCACCTCGCGCGAAGTGTGCCGGTCGGGCTGAATGCTGAGTTGCCAATAACGCTGGACTTCGAACGCCTTGCGGGCCAAGTCGAAGGTGAAGTAGTGGCCGGCCGGCAACTTTTGAACATCTTGCAGGATGCTGCTAGGCGCGGGAATAAACTGCAGGCTCAAGTAGTGGTAGAAACTCTCAAAGTCGATTTCGTTCGACACCCACGGCAACACGGTCAGACATTTTAACTCCGACGCAAACGCGAGACGGCCGTCGCGGTTCACGTAATACAGCGGCTTGATTCCGATCCGGTCCCGCGCGCCGAAGAGCCGTTTCTGGTCGACGTCATAAATCACGAACCCGAACATGCCATTCAAATACGACAGCATGTCCTTGCCATACTCTTCGTACAGGTGGACCAACACTTCGGTGTCTGAGTTGTCGGTCGCAAAGCGATGCCCTTTGGCTTCGAGATGACCGCGAAGTTGCGGTGAGTTGTAGATTTCGCCGTTGAAGACGACCCACACAGTATCGTCTTCGTTGGCCATCGGCTGTTGGCCGCCGTCGAGGTCCAAGATGCTCAAACGCCGCATCGCCAGTGTGACTTCCTCGCGGTCATCAAAAAAGATGCCCTCGTCATCCGGCCCGCGATGCGTCATCGCAGCCAGCATGCGGGGAACATGCGGATGATCGTCTGGGTCGGTGGTGCCAACGATGCCACACATGGTTTGTTTTCTTTACGCCGCTTTTGTTGCTGCGACTGGTTTGATGCCGTTGCCGACGACGCCATTGCCGCCTTTTCGCACTTCGAAGTCCGTGTAGCCACAATCCTTAAACCATCGCTCGACATCACTCAAACTCGCGGGCTTGTCGTACGCCGGAGCCAACGCATCAAACGTGTCCATGATCGCCCACTCGACGCGCTGCTCTTTCGTCAATTTGCCTTCGTGATAATTCCAGCAGGGAACGATTGCACCGAGCAAATTGCCAAGCACCGGAATCTTCTTGATCAATGTGTCGATCGGCAGCCACCAGGGAATGTAAAACCGCAGCGCGTTTAGCAAGTGCTCGTGCTTCATTCGCGTGGTCAGCCAGCGCCACAGATACTTGGACTTATGCGGCCGGATGTTGAGATCGCGCCGATAAACGTCGATCGACAGATGACCGCCAGGTCGGACGCATCGATGCAGTGCTTCGAACGAGGCGCGCTGATCGGGCGTGTGCTGCAGCACACCGTGACAAAACACACGATCAAACGCACCTTCGCTGAACGGCAGATCAAGAATATCGGCCTGGGCGAACACGGTGTGCGGGTTGGCATTGTGTTGAGCCGAGACTTCGACCGCGCTGCTGTAATCGAAGCTCACCAAATCCGCGCCGGTCGCGGCCAGATGGCAAGTGAACGCACCGGCACCGCAGCCCGCTTCGAGGATCAACTCGCCATCCAATCCACGGCTCGGCCACCCGGTTTCGCGCTGAAATCGATCCGCGTAGAGTGTCGTTTGATTGCAACGATCGTACTGGTTGAGCTGAAACTGTTTCCATTGTTTGGCAAACGACGTGTTGTAGCCGTCGTCTTGGCGAAACCGCACAACACCATCGACCACCGACAACTCTTTAACCTGCCACTGCGAATCGAGAGCACGGCACAAAATCTGCTGCTGGCGGCTCGTCAATCCTCTTTGTGCGTGAGTCATGGTCTTCCTAAGCAGCGCGCGAGATCATATCGTCGGGCGTCGTCAACATGAGATCTTGTTGATCGGACGCGGCCGCCCATTTGGCGAAACGTTGCAGATCCGCTGCGCTGGCAAACGCGTCAAGCGACTTCGGGCGAAAGATTGCTTCGTCTTCGCGTAGTTCAAACGACTGAAACGGAACCGGCCGCAGACGAAACACGCCAAACGCATGACGACGGGCCAATTCGATGCCTTTTTCAGTCATCGGTGGAATCGTTTCGATGCGGCGGATGCGATGCAGGTATTCTTCGCGGGTGTCCGAATCGACGGTAAATCCGAAACCGGAGTAACGTCCCGTGCCCGCCGTGATGACGGGAATACCGAAGCACGACATCTCGATTCCGATCGTCCCCCGAACCGTCACGCAATAGTCGGTCACGTCGAACAACGAAATTGTGGCGATGTCCGTTTGCGGGGCCAGGATTTTGACGTGGTCGGGCAACGGGCCAACCTTCTCTTCCAACGCTGCATATTCCGGCGGACGACTAACGTCAGCAAGTACTTTCATTTTCCACACGTAATCAGGATGCAGCTTGATGACCCAATTGACGTTTGTGTTTTCTCGCGCGGTCTTGACGGTCTCGACCAACCACTGCTCGTAATCGTCGAACAAACTCGTGCCGTAGAAGAACGTCGCGTCCCACAAAACATGCGAGAAAACCACCGCCGTCTTCTTCGACGGATCGAGACCCAATTGCTCACGCACTTCGTCGGCCGATTTGATCTGCTTGCCGACTTGCAGGTGCTTGCGATCGAACCACGTGCCATTTTCGTAACGGCCACGAATCTCTTGCATCAGGTCGGCGTCTGTCTCGATATTCCACGGCATTTCACGGGCGTGTTGCCAACTTGCTTGGGAAAGCGACCACGGATGGTTGTTTCGCGTCGCCCGGTCATAGCGTTTCACCAACAGAGCGTCTTTGCGATGCGAGTGACAATATTGAATCACCGGAATTCCACGGTTGATCGCAATGTCGAAGATCTCGCCATGCGGGATATAGCCGCGTTCGTTCAACATCACGAGATCGGGCTGTACTTGATCAATCAATCGTTCGGCCGCGTAGACGCATCGAATTGCATGTTGCAATCGACCAGCGAGCATTTGCCGAACGACGGGATCGTGAAACTCAACCGATCCGGCACGCAGTTTATTAACAATTGTTGACAATGCATGCCGGCCAATTTGAACACCGCGATATTCCATTTCGACCACGTCTCGAAACGATGGATTGCGATCCAAAATCCGTTCGACTTCGGTTTTCGCAATGCGTTTGTCACCGGATTTCATGCGACGACCAAGCGAAGCGAAATCGTTGATTCCAAAAGCTTGATGAATTCGATTCGCGGGGTGGCGTCCTTTGTTTATCGCAACAATTGGCCGAAAACCACGCATTGACAGCGATTTCGCCAGCGTCGATTCGATTTTGATTTGAGCCATAAATTCCGTAATGCTGACGACCAGCAATTTGCGGTCTGCATGCATGTCCGGCGGTGTGG
>CAYFJO010000615.1:0-5715 GCA_964343305.1 uncultured Pirellulaceae bacterium | reverse complement strand
AAAGGTCGTCCATCCCCGCCGCGAGCATGCATAGCATGAGGCGAATACATTTGCTGCATTGGCCACAGTTCTTCGACAAATCCCTTCCCTGCCAACAAACGCGCAGGTGTTTCCACAATTCTTGTTCATCGCGCAAAGCCGCGACCTTTTCGACGCGCGGCAAATCACCGTCATAAACAATTGGAAAAGAAGTTGATGAAAGCAACGGGTCGGACCAGGCCGACGAGCCGTAACGGAATTCGGCAACCAACGGTTGCATATCGGCCGATTGGTACGTTCCAGCGATCAAACCGCCGGAAAAACCACCTTCAAACACCGAAAGGACCGCCGCCAGCGCCGCACCATGCGTTAGATTCCAACTCGGCAGCATCGCCTTGAGGTTGGACCGCATGCGAATCAACGGCGTTTGATAGAGGTCGGTGATTTGCTTCGCCCGTCCGAAAGCCTCGTCGAATATCGGATCGTTCAGCGGGATGTCAAACCCGTGGACAAACACGCAAGCGGCAATCTCTCGGTGGTCGTCCGTTCGTCGTCCCAGCTTGTGGCTGCCAAGCGTGTAGGCTGAATCCAGTCCGCCGGAAAACGTCATGATTGTTTTGTTTGGATTTGGTCCATGCAGTTGGCCTTCGACAACTTCATCCGCAATCACATCGACTGGGCGAAAGTTTGGCCACCAGCCGTGGATGACGCTTTGATATTCATGCAGGTTTTCCAGTAACGATTGCGAGACAACGCCGTGTACTGCCACCGTCTGATGGGCTTCCATGGCGGAGAAAATAGTAGCCCGTAGGAAGCAATCGAGTGTTGGCTGAGAGAGTGGCACATTGTGTTCGGCGACGGCCTCTTCTGGAATCTCGAAAAAGAACACACCATTGCGCGGCCGCCACCGCCACGCACGGTTGCCGGAGATGCGAGCGCTCCAGCGCACATAGCCTTGGTTCACCGTCGACCCGACTGGCTCGACATGTATCTTTCGCTTCATTTCTTTGCAATGCCGGTTGGCGAAATCGCTCTTTTCTTGATGCAGCAAACGCGTCCTCAATTCGCAATAGGTTCGCGGCAGGCAGTGTGCCGGAAAAGTAAACAGAGGTTCACGTCCGGATCGATGCTCGGAACTTTAGACACGAGCTGGGGGAAGTTCAAGACATGATCGTAGGCAAGTCCCGGTTCGCGTTCGACGAATGGGGCTATTCCAAGATGCCGGACGTCCTGAAGCCCGCTGCGATTTGACCGCTTTTCATATTCCGCGACAGCACCAAGTCTGCTATCCTCGCGCACAGGGGCAACGAAAACAAAGATGTGAGTTGTTGATGTTCGACGCGTTGACTTGGCTCGCGATTGTGATCACCACAATCGCCCACACACTTGCTGCGGTTTGCTTCAAATTGTCTGCTCAGCAGACGGTGCGCAAGCGGATTTTGGGCTATTTCGTGCTCGGAAACACCGTCGGTTTTCTCTGCCCACTGTGCGTCACGATCGCGATGAGCGGGAATAATCCCAACCTGGTGATCGCGATGCTCGGTGTCGGCGGTGTCTTCTTCCACGTTTTCCTCAATTGGTTTTTCAGGGTCGGTCTGACGAGACGACAGTGGGTAGCCATTTTGATCATGATCGCGGGTGGTATCCTGTTGAAACTCGGCTCACCGGACGGCGAGACCGAGGGTGCGGCGCGGACGCCGCAAACCGGTCGTAGCCTCGTTCGCCAGAACGTGGAGCAAATCGACATAGCCCCGCGCTCAGGCGAGTGGCGAATACGGTTTTGAACGCAATGAATCAAGTTCAGGCACTACCGAAGCAGAAGCCGCCGGCGGTGACGTTCACGTTTGCCAAGTCAATCGGCATGCTGGTGGCAGTTTTGTTGTTACCAGTCGCCGTCATCCTATTGAAGTTGGCCTCCTTGGCTTGGGAGTCGATGTCGCGTTGGTGGGATTCTGGCTTTTGGATGGCGGTCTTTTATTTCGCGCTGAGCAACATTGTCGGCTTTAGCGCCACGATCGGCAAAACGGTCGCTCTGCGCGATAATCCACCAAACCTCGTGTATGCAATTATCGGCGCGCCGACTTCCGTCTTGATCCATATCTCTTTGGCTTGGTATTTCCATTCCGCGCTGAATCCCACACAATGGCTGGCAATCGCCACGATCGTGTTCGGCGCCTTCTTGTTGCAAGCGCCGCATGAAGACGCCGGCGATGGCGCGCTTGCCGAATCGAGTGCGGTGCAGCCAAGCGAGGAAGACTTTTGCACGACCAATGGGCGACCCATATGAACCGCAGGCTGAAAATTCTGTTGACCGAAGGGTCCAGCACGTCTTCGCGCCAGGCGCTTTATTGTTTGGCGGGACACAAGGTCGATATTCTCGATCCGTCGCCGTTCTGCCAAAGCCGGTTTTCGCGGCTTGTGCGGCGGTGGCACCGGTGTCCATCGTACACGGCTGATCCGCTGGCGTATTTGCGATTCGTCGTCCGAATGCTACGCCGAGAAAAGTACGATGTGTTGCTGCCGACACACGAGCAGCTTTATTTGCTCTCTCGCGCTCGTGACCGATTGCTGGAATTGACCGGACTGGTCGTTCCGGACTTTGACAGCCTCGACCATGTCATGAACAAGGCCAAGTTTTCGCAGTTGCTGGATGAGCTTGACATCGGCCAACCGAAGACGGAAGTCGTCAGCTCCCGTGCGGATCTCATGGATCGTGCGACTGCGGAATCGATGCCGCTCTATTTGAAGCCAGCGTTTGGAACGGCGGGGCGTGGCGTTTTTCTGATTCGCAACCAGGCGGAGTTGCAAGACGCGGCACAGTTTTACGACAACGCGGGGCTGTTCGACGGTCGCCATCAAGTCTTGGTTCAGCAGCCCGGCGTCGGAGATCAAGAAGATCTTGGCGGAATGTTTCAACACGGCCGTTTGATTGGCGGTGGGGGGGCGAAGGCTCGCATGCAAGGTGTGGGTGGTGCACCCATGGGACGCAAGAACCTTTACGATGAACATCTGGTTGACGAAGTGCGGCGGATCGGCGAACGATTGAACTGGCACGGTCCGATTAGCTTTGGAGTCTTTCACAACCGCGAGACTGGCAGGGCCGAGTATATCGACGCGAATCCGCGAATCGGCGAAACCGTGATGCCCATGCTTTGTGGCTCGAATCCTTGCGAAACGATGGTGCAGATGTCGCTCGGCCACCGGGTTGAATCCGCGCCGCGGCCAGAGATCCATGTGCGAACGCATCAAGGGTTTCTGATTCTGCTGTCGAAGGTGCTCAGCGGCGAAGGACGGCTTTCGCTGCTCCGGGAAATTTGGCGTCAATGGCGCCGCGGAGGTTTTTACGCGGGCAGCGAAGATGAACTGACACGGCCGCGCGAAGATTGGATGAGCCTCGTTCCCGCGGCGGCTGTCACGGCTTTGTTGTTGGCCCTGCCGCGGGCCGCAAACTGGCTGGTCAATCGCACCGTCGCAAATTATTCTTTGTCAAGCGACGCGGCGGACCGCATCTACCAACTGACCGACGCCGAACTCGAGAGCTGCTTCCGGTGATACCAGCTAGAGCAGACGCATGAATTCGTAGCGTATGCTACGAGACGTTTGGCAAGCAGATGATTCTGCAGGCCTTTCGATTTGCGGTTCTGTAAGTCGACAAGCCTGCCTACAATACGGTAGTCTGGATGGCAAACTAGGACACTACCTGCACTACCACCAATGCTCCCCCCAATAACTGCCAAATGAACACACTTGCCTTGATTTTGTTTTGGGTGTTGGTCGGTCTCTGGCTGCTCCAGATGATACCCACGTTGGGATTCCTTTTTATCCTGGGCCGCAGAAAACGCCAACATCGCTCTGATGAAGCCTATCCGAAAACTGCGGTGATCCTTTCTCTGCGCGGTACTGATCCCTTCTTGAGTGAGAGCCTGAAACGACTGTTTACTCAAGATTATCCACACTATGAAGTTCACATCGTCGTAGACGCGCCGAACGACCCAGCTCGAAGTACCGTTGACGAACTGATCAGTCAGCTTCAAGTGACTCACGTCCATGTTGAACCGTTGCACAACCGTCTGGAGACGTGTTCGTTAAAGATCAGCAGTTTGCTTCAAGCCGTTGGCCAACTCGATGAATCCTTCGAAGTGATCGCCTTCATGGATGCAGACGCCATGCCTAACAAGGACTGGCTGAAGGATCTCGTCACTCCACTGCTTGAGGAAAAGGTTGGGGCCGTGACTGGGCAGCGATGGTATATGCCGGACCGGCCGTCGTTGGCTTCGCTGGTTCGTTTCATTTGGAACAGCTACAACGTTGTGGCTACTGCGACGAACAGCATTTGGGGTGGGACGTATGCCTTGAAACGCCGTCTGCTGCATGAAACTGGTTTGCTGGATGTCTGGCCTAAAGCCATATCCGACGATGGAATAGTTTATTCGCCCCTGCGCAAGGCCGGTTATCACATCGAGTTTGTGCCTGATTTGCTGATCGTGAATCGCGAGTCGTGCACCTTGTCCGATATTTTTCGCTGGCTTTCGCGCCAGATCCTGATGGGACGGTTGTACCATTTTGCCTGGCCACTCATGTTGCTGCATGGTTTTTTGATGACGTTGATCTTGATGGGGACGGTTGGTTTGATCGGTGTTGCCACGGTTTCAGACGGCGACGTCGCCACTTGGACGCTCGGGGGGTTGGCGATCTATATTACTGGGATGTTGTTGGGAATCATGTTGTTGGAACTCGCGGCCCGACGTATTATTCGCCGCCGTGGCGAGGCGACATCTTGGATCACATTGCCAGCGGTCGCATGGTTTGTACTGGCCGTGCCTCTCACCCAAGTCATCTATACGGCTGCCTTGTTTAAGGCGGCAATGATCCGCCAAGTCGAATGGCGCGGAGTGACGTACAACATCCGAGGACCGTGGGACATTCAACTGGTCGAATACCGGCCATTTGCTGCCTCTGACGACTCTCAGAGTGCGATTGCGTCAATTTGATCGTCTACGATACATTGCGTTGGTAGCAACTAATTAGGACGGATTCATGTTTGGTTTTGATGCTCGAACTCTCCTGGCCATATTCGGTGCTGTCGTCGCACACACGATTTCCGTCATCTTCTTCAAATTCGCCGCCGAAGCGAAGGGCCGACGTATCTTAATACTGTTCGGCACGGGAATTACGATTGGACTGGGGCACATGATTTGCCTGATGTTCGCCCTAAAGGGAAATGACCCGAAACTCGTCACCGCGGTGATGGGGTCGATGATGGGTGTGATCACCACAATCACGTTAAATCGCGTTTTCAAGGAGCGACTGAGTATCTATCAGTGGCTGGGGATTGTGGTGCTAATGATCGGTACGTCAATTCTGGTCAACATCGAACCGCCCGGCGAATCGAAAGACACAAAACCGGCACAAGTTTCCATCGAGTGGGAGGCAATCGATGAACTTTAGCCCCAAGATCATCGCCGCGATTGCCGGAGCAATTGTCACGTACATCTTTTCACAGGTGTTTGTCAAGTACGCCGCCGAATGTGACACGCTCTTTTATCGCATGATGTTTTTTGTGCCGTCATTGCTGGCCGGGATTGTGAATCCAGCGTGTTTGACGGTGGCATTGAAAGGCAACGAGCCCAACGTTGTTTACGGGACGGTCGGCGCATTTCAGGCGGTTCTTTTGTACGTGACGCTCGGAGCGGTCTTTGGGAATCCGTTTACACTTTGGCACTGGTTCGCCGTGGC
>CAYFJO010000614.1:0-5715 GCA_964343305.1 uncultured Pirellulaceae bacterium | reverse complement strand
AAAAAGCAAAAACCACCTGACTGACCACAAAGTAGGTGGCATTGGGCTAGCGCCCGGCGGCTGATGTCGCTCGAATCAGAAGTCTCACGACTTTTACTACGGAGTAGCCCGTCCAATCGCGGCAACGGCTTCCACTTCGCATTCGGCGGCAGATAAATCTGATCTGGAATATCGAGCGTGACGGAATACTCGCCTCGCCCCGGCACACGCAGATCAACAATCATCGCCTTGCGCCGAGCATCCAGCACGTCGCCCACTCGAACCGTCACGACCGCGCCGGCCTCAGCGTTCTCAACTCGCATCTTCAATGTGACCGCCGCGACGCCATTCGTCCAATCCTTCCACGGCGCACTCACTTCAACCGGAGTCACGCACTTGCCGCGCGTCGCGATCTCCTGCGAATCGCCACGCAGCGAGCCGGATTCAACTCGAAACAGCGACACCTGTTTCAACGCTCCGGTCTGCCCTTCGCTATAAGAGAATGAAAGCCGCCGAGCGTTTGGCCTGACGTGCGATCGCCTTCCGCAAAGGAATCTCGCAGAGCGGCTTCACCTTCGGTTCAATCAGCGAATCGGAGTTCAAATAAACCTTGCCGCGCCAGTCACCGCGAACCTGCAACACATCAAACCCGCCGTCCGGCAAAGTCAGATGCAGCCCGTTGTTTCCATTAAACACGCGATAATTGACCGCCGGACTACCCGTCAGTCCCGTCCACTCGCCCACCACGCCATTCGAGTACCGCGTATCCTCACGCCCATCAACCGGCCCATGCGTGAATCCGCGAACCACCCGACAATCCATCGGCAGCACACTTCGAATGATCAACGGTCGATCAGGCCACCACGCGATCGCACTAACGTCATCCTCGGCTGAGACGTGCATCGACAGGGAAAGGAGCATCGCGATGAGAAGGAGTGTGCGTTTCAATTTGGATGACTCTCTTTCTCAACTGCGCTTGGTCGCTTACGTTTGAAGTCACGCGACCTCAGCTACGGGATTTCAGACAACTGGCCTCTTCAAAACCCCATTGACGATCTTCGCGGGCTGGCCGTCGGTGAGGGATTCCTTTCGCGTCGATCGCTCGAAGACGACTTCGCGATGATCGAGACCGAACAGGTGCAGCAGCGTGGCGTGATAGTCGAAATGCGTGACGGGATCGGCGATGGCGCGGAAGCCGAGTTCGTCGGTCTCGCCGTGGATGTGACCGCCTTTCACTCCGCCGCCAGCGAGCCACATGCTGAAGCCGTACGGGTTGTGGTCGCGGCCGATTGGCTTTTGCATTTCGATGATCGGCAATCGGCCCATTTCGCCGCCCCAATGAACCAGTGTGGTGTCGAACAGGCCACGTGACTTCAAATCCTTGACGAGAGCGGCTGAGGGCTGGTCCGTTCGCCGACACATTTCAGGCAACCGGCCGTGAATGTCCGCGTGATGGTCCCATTCCTGATACGCATTGTGGAGTTGCACGAAACGAACGCCGCGTTCCACCAAACGACGGGCAATCAAACAACGTGCCCCAAACTCACGAGTCTCGTCCTGGTCAAGTCCGTAGAGTTTCTTCGTGGATTCGGACTCACGCGAAATGTCGAATGCCTCTTTGGCCGCCACTTGCATTCGAGCGGCAAGTTCGTAGCTGGCGATACGAGATTCAAGATCCGTCTCACCGGGCCGTTGCTTCAGATGTTCCCGATTGAATTCGTTCAGGAAAGCCAGCCACTGCTGTTGCCCACGACCGCGAAGATGCGGCGGAGCATCCAGGTTCAAAATGCGAGGATCGCGCGGCCGGGCCACCGTGCCTTGATACATCGAAGGGATAAAACCACTCGACCAGTTGGCCTCACGATTGACTGGCAAGCTGACTTTGTCGGTCAGCACAACGAATGCCGGCAGGTTTTGATTCTCGGTGCCGAGCGCGTAAGTGATCCAGCTTCCAAGTGAAGGCCGACCTGCTCGCGGCCGACCCGTGTTGATGATGTGAAGAGCCGGGACGTGCGAACTGTTACCTGTCTGCATTGAACGAACGAGCGTGATCTCGTCGGCGATGCCGCCGATGTGAGGAATTAGCTCACTCATCTCGATCCCGCTTTCGCCGTAGTGACGAAACTTCCACTTGCTACCGAGAAGTTCGCGGCTGTTACGTGCGGTCATCGCTGACGAGTCGAGGTTGAGGTCGCCTGTGAATATTGTGCCGTTGCGCCGGTCGACTTCCGGTTTTGGATCGAACAGGTCGATCTGACTGGGGCCGCCGCTGGTAAAGATAGAGATCATCGCTCGAGCGGTCGGCTCGGCGGCGGGGCGCTTCGGCGCGAGGTCGAAGTTGGGGCGTTCGAGCGTCGGCTTGACTGGCTCCGCCGCAAAGCCGTCATCGGCAAGCAGACACGTTGCCGCGAGTCCGCCTAGCCCCATCGTTTGCGATGAGAGAAACGTGCGTCGGGAAAGTGTTGTATGAATATCGTGTTGCATGGTTTTTCTCTTCGTAGTGGGATTCGCCAGAATTCCCTGCGCATAAGGGAATTCTGGCGAATTCCACTACGGTTCAATCCACATATAAGAACGCATTGTTACTGAGCAGAAACTGGCAAAACGTCGCCAGCGCCTGTTTCGCTGGCTGATCGGCGAACCGGACTTTCTTGGTTTCCTCTGGCGTCAGTTCACGGATTCGTTGTGCGGCGAATTCCTTTTGTGCCACGAGGAACGCAACGCTTCGTTCCATCTGTTTTGCAGTCGGCTCCCTTGCCAGAGCCAATCGGCACGCCCGTCGAATCTGTGCCGAGGCATCGTCGCCAGCGTCCTTGACGACTCGCTCGGCGAAGATCTCTGATTGCTTCAACATCTCCTCGTTGTTCATGAACAGCAATGATTGGCTGGGGACCGTGGATGAGTTTCGTTGCTCGCAGTTAGGGGCCATCGTCGGCGCATCGAATGTGGCGAGCATGTCCAGTTTCCGTGTTCGTCGGGCTTGCACGTAAATGCTGCGACGAAAGCCCGCATCGCCTTTCAGCGGAGTGACGCGGCCAATGCGATCGTTGCGTGGTATGCCGATGACGTGCTGGCCGTTGCCATTCGAGGTAACCGGCATGGGCGGGCCATACAATGTCTCGTTCAAGTTTCCCGATGCGGCAAGCACGGTGTCGCGAATCGTCTCTGCATCGAGTCGCCGCAGATTCATTCGGCCGAGCAGCCGATTGTCGGGATCGACGTCGTCGAGAGCCTCAGTCCGTTTCGACGACTGCCGATAAACGGTCGACATCATGATCAACTTGTGGAGCTCCTTGAGCCGCCAGCCGCTTTTGACGAAGTGGTCGGCGAGCCAATCGAGCAGTTCCGGATGCGTCGGACGCTCGCCCTGCGAACCGAAGTCGCTCGGTGTCCCCACAATGCCGCGACCGAAGTGATGCATCCAGATGCGGTTGACCAGCACGCGCGCCGTCAGCGGGTGTTGGCCGCTGGTGAGATGTCTCGCGTACGCGAGCCGGCGACCGGTCGTTTCCAGTTCGGCGTTGTTCGCAGGCACAGCCGACGCATCGCCTCGCATCAGCACGGCCAGTTCGCCCGGCGGGACTTCCTCAGCGGGCTGCGTGTGGTTGCCTCGACGAAACAGATGCGTGACGGGGACTTTGCCGGGCGTCTCGCACAGAGCCCGGACGAAATTGTCCTTCGGCTTGCGTGTGGTGATCTTCGCGACGCGTTCGTTGTATTCCTTGAGTTCTCTCTGGTAACGGGCCTTATAAGCCTGAGCGAGCGTGCCGATGCCGACGTTCAGCTTCGGATACTTCTTCAGGATCGCAGCCTGTTCCGGCGTGCGATCTTTGCTGGTCCGGTTGAGGACGGCGTCGCGAATGACATCCGCTTGCGCCTGCGCGTCGGCTGGCAGTTTTGCTAACTCGATGTCGAGCACTTCGGATCGATGCTGCTTCAACTGCTCGTTGCGTTCGTCCGCCGCCTTCGCCAGTTCGGCGTCAACTTCCTCGGCAAGTTGACGCTCCGAGTCACTCCAGAGTGAAAGCCGTCGGTCTTCCGGCGCGAGCCAATTCTTCCAGTCGTAGGCGGGTTCGAAGATGGCTCGGATGCGGTGATAGTCCACATGGGTAATCGGGTCGAAGCGATGGCTGTGACATCGGGCACATCCAACCGAAAGCCCCAGCAATGACGTCGAAACAATGTTGATCGTGTCGGCCACGACTTCGTTGCGGGCGATGTCTTGATTTACGGCTCTGTCGCCAGTCCCGTCCGGCCCGCTGCGGAGAAAGCCGGTCGCGATGAGTCGGTCCTTGTCGGCGTCCGAAAGATTGCGATAGGGGCGAGCGACCAGTTCGTCGCCAGCCAGTTGCTCGACGATAAACTGATCGAACGGCTTATCGGCATTCAGCGAACTGATGACATAGTCGCGATACTTCCACGCGGATTCGCGAACGCGGTCCTGCTCACTGTAGCCATCGCTATCGGCGTACCCGGCCACGTCTAGCCAGTGCCGAGCCCAGCGTTCGCCGTAATGCTCCGAATCGAGAAGCCGATCCAGCAATCGCGACCACGCCTGCAGATCATCATCAGCCACAAAAGCATCGACATCCTCAGGAGACGGTGGAAGCCCAAGCAGATCGAAGTAAGCCCGCCGAATCAGAGTCCGCTTGTCGGCGTCAGGAGAGAAGCTGAATCCCTTACGCTCAAGCCGCGCGAGCACAAACACATCGACGGGAGTCCGCACGCGCTCCGCCGCTTTGACCTTGGGAACCGGCGGAGCGACGACTGGTTGAAACGACCAGAACGCCCGCTCTTCCTCGGTGAAGGCCAGTTGATCCGCATGGGCCGGCTGAGGACGCGCGGTCCGAGCCCCCCGATCAATCCACTCGCGAATGATGCGAAGTTCTTCGGCCGAAACCTTCTTCTCACCCGGCGGCATCTCGCCACTTTCAAGTCGCTCAATCAGGTAGCTCTTCCCGGCTTTTCCCGCCACCACGGCCGGTCCCGATTCGCCACCCGCCACAAGCAGCCGTGCGAGCCGGACATCGAGTTCTCCCTCGGTCTTCCCTTCTTCCCCATGACAGTGAAAGCAATGTGCCTTGAGTATCGGCCGCACATCGGCTTCAAACGTCCGCTGGGTATCCGCGCTGGTGGTCACAGCCACGAGAACAAGGTGCGCTGCAATCGCGGACAGGATATAACGAAAAAGGTTTGGGTCTATCCATTTCATCATCGATCTCATTCTAGTCGTGTCGCTCACTCTTCGCGACGGCGGCGTTGGCATTGACGCTCATTAACCAGGGTTACTTATCGCATCATTTCTTCTCAACGGCGTGAAGCACTTTGCCGCGATCGTCGCGGAACTCGATTCGCAACGTTCCGTTTTCTCGACTCAGGACGTGCAGGAATCCGCCGGTTGGCTCTTTGTACTTGAAGGGTTGTTTGATCAGGGCATCGGGATCCGTGCTGCGCGGGTCGCCAGGGGCGTGGCCCAGGATGGCGTTTTCGTCGTTTAACGCTCCGCAGCCGAATTCCTCGACGCCTGACGGATGGATGCTGTGGAACTGCCAGTGGCGATCGCCGCAGACGGTGAAGAAGCCTTTGATGTCGTTTCGCTTCAGCCAGGCGAAGAACTCGTTTGCCTCGTGTTGGAAGCCGCCTAGGTTGGCATGGCTGTCTTTCTTGTGCTTGCCGTCCGGGCCGACCATGGGCGTGGGTGAAATGAGGATCTTCCAGGTCGCATCGCTTGCCTTG
>CAYFJO010000613.1:0-5723 GCA_964343305.1 uncultured Pirellulaceae bacterium | reverse complement strand
ATCTGAGCGACGTTTCCTGGACGTCGCTGGGGATTCTTTTCCTCGTCATCGTTTTGATCGTCGGAGCGGCGTTCTTCTTGGGCACTTATTTTTGAAATACGTAGGCACGGGGATTGTCTCTTTGTATTACTTGCTTCTGTTCTTCAAATTGTTTGCTTGCCGATTCCCGCCAAGTTACGATCGTGGTCCAAATTCGACTCAGCAAGTGCATCGCGCTCGGCAAGTACAGGGTCGTGAAGAATTAGGTGGAATTCCTTCCAGTACACGTTATCCGACTGAAATCCGGCCTTAGTCAATGGTTCAATGTTTTGCACAGTAATCAATGATGCAGGGACCACCGTTGACGCTCCTACCGTCAAAGATCTCGCGCGCTGCATTGATCGTCTGCAAAACGAATCTGGCTACACGATGTCGCTGGGGCGTGACATTGACATGGATGCGGGCATTGAGGTCTGCAATACACTCGAAGGCGTGGCGATTCTCGGCGCCGAAGATTCGTTGCGAGGAAGCTTCGGCTTCTATTTCTACGATCCAAGTCGTGGCAGGCAACGTCGGACGGTTTCCATTTTTGATATTCTTGACGCGAACATTTGCGATTCGATGAATGCAACGCGCCTCATTTTGAACACCTATTTGCTCCATGGTGATCTGGATCGACGGTTCAATTGGTCTCTAAACGTCGAGAAAGCTGGGGATATGCTCTACGACTGTCGCCTCGAAGCGGGAGACGAACGTCCAATTGCCGACGTCCTTGCTTCAGTATCACAAGATTGCACCTGGGCGTAGAATGTCGGATAACAACTGAGAATTTGACTTCGCGTTGAGCGAGGGTTGGGGTGGGATCTGGTTGAGCTTGATTCGTTGTTCGCCGCTTGAAAGTGAAGACGGGCAGCCGAAGCTAAAAACCGTGTTCAAGGATCCCGGATGGAAGTGGGAAGTTCGAAATCGAAAGGGTGAAGACTCCCGTTTCCGATTGGTTTTTCGCCAGGCGCGCAGCGCAACAATGCTCGGCGACGCCCCTCCATGCTGTCCTCACTGCCAAGGTCGATTGATTCCGCAAGGCTTCGACGAGAAGCCAAGCTGGCAACACCTCATGTCTTCTTCTCACCGCCCCGCCGGGTACCGCACGCTGATCGGCAAGTAAAACCTTGCTCTTTCTCACCTTAACCCGCTATCATGCACTCAGTCTGTCGCCCCCAGCGACAAAGTTCAACGCACGATCTATGCGTGTGAGCACACCCGCATAGATCGCAATTCGTTGTCCGGCCGTAGCTTCAAATTGATCCATGTATCGTGAAGGGTTGCCTACTGTTCATTGGTGCTATCGTTGGCGGCCTCGGTATTGGCTTGGCCGTCACCGCGATTCTCCGCGCGATCACTGTTGATCATGATCTCGCGTCTACAATCGGCACTGGCGTGTGGCTTCTATCGGCTCCAACCATCCTCGTCTACGCATCACTGTGGTTTACCGATCCCGAGGAAATCGCGAATCCACCACGACCAAAAACAACCATTCAAGGGTGGCGGGCTGCGAAGGCAGAAAACAAAATGCAGGCGGCCGAACTTCGGATGGGAATTGTCTTCGTGCTAATTGGGGGCACGACAGCGGCAATGGCCAATGGTTCCAATTTGGTCATCACGATTGTTACGATTTGTTGCGCTGTTGTCGGAGGATTGATTGGCTTCGATGTCAAGCGTCGCGTTCACCGAATCCGCGAACAATTTGAGTCGCAGAAGGTGTCAGATAACGGATGATCGCTGGCGGGCGGAACGAAACTGCTACAATGCGAAAATGAACTGATTCAAAACGGAACACGAAGGAGTTGCCACGAAACGCGAATGCCGGATAACAAATGAGAATTTGACTTTGCGTCGAGCGAGGGTTGGGGTGGGATCTGTTTGAGCTTGTTTTGTTGTTCGACACTTGGAACTGAAGACGGGCAGCCGAAGCGCGAATTCTGTGTTCAAGGAGCCCGGGTATTGAAGTACCTGGCTCGCTACCTGAAGGGCGGACCGATTTCGGATCGACGTTTGATCTCGCAGGTCGGAAAGGAAGTCACGTTTCTCGTTCGCAGTCACGACAAGCCGACCGACGGCAGCCGTCCGCCGCAGGTTCTGGTCACACCCTGCGGCGAGGGGTTCGTGCGCCGTTGGTCGCTGCACATCTTGCAGAAAGGTCTTAATAAATCTCTGTTCTCTCCGTGCTTCTGTGATTCTAGTTGCTTGCTTGCCGATTCCCATCGCGTTACGATCGTGGTGCAGAACAATTCCTCACAAACACAGGGAATCCCATCATGAATCGCATTCGACGCAACGCGTGCATCGTCCTCATCACACTAACCTTCACGACCGCAACGTCCGCCGAGCCCGTCAAATACTGCCGCTTCCAACTGGGCGACAAGATCGCTTACGGAATCGTCGAAAGCAGCCTGGTGCGGGAACTGTCCGGCGACTTGTTCGGCAAGTGGAAGAAGACCGACAAAACACATCCGCTGAAAGAAGTCAAGCTGCTGGTGCCATCCGAGCCACGGCACGTGTTCGCAATGGCCGGCAACTATCGCAGCCACCTGAGCGACGAAGACAAGGTGACCACGATTGTCAAAACCGAAACGCGCGTCACCAACGATCTGAAAACTGGCGAGACCACTTCCACCACCAAAACCACGACCGAAAAACGCCGCAGCGGCGAAGTGCCCGAATTGTTCAAAACGCCGCAACCTTTTTTCAAAAGCCCGTCTTCGCTCGTAGCCGACGGCGGTGAAATTGTGTTGCCGAAAGACGCCGGCGAAGTCCACTTCGAAGCCGAAATGGTCGTCGTGATCGGCAAGACGGCGAAAGACGTCTCCAAGCAAAGCGCGCTCGACTATGTGTTGGGCGTCACCTGTGGCAACGACATCAGCGCACGCGTTTGGCAAAAAGGCGACGTCCAATGGTGGCGAGCCAAAGCCTCGGACACATTCGGCCCGTGCGGTCCCGTGATCCTTGCCGGCGCAAATTACGACGATCTGGAGATGACGTTGCGACTCAACGGTGAAGTCAAGCAACAAGAAAACACCAGCCAGTTAATCCACAACGTTGCCGCGACGGTCAGTTTCATCAGCCAGCACGTCACACTTCAGCCCGGCGACCTGATCTTCACGGGCACACCGGGCGAAACTTCCGCGATCAAAGCCGGCGATGTGCTGGAAGTCGAAATCGAGGGAGTGGGTGTTTTGCGGAACAAAGTGGTCGCGGAGAAATAGGATTCTCAACCAGGTCTTCCGGAACGGTGAAGGCGACTACTCTTGTTCAGGCCAACTGGGTTTCCATTTTGGTAGTTGGCTCACGCTCTGTCTTGCTTTGGGCGATGTTGGGATTTTCCAGTATTGGAAGAATGGTCCCAGATCGTGGCCGACGGCGTTGGAGAATCGGACGAGCCACTGGTCCCTTTTTTCATCGTCGGTCTTTGGCCGCTCCGCAGCACGGAGATCGCGATATTCAGCAAAAACCTTCTTGTAGGCTTCCCAGCCGAATTCTTTCTGCATCTGCATGTAAGGAACAAGCTCCAGGAACGGATCGCCCTTCTGACCGGAAATCTCAAACTCGCGAATCAAACGCTTGGCCCCTTCCTGGTTTACCCTCACGTGGACCGCTGCGCCCGGGTTGAGCGTCTCGAGCGCATACAACGAAAACAAATTGACGGTCACCTCGGTCATGCCACGGTACGTCCAGTCCAGACTTTGATGATTGTGGCCGATCTCGTGGTAGATGCCCCAGTTTCCCTTGGATTTCAAAGAATCGAGATCTTGCACCGTGTCGAAGTATTGCAGCAGGGCCATGATCGGATACCCGGCGTGCATCAGTCCATTGGAAATCTGCACATCGATCACAAATCGCTCCGGCGGAGCACGGTCGCGCGGAATCGTCGCCAAATCAGCACACGCGTCGAGCACTTGATTCCAAAACTCCATCACCTGATCCGGCCGGTCTTGCTTGCGGATTACCGCGGACGGCAACGTGATGATGAACTTGTCAGACGCCAGCTCAGCCCAGGGAGCTGGATCGTTGCGAATCGTGTTGCGCCAGTTGGCCAAGTCGGTTTTTCCGTGCACGTACAACGGCGCTTCCACGGCGCCCGAAACCTCCAGTTCAATCTTTCCCAGCATGCAATCCGCTGGAACATCTATGTAAATCAATCCACCAAAAGCGTTTGCCACCTTCGTCACGGTCGATTGGACGGGAAACTGACGAGTGATCTCAGGAATACGTTTCCAGGCGACTGATTCCCAAAGCTTGTCCTTATGAGCGCCGATCCGAACGACTAGCTTCTTGTCGACGGCTCGCTTGTCGAACTTCACCGTAACCACCTCGCCGCGTACTGCGTAGAGCGCGGTGCTGTGCCAACGTGGGATGGAGGTGTCAATCGTGATACTCTTGGTGACGCGCGGCGTCCGTTTCGGTACCGTGCCGGGAAAAGTCGCGGCCGCTGGATGCACGTCTAGTTGATCGAGGGGAGCAGTCAAACTTCGTTGCATCCGCAGTTTTACAACCGCCCGCGCGAGCGAGTCGGCCTGGCTCAAAGGCCGTTCGGCCGACGGTTTGGGAGTCGTCTTGCTGCGTGCATTCAATAGCGCGTCCAATCGCGGCAGCAACAAGCGATCATCCGGTGGCGCGAACCGAACGGCGCTGGACAAAGTAAACACTGCCTGGCCGAGCTTAGCCGCATCCGGCGGACCCCGGCGACGCAGTGCCGTCGCGAGAAAGTCGAACGCGGATTTGCCATGCACCAATGGCGAGCCGTTATCGTCAACCGCCGTCGCGCCCGTTGTCGGCGGTTTCACGGTGCCATCGGTCCAGCCGATTCCAGCCGATCCAAACAGCCGATTGATCGGAAAGTCGACGGCCAAACGCTGTGCCGGCGCCGCATCGTACTTCTGCCAGACCCAACCGGCATCGGCGCAAATCAGTCCCCCACCGGCGCGCACAAAGCGATCGAGTCGTTGCACTTCACCCGCCGTCAGCTTGCGCGACCTGGTCAAAACCACGTTCAAGCCGGCCAACGAATCAGCCCATTTGTCGTCGTCAAGCAAAACAACTTGGCGACCTGCTTTCTTGAGCGAGTTGAAGATGAAATCTGCATCACGAACACCAATCTTCAGCGGTTGGGGCGGTGTCGCCGTCGCACCACCCGACCAATAGATCAGGTTCATCATCAGCCGGCCGGTATTGGCCGTTCTCAACGCCTCGTCGAAAAAACCACCATGCGAAAAAGCAACCAGGCGTCCCCGTTCCAGTGCGCCCGCAGCGACGACTGGAACCATATGCCCATCCTTCGTCGCCATGGCAATAGGAAACGCCTCGTCACCAAAAACGCATAACCCACCTGGTACACCCGGCAGCGCGATCTTCTCAACACCGCGCAAAATGAATCGGAGATCACGCTCGCGGTCGTTCGCCGCGAGGTCACCGCTCAGAAACAGAAAGACACAAAGAGATGCAAGCGAGTTGGCGACGCGGCTTTCCATTTCTTCTCTCCAATTAATTGGACTTATCCCCTTTCTCAGGTCCGGTTTAGGGAATCTTGCCCGCAAAAAACGAACGTTTTCTGATTTCCGAGTTTTCGGTGCCCGCAGTTTGCCCGCGGTTCGCGTCGGACAAGTGGGTCAGGGCCTACATCTCCGTTCGCTCCACAGAATTGCTCGATTATCGTCCTGCCTCTGCTGCCTCGATGCGACCAATCGCAG
>CAYFJO010000612.1:0-5798 GCA_964343305.1 uncultured Pirellulaceae bacterium | reverse complement strand
TTCCGAGATATCCACAAACGCCTCACGCTGCGCATAGAATGGGGAACTACCGACGAACAGATCCTGGCGTCGTGTCACAAATGAGATCAAGAAATGAGAAAAGTATGAAAATCCAGCGTCGCAAAGCACTCCTTTTCCTAATTCTCATGTTGGCTCCGACAACATGTCCGGCTACGGAAGACGCGTCCAGCCGATCGCTACGATTGACTTTACCGCGGGAATTTTATGCCGTGCCGGATGTTGAATTCAGTATCTACTTTGACAACATTGTGCTCACGAAATCTCCTGATGATTATCGCTTTGCGGTGAAGTGTGACGTGGGTCAGACCACGAAGCGACAGTGGGTCGTAACACCGACAGCGAAAGATGTTGGTGAACACCGCTTGACCGTCGATGTGAGCAACGCTTCCGGAAAACTCGTGGCAACTGCATCCACGACGTTGCAAGTGATCTCCGCAAACGCAGGCACGGGCCGTGAAATTCGTTTGTTGATCATTGGCGACAGCTTGACGCACGCCACGCAGTATCCGAACGAAATTGCCAGGTTGCTTTCCCAGCCGTCGAATCCGAAATGGCAGATGCTCGGCACACACAAGCCGACGACGGCAATAGACGGAGTTGCGCATGAAGGCTACGGCGGCTGGACATGGCAGCGATTTGTTTCGCGGTACGAGCCAAATCCCGATGGAACACATCGAAAGCGTAGCAGTCCGTTTGTCTATCTGGGCGATGATGGCAAACCGCAGTTGAACGTCGAGCGATATCTCAAAGAGCAGTGCGATGGGCAGCGGCCCGACTTTGTCATTTTTATGCTCGGCATCAACGATTGTTTCAGCGCGCCGCCCGACGACCCTGACGCGCGCATCGATCTGATGTTCAAGCAAGCGGACATCTTGCTAAACGCATTTCGCCAAGCCGCGCCACAGGCCGAGTTTGGTATCTGTCTGACAACTCCACCCAATTCACGGGAAGCGGCGTTCGAAGCAAATTACAAAGGCCGCTATCCGCGCTGGGGATGGAAACAAATCCAGCATCGACTTGTTCAGCGGCAAATCGAACGATTTGCCGGCAACAAGCAAGCGAAAGTCGCCGTCATTCCAACCGAATTGAACCTCGATCCGATCGACGGCTATCCGGAAAACAACGGCGTGCACCCAAACGCCGAAGGATACAGACAAGTTGCCGCAAGCATCTACGCGTGGCTCAAATGGCGGCTCGCTCAACCAGCTCGTTGACCGCATTCTATTGGAGAATTAATTGATGTCGCATTCCAACAAGCAATCTATGGTCGTTGTTTTGGCTGCATTGCTGCTTGCCGTTGTTGGCACGACGTGTTGTCGCGCGGAGGAGCCAATCGCAACGATTGCGGTTGTTTCCAATCTGTACATCACGACTCTGCCACCAGCAGAGATCAAGGATGAGTACGGAAGTCCACGTGATTTTCTGGCGAAGACCGCGCCGGAGAGTATGAAAAAGACTGTTGATTTGGTAAACGCGCTGGAACCTGATGCCTTGGTAGTTCTGGGTTCACTGACCTGGTCCGGCTCGAAGGATGATTTTGCGGCGGTGCAGAAGTATCTCGAACAAGTCAAAGTGCCGACGCTGGTGACGCCGGGGCATCGTGACAGGCTGTCGAATTCGGTTGACGACTTTCGCACCGTTTTCACGAAGTACAACGCCGAGAATAGCATCAAGTCGGTCAACGGCGTGGCACTCGCATTTGCGGGAGACTTGGACCGCGACCCCGATACGGCGACGGCACGGTTAGAAGAGCAATTCGCGGCGACCAAGTACGCCAAAGCTGTGTTGTTGTTTAGTGGACGAGACCGCTCAGCGCCGCGCTCGAAACTAACGCCAGCCCATGAAAAGTTTTGGAGTTTGGTCGAAAAGCAGAAGATCGCTGTCCGTTTCGATCCTACTCGGTATGGCCATCAGGTTAGCTACACCAATTCGCTGCCTGGTTGGACGGTGGCGTCGACCGGTTGGTCTGCCCGCGGTGCGATCACGCTGGTGCGTGTCTTTGCTGATCACATCGAAATGGCGCAAATCGCGGATCCCGCGTTGAAAGCGTTTTCGTTATCGGTGCCAAATCCGGTAGTCGCGCCGAGAATGAAAACGGTCGAGGACGATCCGTTCGGTTGTCCGTCGTATTCATCGGATCTCTCCGCGAAACCGGACTTCACATTTGCCCTCGTCTCCGATCCGCAGTTTGATCGCGAAGCAAATCGTGACTATCTCATTCAAAAGGCAAAGGCGGCGATCGCCGAATTGAATCGTTTGAAGCCGGCGATGGTGTTCGTGGCGGGCGATCTGGTGAACAACAATCTTCCCGAAGAATGGGAACTGTTCAATCGCATGTTTGCTGACTTGAAACCACCGAAGCACGTCGTACCCGGCAACCACGATGTCCTGTTCAATTACGACTTTGTCGAACAGTCCTACGCATCCGCTCCGAAACAGAAACCCGAATACGCGGCGATCGTGCAGAAAGCGTTGGATGAGGCGAAGAAAGATGGCTTTACCGGCTCCACCGCGTTGTACGAGAAATACACGGGCAGCAAACCGCGGCAACTGATCGAACACGGCAACTGTGCCTTCATCACCGTTCCGTTTCTGACCATGCGCGCAGACGCAGAACAGATTGACTACTTGAGAGAGCAGTTAGAGCGGACGAAAGACAAACAACACGTGTTCGTCATCGCGCACTATCCGTCACTGCCGGCTTTTGGCAACAACTTGCAACCGCAACTCGGCGGGACCGAAGTTCTGTCGCTGCTGCACGAACGCAGCGTGACCGGCTATCTGTTTGGACATCGCCACCGAAACGGCTTCCGCATGCACGAACGCACCGCCCATGTCCTGGCGGACAACATGTTGTCGATTCATCTGCTGCATGTGTTTCCTGATCGAATCGTCGTCGGCCGCAAACGCGTGGGTTCGCCGCTGTATGAGAAGCTGGAAATTCCCTCGTCTCGCGTCGTCGCGGGTAAATCCAAGTGACGAGAACGTTGCGTTGGCCATCGAATCCTGACTCGAACGACCATCCAGAAACCCCGCCCAATCCGGCCAAAAAACTTCCAGGCCAGCAAATTGCCGGGCACGACGCGACCGCCGCGCCAGGACCGTCGAATCATCCGTCTTGCGAAGGCAAGTCTTGGGCGGTAACTTGCTGGCAAAGTCACCGCGTCTTTTCATTGATGAACCACCCAAGTCAATCAATAGGAGAATATCATGCCACGAGGCAAAACCTTTGATAACGCATCCGCAGCGATGGGCGACACGCCGATGATTCGAATCAATCGTTTGATTCCGCAAGACGGCGCCACCGTCTTTGCGAAATGCGAGTTTTTTCAGCCGCTCAACAGCGTCAAGGATCGCATCGGCGTGGCGATGATCGAAGCCGCAGAGCGTGATGGCACGATTAACCAGGATACGCACATCATCGAGCCGACCAGTGGCAACACGGGCATCGCGCTGGCATTTGTTTGTGCGGCGAAGGGCTATCGTTTGACGCTAACCATGCCCGAGTCGATGTCGGTCGAGCGACGCGCCTTGCTGCGAGCGATGGGAGCAAATCTGGATCTGACTCCGGCCGCCGAGGGAATGCCGGGTGCCATTCGTCGCGCGGGTGAACTGGTGGAGTCCGACGACGCGGGCTGGATGCCACAGCAGTTCGAAAACCCGGCGAACCCGGCGATCCATGAAGCGACCACCGGTCCCGAAATCTGGGAAGACAGCGGCCAGAACATCGATGCGATCGTGGCCGGCGTTGGCACGGGTGGAACGATCACGGGTGTGGCTCGCTACATCAAATCGAAGAATCCCGACTTCAAAGCCATCGCCGTGGAACCAAAGCATTCGCCGGTGATCGGTGGCGGCCAACCCGGCAAACACCGCATTCAAGGCATCGGCGCGGGATTCATTCCCAAGAACCTCGACACCTCGATCGTTGACGAAGTTGTCACGGTCGATGACGAAGATGCGTTCGCATGGGGCCGAAAGCTGGCCGAACACGAAGGCATCGTGGCCGGCATCAGCAGCGGTGCGAACATGTGGGCCGCCGCTCAGGTTGCCGCTCGGCCAGAATTCAAAGGCAAGCGAATCGTCACGATCATGTGCAGCCTGGGCGAACGATATCTGTCGACACCGTTGTTTGGCGGCAACGAATGACAACAGAATAAATGATTCATCCGATTGAATTTGACGCTTCATCTACTGCGACAAATCCGGGTGGTTTGACGCTTTCGGAATCCAAATTGCGGGCACTTGAGCCGGGGATGTTTGGAGTGCGTCGTGCGTTGCGCAAGATCGGTGGAATGTTCTTGTTGGTCGACGTTCTGGATATGATTGATCGTCCTGTGTTGAGGGAACATCTTGCGAAGGGCGACGCTCGCGCCGCGGTTGTCGTGTCGACATCGCCTTTGCTGGTCGCGGCCTATTCGGACGATCTGCACGGTGCGAATGTCGTAGCCGGCGGCCAACATATGCGTCGCGAAACTGTGACGAAAAACGGGTGACGTGATTCGTTTCGTCAACCCCGATTGTCCCGCCGCGACCTTCAAAGCATCGCTGAATGAATCCCCATGAAGATGGTGCCGACGAAAATCGCCCGAACGTGGATCTTTCGAGATCCGACTGGCCGGAAAGATGAACTGCCAAATAAACTCTCGTTCTGCATTGGGATACTTCCGCGACAACGCGTAAGGTAACCACACGCGGCCGTGGCCTTCGGCAAGATCTCGCTCGTGCAGACACCGGGCAAATTCGATTTGGGACTTGAGGCGATCAACCACTGTCGCCGGCAACACCGTCACCCGGTCCATGTCTCCCTTGCCATCACGGATGACGATTTGACCATGCCCAAAATCCACGTCTTTCACACGCAACCGAAGTCCGTTGCTCAAACGCAAGCCTGCACCATACAAGACTTGGGCAATCAACAACATGCAGCCGCCAAGTTGCTGGAAGAGAGCGTCAATTTCTTCTCGAGCTAAAACGACGGGCAACCGCGTTGGACCCGTTGCTCGCACCGCGTCAATGTAACCCAACTCGCACTTCAACGTCCGTATTCCATTTCTTGCCCGACACCCGTAGCGTTCGTCGCATCGTCTGAATCGCATCGGACTCTCTCGGGTCGATCTTTCCTACCACGTCGAGTTCGTTCGCGTTCGTTGCGCGAGCCTGCTCCTCACGTTCCGCAAACTCCGCCAACGTCTCGCAGATGTCTTGTAAGTCCCAGTTCGCTTCTCGCAGCACGGTTGTCCGATAGAACTCAATCGCGCGCACCGCTTGCAATCGCTGCCAAGTTTGGCGGCCCATCGACTTTTGCAGTCTCAGAAAACCAATCACTCGCTTTCTGTCGACCGGAATCCGCTCATCAAAACCCGCGCCACAATATTTGCCATACCAGCCAATCCAACGTTCAAACCACGCTCGATCATTCTTCTTCAGCCTGGCTGACCGCAGGACCTTTCCAAGTTTTTCAATGCTCATTTTAAGAATCCTTGCAAGCTGGAATCATGTACATTAGTTTCTAAGTGTACTAACGACCACTGATCATTCTGGGTATTCAAAGACAAAGCACAACCACCCATCTGAGTGGCTTGTTGCAGTCCTGCTAAACGGCTATTATCCGTTAAGAAGCTTCTAGCCGGGAATTAGCGAAACTAATTACAGATAGACCGGCATAATCGTAGTTATGCCACAGAAGGTGCCACATAGGGGGACGTTATGACTCGGCAAGTATTGGTCTTGATCGTCAGCACGCTCATTCTGGTTCCCTACGCAGTGAAAGCGGA
>CAYFJO010000611.1:0-5806 GCA_964343305.1 uncultured Pirellulaceae bacterium | reverse complement strand
GACTTCCACCACATCGTGCTTTCGGCGGCGTTGTTGTGCGGTTCGGAAGCGAGCCTTTACATTCGTAATTGATGCCGCCGACCAGCGGATGGTCTTGCAAGTTCTGGCCGACACCGCGCAGGCTGACGACTACGTCAATGCCTAGCGATTTCAAGTCTTCTTCCGAGCCGATTCCGGAGAGCATCAGAACACGCGGCGAACCGATCACGCCGGCACAGAGAATCACTTCGCGGTCGGCGCGGGCTGTCTTAACCTGGCCGTCGTGCCGATATTCGACGCCCTTGCAGCGAGTCCCTTCTAACACCAACCGATCCGTTTCGGCGTGGGTGACAACCGTCAAGTTCGGGCGCTGCATCGCGGGCCGCAAGTACGCGCTGGCCACGCTGTTTCGTTTGCCGTTCTTGATCGTCAGGTTGAAGAAGCTAGTGCCTTCCAATTCGGGACCATTGTTGTCTTCAATGACGGGCAAACCGACTGCGCGACCCGATTCGACAAACGCTGCGGCGACGGGGTGCGGATCAACCGGTGGAGCGATGTACAGCGGGCCGCCCACGCCGCGAAGTTCCGAGGCAGGCCCCTGCCAATCTTCGATCTTTTTGAACAGGCGGAGTGTTTGTTCCCAGCCCCAACCGGCGCAGCCTTGATACGCCCAACTGTCGAAGTCGTTGCGGGGTCCGCGGACCCAGACGTTGGCATTCACACTGTGGCAGCCACCCAACAACTTGCCCCGCGGCATGTGATCCACACGGTTGTTGCAATGCCGCAGCGGCGCGGTCTTGTAGCCCCAAGAAAACTCGGTTTCGAACAAAGTCGGCCACTTCGCCGGGGCTTGCACGTCAGGATGCGAATCCTGCCCGCCGGCTTCGAGCAAGAGTACCTTCGCATCCGGATTCTCGGACAACCTCGCTGCCACGACACAACCGGCCGAACCTGCTCCTACGACGATATAGTCATACATCTTGCAATTCTCCTTCTGTTCATTCGAGTGATTCCAGCAGCCGCTTTGCCTGCTGCAGGTCGTAAGTGTCGAAGCCTTCGGTGAACCAGTGATAGACCGGCGCGAGCGTCTCGCGGGCGTCGGATGTGTGACCGCGCGAGTGCAGCAAACGGGCAAGGCTTCGCGCGGCCCGGAGTTCCAGCGATTTGGCTTGTTGGTCGCGGGCCAACTCTAGCGATTGCCGAAAACATGCTTCGGCGTCGTCCGTTACCGAGGAGTCGCGGTGCAACAACAATTTGCCGCGCAACCGCGGTATCTCGGGCGCGTAAAAACCTTCGCCCGTGTCGGCGGCGAATTGGCTGGCATCATCCAGCGCCCCGAGCGCCTCGTCGATCTTGCCTGCGGCGGCGCACGCTTCGGCCAGCAGCACGTAGTAATAATGACAGCCCAACTCCGACCCCTGCGCTCGCCAGTCGACAATGCCTTGTCGGATTTCGCCGATCGCGGCGGCATGTTCACCTTGCTGGGCCATCGCCCAGCCACGCATCACGCGGCACCAGCCGTACCAGAAAGCAAAACCATGCTCTTCGGAGATGGCCAAAGCTTGTTCCGCGGTCGCTCGCGTCTGAGCCACATCGCGGCGGAACTGATGCACCCATTGCGAAAAGCTAAGCGCCAGCGCCGCACTGAACGAATGATCGAGTTCTTCGGCGATCCGCACTGCCGCGTTGCTGTGCTGGAGCGACTGGTCGGGATATCCCAGGTGCGAACATGCCCATGAAAGATAGCTGCGGCTGGCGATCCAGGGATCGACCACATCATAGTGATAAACATCCGCGCGAAGTTCAGCCGTCGGCTCAATCGCGATCACCTTTTCGAGAAACGGCACGGCTTCCGTGTGCCGTCCTTCGTAGACAGGTGGGCCGCCGCGGGCGCGATTGGCGGCGACCAAAAAATGCGGTGTCTGTGTCTGGTCGGCGATCTCGAGAAGCTGCTCACCGAGTTCGCGGGCCTTCGGGTATTTGGCCTGCAACATGTAATAACGGAACATGCCGTAAAGAATCGGAAACAGTTCCGTCGTCAGGCCCAGTTGCGTGCAAAGCTCATGAGCGCGGGCGTATGTCTGTTCGACCTCGGGAGCGCTGTAGCCGATCGTCGCTTGCAGCGGAACGCCGAGTTCCGTGTGCATTTTGATTTCGCGGCGGAAGCGTTCGGGCGATTCCGGCTGCGTTTCGAGCAGTTCCAGTCCGCGATTCAGATGTTCGATCGCTTCTTTATGGGCGCAACGTTGGAGCGACCGTGTGCCGGCCCGGCCCCAGTAATCGACAGCCTGCGGCGCGAGGCCGGCCTCGGTGAAGTGCAGCGCGAGCAGTTCCGGTTGCGTGGCCGCCGTGTCGGCAAAGCGCGACTCGAGCGTCTCGCCGATTCGGCGGTGAAACTCCTGGCGCTTCTTTTTCACCAGCGAGCCGTACGCGGCGTCTTGGATCAGCGCGTGCTTGAACGTGTAGTGCGTGCGCGGCAGGCGGCCGCGTGAGAACAACACTTCGGCAGCGACAAGCTTGTCCAGTTCCGCCTGCAATTCCGATTCGTCGAACGGCGAGACCGCGCAGATCAATTCTTGCGAGAACTCGCGACCGATCGTGGCGACTAGCTGAACGACTTCGATGTTGGCGTCGATGCGGTCCAGCCTGGCCATCAACAGGTCTTGCAACGTGGCGGGAATCTCGTGCGAGCGGAAACTACCGGAAACGGAACCCGACGCTTCGACATCGTCGGTCAGCGTCCCCGACTCGACGATCATCCGCGTGAATTCCTCAACGAACAGCGGCACGCCGTCGGTCCGCTCGGCGATCTGGTCGACGACACTTTGCGGGATGTTCTCGGCGCCAGCTTTGACTACGATCATCTCGCCGATCTGCCGCTTCGTGAGCCGGTTCAGTGCAATCTGTGTCTGGTGCGCCATGCTCTGCCACGGCGTCACGAATTCGGGGCGGAACGTCAATAGTGTGAGAATCGAATCGTTGAGCCCCTGAGACACGAAGTCTTCCAGGAATTCTAGCGTCGTAGGGTCGACCCAATGCAGGTCCTCGATGATGAACAGCACTGGGTGCTTGTAACTGAGTTCGCGAAGCCACTCGATGAGCAACTCGAACGTTTTTTCCTTCTGTCGCTGTGGCGTCAGATCGAGTGCGGGGAAGCGGCCGTTAAGTGGGATCGACAATAGCGACGCCAGCAGCGCCATCTCCTGATCGCCATCGAGGTTGAGAGCCGCGAGTTGGTCGACGAGTTTGTCAAGTTTCTCGGCAGAAGAATCCTGCCGCTCGAAGCCGCACAAACGCTCAAAGTAATCCGTTGTCGGATAGAGGCTGCTGTTTTGATGTTGCGGCGAGGAACGCCATTCGACGATCGTTGCCGTAGTGCTGGTTGTTGGCGAGTCGGGGCCGTACCCCACATGTTCCTTCAGTGTGTGGACAAGACGCGACTTGCCAAGCCCCGCTTCACCGATCAGCAGCACGACTTGCCCCATGCCTTCGGTCGCCTGCTCCCAACGTTCCTGCAACAAGCCAACTTCCCGATCGCGACCGATCAGCGGCGTAAGCCCAGATGAATCAGCATCGATCCGGCTGCCCGCCGCGCGCTCGCCGGTTACCAGGAACAGCTCCTTTTGCCCGACGCCTTTCAGCCGCTGAGTCCCCAGCGACTCCCACTGGAAGAAACCTTGCACCAGTCGATGCGTGTCATCTGTGACCACGATCGTGTTGGGTTCCGCCAAGTTTTCGAGTTGGTTGACGACGTTGAGCACCTGGCCAACGATCGACAGTCCGCCACCTTCCTCTCCCTTGTCCTGGACGATCGCCTGGTCGCTGTGAACGACGGTAAAGGCCGACAGGCGGACCTGATGACGCGAGTGCAAGCGCCGGTTGAATTCGTCCATGCCGTCCAGCAGTTGCCGACCGCAGCGGACAGCGCGCTGAGACGCGTCTTCCTGCGCGGTGGGATAGCCGAAGCAGATCAACAGCCCTTCGGTCGTCGCCTGGACGATCGTTCCGCCAACTTCTTCGGCGGCTTGACGGCACAACTGCTGGAAATCGATCAGCACTTCCTGCTGCTCTTCCGAGTCAAGCGATTCGAGGATGTCGTCGGACGTGAAAATGTCGCAGCCGCAAAGGACCAGTGTGATCCGTCGCCGCAACGCTTCGCGCGAGCGGCGTGACGACGATCGAGACGCGAATGATCCCGAACCGGCGACCGAATCGCGCGCGCGCGTTCCTGATGGAGTGGCTGGCAAGCGTTGTGTATGCGGCGTTTCTTCGTCGGGGACCAAGTCGACAGTCGGCCGCGGTTCCGCAGGCGAATCTGCTCGGTTCAGGAAGCGCTGCAATTCTTCGGCCATGTCGCCGGCAGTCGTGAAGCGATGCCGCACTTCCTTGGCCATCGCTTTCGAGCAGATGCGTTCTAGATCTTTCGGAATGTTCGGCACAAGCTGGCGTGGCGGCTGCGGTTCGTCCTCTTTCACCTGCCGCAAGATTTCCTTGATGTTCTTGGCTTGAAAGGGCAACTGCCTGGTCAGCATCCGGTAGAGAATCACGCCCAGCGCGTAGATGTCCGTTCGTCCATCGATGCGATGTCCTTCGCCGCGAGCTTGTTCGGGGGACATGTAAGTCGGCGTGCCGGAGACCATACCCTTCTCGCGACCGGTCATCTGCGCATCGCTCAACGCCAAACCAAAGTCAACGATCACGGGCGAAAGCCCTTCGGTCATGATCACGTTGGCCGGCTTGAGATCGCGGTGAACGATTCGCTGAGCATGGGCATGAGTCAGAGCATCGGCAATGACTGCGGCAATCTGGGCGGATTGCTGCCATGTGGGCCGACTGCGTTCTAGCCACTCGTCCAGGCTTTCTCCTTCGAGGTAGTTCGAGACGATGTAGCATTGCCCTTCCTCGTCGATGCCGACGTCGTAAACGGCGACGATGCCCGGATGGTTGAGCTTGGCAAGCTGTCGGGCTTCCGCTAAGAATTCGCGCTCGACCGTTTCCGAATCGACGTCCAGCCGCGGCGCCTTGATCGCGACCTTGCGGTCGAGTTGGTTGTCGAAGCCAAGGTAAACGGCCCCGAACGCCCCTTTGCCCAACAGTTTCCGGACTTCGTAGCGACCGAATGCTCTAGGAAGACTCTGGTCGTCTGCCGCTTCAGGCTTGTCCTTGGTGTCGCGCGCTTCGTGACGCGCGATCGCGGAAGCGTCCTGCAACTGATCAGGTGATGACACACCGGCATCATCCGCAGAGTCGATCGTTTCCTCAAACCCACTTTGTTGGGACTTCGAATCGATCGAGGCTGGATCGCTTGGCCTGGTCTCCGATGTTGGTTTTCGGGTCAGCTTGTCATCAGCATTCCCCACGCGATATTCTCCGGGCCCCCAACGCTTGTTGCCTCGTTGGCCGTGCAGGCTTGGATGTTTCAGTTGAATAGTCAGTATACCTAATTGCATTTTGGCATGCGCCCGCGTCGCACCGGAAAAAGACGGACGATCGTTGGAAACATAGAATCCAAAGCGTGATCATCGAGCAAAAGTCAACCGCGCAAATCCGCACAATCGGCAAACGAGAACAGCTCTTGCACAGAATTCGCATAAACGAAATCATCGACCGACAGGCCAGTCAACCGCGCAAATCCGCACAATCGGCAATCGAGAACAACTCTTCCACAGAATCCGCATATTCGGATCACACTTAATGATCGGCACTCCGATGACTGACACTAAGGCGGATTATTCACTAACCCGACGCGCAAGCGAGGGGTCTTGGACGTCGCCCCTCGCTTGCGCTTCGGGTTAGTGTGGATTCGAATTTGCGCGGTGTTTTAGGC
>CAYFJO010000610.1:0-5864 GCA_964343305.1 uncultured Pirellulaceae bacterium | reverse complement strand
CGTTAAAGCAGCAAGCCAACTAGCTTTGGAAGGTTTTTGGAAGGTTGTCGATTTCTGGGCTGTTGCCGATTTGACGTAAGTCGTTGCCCTGTAATCAGCACCCCCTAGGGGAGTCGAACCCCTGTCTTCGGACTGAGAATCCGATGTCCTAGGCCACTAGACGAAGGGGGCAGTGCTTGTCGCTTGAACTTGGATGCGACGTTGGTTGCCGAGTAATTTTAGTCTGTTGTTCAGGAGGCCGTCTGTCAACTCCCGTTCGTCTTGCGGGACAAATCTCGCAGGCGATTCACGACGTTTCGCATCTTTTGGCTTAAGTGCTGCCGCAAGTCGAAGACATCCTCTAGCGGTCTCTTCATCGCCTTGTGATCGCCGCGATGCCAGTAGACGAGAGCCTGGCCGGCTAAGCCAAATGCGCGGAATTCGGCTGCCGTCTCTTCCATATTCGCAAATTCAGTAAAGATCGGCATCGCCCGCTCGAACTCTTCGCGATCGACGTACAACTCGGCCAACCGCTGCTTCGAGCGGCGGATGTTTAGCTGGCGTTGCGACTTTTCGTGAGGCGATAAACGGTCCTGGATCGGGAAGTAGCGTTCGACACTCTTGTATGCTTCTTCCGTGTGGGTCCAGGTTGCAAAGCGATATTGTTCGAGGACGTTTTCCTTGCGCGGAACTTGTGTGGCACTTGAAGGTTGAAGCAAGGAATCAGGGCGCGTCGCCCAAGCAACGAAACTGCCGAATAGAACTGCAACAATCGTCGCACCGACGATCCAGGGCCACGCGTTGCGCTCGCGCTGAATTCGCATCGCCTCGGTTTTCATGACCGTGTCGAGCCGCTGGGTGGCGGCGCTGGCCGACGACGTAATCGCGGCTCGCTCCGAGGTGTCGAAGGCATCCATCCAACTGGGCCAGCCGTCTTCGAGGCCGTCAATGGGCAACGCTCGAAGTTCACCAAGCATTTCCATCGCGTCTTGATAACGATCTGCCGGCCGCTTGGACATCATTTTGTGAATCGTGCAACACAATCCGATCGGCAAATCCGGTCGCAATTCTTCCAGACGCCGGGGCTCTTGATTGAGATGCTTCACGGCAATACTCAGCGCGGTCTCGCCGTCGAAGGGCGGATGGCCGGCCAGCATGTGGTAGCAGGTCACGCCAAACGCATACAGATCGCTCCGCTGATCGACCGCCTTGCCTTCGACTTGTTCCGGACTCATGTAAAGCGGCGTGCCCATCGTCATGCCAACTTGCGTCAGGTTGGCATCGGCATCGACGGCGCGGGCGAGCCCAAAGTCGGCCACCTTCACTTCGCCAGCGGCTGAGAGCATGATGTTCTCGGGTTTGATGTCGCGATGGATGATGCCCTGCTCACCGGCTTTGTGCAAAGCGGCCGCGACCTGTCGCATGATGTTGACGGTGGTAGCCGGATCGAGCGCCCCATAGCGATCCAGCAACTGACGCAGATTCTGGCCTTTGACATATTCCTGAGCGATAAAGTGTACGCCATCGAGACAGCCGACTTCGTGGATCTGAACGATGTTGCCGTGGACCAGCGACGCGGCGGACTGAGCCTCATTAACAAAACGGCGTACGTACGACTGGTCGCTCGCCAAATGATGTTTAAGAACTTTGAAGGCAACTTGCCGGCGCAACGATTGCTGCTGAGCCAGATAAACGTCGGCCATGCCGCCGCGGCCGAGTCGCCGCAGAAGTTGATAGTCGCCCAAACGATGGCCTGATAGATCGGCGTCGCTGACGGGTTCGACGGAAGTTTTTTGTCTGTCGGCCATGAGTCGCTTTGCCAAATTCAATCAAGTCATCGCACTCTTGAATGATAGTATGAAATGAGGAAAAGAAAATGACAACAGAAGTGAGGCAAGCGTGTTCGCCGGCTCCACATAAACGTAAAAGGGACGAATAATTTACCGCAGAGGTCGCGGAGTTTCGCAGAGGAAGAAAAAAGTGATCTAATCAAGGTTTTCTGTTTTCTCCGCGTACCTCCGCGTCCTCTGCGGTAAACAAAAATGAAAGGAGCCAAGAATGGAAATGAACGAAATCAGTGGCCAAATGGTCGACGCAGCGATGAAGGTGCATTTGGCGCTTGGACCAGGATTGTTAGAGTCAGCTTATGAAGCGTGCTTGCTCTTCGAATTGCACAAGCGTGGTTTGAAAGCCGGGTCGCAAGTGGAACTGCCGGTGGTTTATGAAGACGTGCGAATCGACGTAGGCTATCGGATCGATTTGTTGGTCGAAGACGCGGTGATTGTCGAATTGAAAGCCGTCGAAGAGATTCTGCCCATCCACCAGGCACAGCTTTTGTCTTATCTGAAGCTGAGCGGATGCAAACTTGGCTTGCTGATCAATTTCAATGTCGAGCGGCTTAAAGACGGGATCAAGCGAATGGTCAACAAGCTTTGAATTGGCTTGGTTTGATTTACCGCAGAGGACGTAGAGGTGCGCAGAGAAAAGAAGAATTGGTGTCTGGCCTCTGCGTTACTCTGTGTCCTCTGCGGTTGATAACTCTTTTGAACTATTCTGATCAACGAGTGGTCGGTTTACTAAGTCGAGATTAATCTCTCCGATATCAGATTAACGGAGTTTCTGGAACTTGGAATGCAACATGATCTCCTGCCGTCCGTCGTTGTGCTCGACGATGTAGACGAGTTTCTTCTCTATGACTTCAGCATCGCCGTGTTTGAGTTGACCCTCGGGAGTGAAGGTGATTGAATCGGTGTCTGAAACAATTACGCTCACCCATTCAGGGGCACCAGTCTTAGCATTCCACGATGTGAGTCTTGATAATCGATCTGCCGAAATGACGTTTTCGCCATTCTTGATCCAACCTACATCGCTGACGTTTTGTTGCCGCAACCATCCAATCTGCTGCGCGGTCTTTGTGTTCAATAATACGACATCAGAGCGGTTGCAAACGATTGCCGCCCTTTCCTTGTCAGGGGGAAATGAAATTCGTGTTAGGTTCCTCGTCTTGTCTCGATCCCGGATCGTGTCCCGTCTTGCGTTTGCGTTACTTGGGTCGATGTAAAACAAGCGTGATTCTGATACTAGAACAATCTCTTCGTCTGACTTCCAAGCTATGTCCATAATGCCGCGTTCGCTACCTGGCCCGATCTTCTTTACTTGGTTGCCTGTTGATGAATTCCAGATGAACAGATCATGGTCGACGGATGCGAATTGATCTCCACTCGGACTCCAGGCAAGCGCGTGAGTGTAGAATTCGTGTGGGATAACGCGCTCGGCTGACGAATCATTTGCACTCCAAATCCTGATTGTCTTTCGATTCGCTGTTGCCAAGCGTTTGCCGTCAGAGTTCCACGCCAATGATGTAATCGTTCCATCGTGGCCCTCGATCGGTGGCCCAGCGTCATTGGATTGCGGTGACCAAATTCGAATCGTACTTTTACCATTTGCCCTGCCTGATGCTGATATCCGATCGTCTGTCGTATTGAATGCGACACGTTGAGCATCCGCATCTGACACCGTGGTCGCACGAAGTGGAGTCCCATCAGACTTCCAAAAACGTGCTACACCATCATGACCAACTGTCACAATCTGTTCAGCCTTTTGATGGATATCCATGTCGCTGATCGCTCTCGAGTGGCCCAGGCTGACTTCGATGTCGGAACCGGATATGTTCAAGAGTCGAATTCCTATTGCCCCACCAACAGCTAGTCGCTGATCATCAGATGACCACAACAGCGACGAAATTGCACCTGCGTATTTCGTAACGTATATACTCCGACTTTCTTCAGGTTCTTCCAAACCGAAGATTCTGGCACTTTGGGCAGTATTACATGCAAGATGTTGGCTATCCTTGCTCCACGCCACGGTGATTACGTAAGAGTTTAGCCCATTTTTGAATACTGGCCCTGGCTCTCCGTCAGGCGACCAAAGTCGAACGCTCATGTCTTGACTTCCTGATGCAAGCCACGTTCCGTCTGGGCTCCATTGAACACAGTTGACGACATTCTTGTGCGCATCGAGTTGAGTACGTACCGATCCATCCAAATTCCAAAGACGCACAGTTCCGTCGCTGGAAGCCGACGCGATGATGTCCTCGGTCGGGTGCCAAGTGACAGAGAAGACGCCGCCCTCGTGTCCTGAACATTCCGCCTGCTGGGTCCGTGATTCAACGTTCCAAATTTGAACCGTCTTTTCGTTGGCAACGGCAATGCGTTTGCTATCGGGCGACCAGCACACACAATTGCTGCTTTGTCCAGGTTGTTCAAGTTGAGCATAGATTTTGCCATTCTCATAATCCCAGATGCGAACCATTGGCTCGCCAGAGCCAGCAGCAGACGCAATCCAACGTCCATTAGGACTCCATGCGACCGAATTCACATGGCTCTCGTGGCCTGAAAAAACTCGCATAAGTGTTAGATGGCCGTCCTGTAATTCAAACACTCGCACTTGTCGGTCGTAACTTCCACAAGCAAGGAGACGACCATCGGGGCTGAAATCGATCGACTTTACTGCGCCACGAGGTGCGACGGTATCAATCTGCCAATGTTTCACACCCGAGATCTCGGCAGGAGCCGGCAAGATACCGGCAAGCGGATAGTTGAAGCCCGCTTCGAAAGGCTCGTCATCTTCCACGTCGTCGAGATTCAACCACTCGGCACCGACGATCTTTCCGTCGCGACCGTTTCCCGATGCATCACGAAGCACGTCGCCTTCGCCTTCCTCTACATGGTATAACGCCATCGTCTTCTCATCCGATTCGAAGCGGTCCGTCGGGGTATAGTCTCCCTCGTAGCGAGCGTCGCCCGAGACGCGAACTTCTTCGATACTGCCACTGAAGAATTGACTTGCCGATTGGCCCTCTTTTGCGGCTCCAAGCACCAAAGCCGCGCTTGGTTTCGTCAAGCCTTCGAGCGTCACAGTCTTTTCAAGTTTTCCGTTTACAAAGATTGAAAGCTCATTGCCGTTCAGTTGTGCGGCGACGTGGGCACGTTCACCTGGAACAGCAGGGGTTTGCGACTGAGCCACAGTTGGACCGTCGCCTTTTTGAACGGACGGTGCCTGTGCGACCCAGCGACTTCCTGATGGTGCGGTCTGGAGTGAAAGTCCGTCGGTGTGTAGAAGAGATGTTTTCCCCGTCGGTTGTGCTGCCGGTCGTACGATCAGCTCGATCGTAATCGGCCCACCCTGGTGGTCGAAATTCTCAACTTCGACGTAAGACGACTTGCCATTGAACTGCAGCGCCGAAGCTTCCGCAGCCACAGGTGGATCGGGATTGGGGTCGGCACTTCCCAGGACTTTCCAGAGGATGATCACACAAGTCAAAAGAACCAAGGTTGTCAGTCCACCGCCCGTTGCCCAGACCCAAACTGGAATTGAGCGGCGCTGGGGCGAAGCTTGCATTTGCGCGAAGGGAGATTGTAGAGTTCGTCCTTGTTGTTCATATTCGGCAAGCACACCCACTACTTGGTCAGCGATCGCTTGTGGTGATGCAGCAGAACTCGCGTCTCGTTGTTCAAGGCTTTTTAAATACTTGCCAAGAATCGCGGCGAATTCAGCCATCGAGTTGAAACGATCTTCGGGTCGTTTTGCGAGAGCCTTCAGGCAGACTCGATCCAAGTAGGAATCGACTTCCGCGCGATGTTCGGACGGTGGCTTGGGATTCTGCGTCGCGATTTGGTTGAGAATCGAAAGTAAATCGCCTTGGAAGGGGCGCCTATTGGTTAACAATTGGTAAAGAACAACGCCCAGACTGTAGATGTCGCAGCCGGGTCCCATCGCTTCGGTATTTCCGGCGACTTGTTCTGGCGGCATATAGTGCGGTGTACCGAGGATCGTGTTTGATTAGCGGATAGGTAATACCTTGGTGGGCATCTTTTTATTGCGTC
>CAYFJO010000609.1:0-5866 GCA_964343305.1 uncultured Pirellulaceae bacterium | reverse complement strand
TCGACATGCCGTACTTGCCGAAATGCTGGCCGTACATGCCCATCATCAGGCTGCAACGGCTGGGACAGCAGGGCGGGTTGGTGACGTAAGCCTGCGTGAAGACCACACCTTGTTTGGCGAGTCGATCGATGTTTGGCGTCGGAATATCCTTGCAGCCGTAGGGGCCTATGTCGCCATAGCCGAGATCGTCGATAAACAGGAGGATGACGTTAGGCCGATCGGGAGCAGCCAGGGTCGGCATCGAGAGAAGCAACGTTAACGTGACCGCCGCAACCAGTTTGATAGTGCTCATTCTGTTCTTCAATTTTCCTGTTCTCCTGATCTTCTATTTAACCAGTACATCCAACTCGCCAATCGCGGCGACCGGCTTGCCGGGCGCGGAAACGGCATCGGTGACCTGGAACTTGATGAAGCGCTTCGTTGTCGGTGCGGGGAAGTTGATTTGCTGTTCGGTATAAACCTTGGGCTTTAGGGCGGCGTTTCGATTGGCGATTGAATAGTTCCGTCCATGGAAAAATCGTCGAAAGTGAGATGGCCCCAGCCGCCTGTGTTCCGATCGACGACTCGGATAAACACAGTCTTGCCTTTCAGTGTGCGAACGTCCCAAATTGTCCGCTGCATTTGTGGTCCCATCGGGCCACCTGCGGACAGCAGGACTTTTTCCGTTTCCGCATCGAACAGACCGACAAACAGCGACTCGGGGTCGAACCCGCCGGACGCAAGGAAACTCGCCTGATGACCGTGTATGACGAACGATGGAGACTGCAACACGACGGTCTGCTTGTCGGAAAAGCCGTCTCCAGCAGCGATCGTGGAGAGATGGAACCTGCCTTCCCGATTGAATGGCTTGTGTTTCCATCTTGCCAGTGACGAATGCTCCGAAACTGGACGTCCTGCTTTGCCTTCGACAATCGACCAGCCGTCAAGTTTCCCCGATTCAAACGTGAATCGAAGTTTGCCGAGTGGCTTGAAGCCGTCGTATTTCGGTTCAACGGCTGCGGATAGTGCATCGCTGCCTTTGAGTTTCTCTAAACGTGCCCGCATCGCTTTTGCCAATTCGGCGTTCTCGCGAATCACGTTTTGACTCTGCGAAGGGTCGGCGTCGAGATTGTAGAGTTGCTCGGCGGGCGCATCTTTCTTGAATTTTCCATCCACGATATCGCTGTTGGTCTGTCCCGCGAATTTCAACGCGGCTGGACCGCCGAGCAAATGTTCTCCCGGTCTGGTGCCACCAAATCCTCCACCGCCTTTCGCGCCGATGAACATCCATTTGCCCTCGCGGAGAGCCAGATGTGTGGGTCGTGCCGCTGCCAACACAAGATGATCGCGAACCGGTTTCTCAGGTGTACGCGTCAGGGCGGGAAGCACGTTATAGCTATCCGGGCCTTCGCCCGGTTCGAGCTTCTGCCCGGTGAGAGCCGCCAGCGTGCCCAACAGATCGACGTTTGAGATGAGTTGATCCGAAACGGAACCAGCTTCGATCATTCCGGGCCAGCGTGCGACAAAAGGCACGCGATGACCACCTTCCCATGCGTCGAATTTAAACCCGAGAAGATGACCATTGAGTTTGTGTCCCTTCCTGATCGCGTCCTGACCGCCCTGATTGATCATGCCGCCGTTGTCACTGGTGAAGATCACAAGAGTATTGTCAGCCAGTCCCTCCTCTTCGAGCACGTTTATCACTTCCCCGACGATCCAATCGAGTTCATGTACGAAGTCGCCGTAACGACCGCATTCACTGGTACCCTGAAAACGAGGTGCTGGCGTGAACGGATGGTGGATGTTGGTCGTGGCAAGGTAGAGAAAGAACGGGCGGTCACTGTTGGCCTTGATCCATTCGAGTGACTTCTCGGTCAGACGCGTCCCGACCGCTTCGTCTTTGTACAACGCGTGCGCGGCGTCAGCCCCGCCGATCTGGTCGAGGCCCATTTTTTCGGGAAACACTCGTGTCTTCGCCTTCTTCTGAAAGACAAAAGGATCGTCCGGCACGAGGCCAACAACGCGGTGATTCTCCACAAAAACAAACGGCGGATGGCTGTTAACGACAGGCACACCGAAGTAGTAATCAAATCCAACTTCAAGTGGTCCAGGCTCCAGATCGCCATTCCAGTCCGGCTGCGTCCTTCCAAATCCGAGGTGCCACTTCCCAATGCAGGCGGTGGCGTAGCCAGCGTTCTTCATCACGTCCGCAGCGGTCAACCGATCGGGATCGAAAACCAGACCGGTCTTGAGGAACACGGGACGGGACAGGCCTTTCCGAAAAGGATATTCGCCGAGCAGCAACGCATATCGTGACGGTGTGCAAACCGCGGATGCCGAATGTGCATCGGTGAATCGCCGACCTTCTTTTGCCAGGCGATCGATATTCGGCGTCTTCAGCTTTGTCGCGCCGTAGCAACCAAGATCGCCGTAACCCAGGTCATCCGCGAAGATCAAAACGACATTCGGTTGCTCGCCGCCAACGACTATGCAGGTGCATGCCAGAATTGCGAGATTGAAGGGAATGAGAATTCTACTCTTCATTGTTGCTGCTTGGTCTTTTGGGATTTTGGATTATGGGGTTTTGATCCGCTGTGAAGCCACTTTACTATTCTGCTGCTTCAGCGAAAGGATGTACGCGAACAGGTTGCTGACGTCCTGATCCTTGAGATTGTCGAGCAGGCCGTTCGGCATGACCGACAGCGACGTGAAGTCCGCGGTTTGAATGTCTGATTTCTCGATGCGTTTGTCGGCGACTTCTGGTTGTCGAAGGACGACCGCCGAATCATCTTGCGAAACAAGCATGCCGTTGTGGATTCGGCCGGCAAACGTCAGAACACGAAACTGGCGATAACCGCCTTCCATCGCGGCGCTTGGGGTGAGAACATTTCGGAGCAGTGCCTCGGAGCCCTTCAGGCCGACACCGTCCAAAGGCGGGCCGATGTTGCCGCCTTTTCCACCCTGCTTGTGACACACCAGACACGTCTTCGTGAACAGAGCCTTACCGGCCGCCAGGTCGCCCGCTTGCGCGGCGAGCGCGCGGTACTTGTCAAACATCTCGGATTGCCGTGCGGCCTGTTCAGCAGTGAGCAGCTTCGGAGCTTCGAGTGTCGGCACAAGCCGTGCCTGCCCGCCGAGTTTGCCCCAAGCCGCGCCGTCGAAATAGTGAATCAGCCCGTCTGGCAGATCGTCACCAGCGAAGCTCCGGTCAAAGTTGTCGCGAATCTGCTGAGGTGATCGTGCCACATTCCAGATGCGATACTCCGTCAAAGCCCCATCGGTTCCATGCGTGGGGGTTGTTCGACCGATGTTCAAGCCAGTGAAATCCGTTTGACTCTTCTTCGAACTCTGAGCCGAGACTTCGCCGTTGATGTAGATGCGAAAAATGCCGTCCGTATCTCGAGACACTGCCACGTGCGTCCACGTGTCCGCGATCGTTTTGCTCTTGGCAATGACGATGTCGTGCTGGCCGGCCACCCAAACACGAAACGTGTCGTTGTAAAAGTTCATGTCCAGCACATTGGGGCAACCAAGGATTCCGTCCGCATTGCTGATCCCTGGGCTCAACCGCACCCATGACTCGACGGTAAAGGGACCGGTCAACGTGATCGGTTGCTGAACGAAGTCCGCGTTGTTTCCGACGAGTCGCAAGACTCGTTGCATCTGGCCCGCGACTCTATTCCAGAGGGTTTCCAGCAACTCATCATTCGGAAGCAGCGTCCGCATTGTCTGCAGCGTTTCCGGTGTGAGATCCTGCGGGCTGATGTCGCCATCATCGACGGCCGCCAGCAACGCCGACGTTCCCGTGCGACTTGTCGCCATTCGCTCGATGACTTTCTTTCGCTGTTCGTAATTCAACTCCAGCAGCAACACCGCGAGGCTTTCGGCGGCGTCTTCCGACGGGGATTCAGCCAGCGTATCCAGTGCGGCATTCCGCACCGCCTGAGGCTCGTTCTCGGAGGAAGCCAACTCGGCGAGAAGTTCGATTTCGGTTGAACCGAGTTCACGCAAACATCGCAGAGCGGCAAGTTTGCCAGCCTGGCTTGTGTCGCCTGCACTTGCGAACTGAGCAATACTGTGGTCGAGATCTTTCAGACGGAAAGCTCCGGCGACCTGCAACACAAACAGTTTTGCCTGATCGGATTCCGCCTGCGTCCACAGTGTTTCCGCTGCGGATGCGATCGCCGGCTTGAGCTGCGTTGTGTCCAGGCTGGTGCGCAGTTCCAGCAGCATTCGCAGGGTCGAGTCGCGTGAACTCGGCCTTTCCAGCAGATCAGCCATTGCCGCGGCGACACCTGGCTCATTGAAGTGGGCGGCGAGCGTTCTGACCTCTTCCTGTGCAAGCGGCCGTTCCAGTTCAGGAATCAGTTGTGCCAGCCCGACCGCTGACTGACGCCCTCCGATGGCCAGCGTTGCCAGCACGCGACTCTCCACCGGTAACGCCTTTCCCTGATCCGAAGCGAGAAACTCGGCGACCGCCGCGGAGTTTCGTTCCATCGCCCAGCGAGCCAGGAATCGTTCAAACGCGCGATCGTACGACTCCCACGAATTCCCAGGCAGCGGAGCCTTGCCGAGGCTCAGCATCAGTTCGATCACTTCCGGACCAGCATCAGGCACGCGACGCAACGCATCGCCCAGTGCGGCCCGAACCTTCGGCGACGGATCGTTCGCGAGCGTCTGCGTGACGGAAAGGAATTCGCCGTTTGGTCGCTGCTGAGCGCCGGCGATTCGAACCGCTTCGTGCCGAATGTTCGCGTTGCTTTCCCTGGTGAGTGATTCGAGAAGCGCCGTAGGAACGGTCGTCAGTCCTTCAAGAGCCCACAAGGCGCCCAGCCGTTTATCGGCAGCGAGGTTTTTATCGGCCACAAGTTCGTTCAGCCTCGGCACAAGCTCTTCTGCCTCGCGGTCAACGATCTCCTGCCATGCCATGTCGGCGACACGGGCGTTGGGCGAGCCGAGGTGTGCGAGCAGATCGGATGAAGCCAGCTTGTGCAGATTCGGTGGTGCCGTGCGTGGCTGGTTCTTATGCCGAATACGCCAGATACGCCCACGGGTCTTGTCGCGCTCAGGATGATTCCGAGGCACCTCGTTGTGAGAAATGATCTTGTTGTACCAGTCGGTAACGTAAAGGCAGCCGTCTGGTCCAAACTGGATCGCAACCGGACGAAACTTCGGATCTTCCGAAACGAGAAAGTCCGGCAGCTTTTCGTAAGCGTATCGATCGCCTTGTGGGGTCGCTTGAATGACTTGAATGCTGCTGGTGATCGGATTGGCGACGTAGAAGGTTTTCGTCGCCATAGTACGTTTTTTGGAAAACGGACTATCTGAATCGTCCGCAAGTGCCAGTCCGCTCAAACCCGTCCCGCCCATCTGCGGCGGCCCGAGCGTTGCAGGCATCAACGGCTGATAAGACTTCAGCTTCTCTCTGGAGCCTGTCCTGTAGTATCCGCCTGGCTCAAACGGGATGATCGGATAACCGAGGTCATTGGCTTCCTGAAGCCAGGTCTCGCCCTCGCGTGAAATCGTCAGGCCCCAGATGTTGTTCGGTCCAGCCGTCAACAATTCGAAGTCCGAACCTGAGTGTGCAAAACGGGCCAGTTTGCACTGGTTGAACGGTATCTCTTTCAGACCGTTCGCAAACGGTTCGCCATCAGGTCGCCGTACCGTCGAATAATTGAAAAGTCCCTGGGCTGCCAGGATCCATCCGCCAGGGGTGCGCGTGAACTGATGCGGAAAGAGGTGCGAATCCTGAGTACCGAATCCGGTAAGAACGACTTCATGCGTATCTGCCTTGCCGTCGCCGTCCGTATCTCGGTACAGCCGGATGTCGTTTCCGTATTGAACGTATACACCGTCCCTGTATGGCAGAATGCCGAGCGGCATCACA
>CAYFJO010000608.1:0-5904 GCA_964343305.1 uncultured Pirellulaceae bacterium | reverse complement strand
CTGCCATCTCGCAGAACCGCTCACCACTCCCGCGGCGAAGCCGCTTCGTCCAACAAGGCACGTTGATTCCCCCACGTTATGCCCTAAACTGAGACCACCGATTGAAGATTTCAGGCTGACGCTGGTCAATCAACGCAAAGCGTATGATTGCGAACAGCGTAATGGAAACGCCACTCCCACCGCCTGTCGCCTCTTGAACCTGGGTTGGAATCGGACCGACAACTTGCCACGCTTCACCGAACGTGTCAACTCTGTGCCGAAACAATCCACGGATCACATTTGTTGGGTGGAATTGATGGCCAATAGGTCCAACGCAACGCTGATGGCAGTTTTTGTGCTCTCGGCAATCGTCTTTCTGATCGACCGCATTGAGCCACTGGGCGTCGCTGGCGGTGTTCCGTACATCGCTGTTGTTTTAGTCGCTCTGTTTGGCCCGCGTCCGTTGTACATCGTCTTTGCTGCCGTTTTGTGCTCACTGCTAACTGTCATCGGTTACTTCATCTCGCCGCCAGCGGGCGACACGGAGATCTGGAAAGTTGGCATGAACAGGTTCCTGGCGATTTTTGCAATCTGGGTAACTGCCATCGTTTGCATTCTTCGCAAGAAGTCGGAACTGTCAGTGGCGGATCGTACTGGCCGCCTACAGGCGATTCTCGATGGTGCCGTTGACGCCATTGTTACGATCGATGAGCGTGGAACGGTTGAATCGGTGAACCAAGCCGCCTGCCAACTGTTCGGCTACGCCGCCAGCGAAGTGATCGGTCAAAACATCAAGATGCTGATGCCGCAGCCGTACCGCGACGAGCACGACGGATACTTGGCGCATTATCTGAAATCAGGCGAAAAGAAGATCATCGGAATCGGTCGTGAGGTTGTTGGCAGACGGAAAGACGGCTCAACGTTCCCGATGAACCTGGCGGTGAGCGAGACCAATCTACCGGATCGGCGGCTCTTCACGGGAATTGTTCGCGACGTTTCGGATTTGAAGCGTGCGGAGCAAGAACTTCGGCAGGTGAATGAAGAATTGGAAGACCGCGTGCGGCTGCGGACGAGCGAGCTAAAAGACGCGCAAGAAGAACTCGTGCGGAAGGAGAAGCTGGCCACGCTTGGCCAGCTCGCGGGCAGCGTCGCACACGAAGTTCGCAACCCCTTGGGCATCATCAAAAACGCCGCGTATTTTTTGGAAAGTGCGAATAATGACAAAAACGAGGACGTTTGCGATGCATTTGCGGAGATCAACCGAGCGTTGTTCACGTCGAACCGTATTGTTAGTGAACTGCTCGATTTTGCCCGCAATCCTAAGATGGAGGTGACAGATACTCCAGCCGGCGAAGTTGTTGATCGAGCGCTTTCGGTGGTGTTTGTTCCCGAAAACATATCTGTCCAGCGAGAAGATGACGGCAAAAATGCTGTTTGTATGCGAGGCGATGCTGGCCAAATTGAACGCATTCTCGCCAACCTTATACAAAACGCCGTGCAAGCGATGCCCGATGGTGGTACGCTTACATTTCGGTGTCTTGCGTCGGTCGATGGGCGAGCAACCATTGAGGTTGTAGATAGCGGGCACGGGATCAAGGAAGACGAATTGGATACAGTGTTTGAGCCCCTTTACAGCCACAAAGTGAAAGGGATTGGACTTGGACTGGCGTTGTCAAGAAGATACGCCGAGCTTAATCAAGGTGCGTTGTCAGTCGAGAGTGAAGTCGGCCGCGGTTCCACATTTCGACTGACACTACCTTGTGCGAGTAAAACACAAGAAGATTGAGTCATGTCAGAAGCCACCTTGGATTTATTGCTGGTCGACGACGAACCGGACATGGTGCGTGGACTTCGCCGCATTCTGTTGGCGCGCGGATACCGAGTCGACGTGGCTCACAGCGGCCAAGAAGCCGTCGAGAAGACCAGGGAGCACGAGCCAGACGGCGTACTGATGGATATTCGCATGCCAGGCATGAATGGCGTTGAAGCATACCGACACATCCGAAGACAGTGCCCGGAGGTGTTCGTGATCTTCATGACTGCCTATTCTGATTTGGCGGAACAAGCATGCCAGGAAGGCGCCGTGGAAGTTCTCAGCAAGCCGCTCGAAGTCGAGCAGCTTTTTCCATTGCTCGAACGCACCGCCAGCACGCGCCCGATCCTTATCGTCGACGACGATCCAGACTTTTGCCAATCGCTCCAACGGAACCTCTCGCACAAAGAATTGGACGTACATCTGGCGAGCACGGCTGCGGAAGCAATCCAAATTTTCGAGAGAATTCCAAGGGCCATCGTGCTGCTCGACATGAAGTTGCCGGACCAGAGCGGATTAGAGGTCCTCAGACAACTAAAAGAACTTAATGACAACGCCCTCGTGATCGAGATGAGTGGCGACCCGGAAATGCAAGAGGACATGCAGAAAGGGCTCACGAGATCGGCAAGCGGATCTCTTACCAAACCGTTCGAGATGGATGAGCTGTTCAGCCAACTTGAAATCGCCCTCAATCGGCGCAAGCCAAAATAGTTGGTATTGACCGCATTCATGCGGCTCGACCCAATGAATCGGATCACTGCGAACCCGCGTCACATTGAAACATACGCATGAGTCTGTCTATTTTATTCGTCGATGACGAGCCTGACATTTTGAGCAGCATGGGCCGTATCTTGCGACGCGATGGCTACACCGTTGATACGGCCATGTCCATCGCGGAAGCGACCAACCGCACAAACTGGATCGACTACTTCGCGGTCCTTTTGGATCGAAAACTTCCAGATGGGCTGAGTGACGATCTTGTCCCAAAGCTAAAACGGCTTGCACCGCAAGCCGCAATTATTGTCATTACTGCGCACGCCGACCTGGAAAGCAGTCTCGCGAGTCTTCGCAACGGCGTGGAAGACTATCTGCTTAAACCAATCGAACCGGAAGCGTTGCTGCATCGCCTGCGTCGCGTGCACGAAATGCAGCAAGCCGAGCAGCGGGCACGTCAGGCCAAACGCCTTGCCGATATCGGCGAGATGATGACCGTGATCGCGCACGAAAGCCGCAATTCTCTGCAACGCATCCAGGCCGCTGTCGAGATGGCTCGCCTGGAAGCTGGCGACAACTCGAGACTTTTTGTCGAGTTGGACCGAATCCAAAACGCAAGCGACGGACTCCACGCGATGCTGGATGAAATCCGCAACTATGCCGCGCCAATCAAACTTGATCGCGCGGAAGCGACCCTGCCGTCAATCTGGCGAGAAGCATGGCAACTGGTTTCATCCCATCGCAAGGACCGAGATGTTACGCTTCGTGAAGAATCGAACGGATTTGCATTGAATTGCAATGTCGACCGATTTCGACTCGTGCAGGTATTTCGGAATTTGCTGGAGAATTCACTCGCCGCCTGCAGCGACCCGGTGGTGATTCAATTCGACGGCCGAGAAATAAGCGACACTAATGGTGGTGTGATAGAAGTCACCTTCCGTGACAGCGGCCCCGGTCTCAACGAAGAACAGAAACAACGAATCTTCGAACCATTTTTCACCACAAAATCAAAGGGAACCGGGCTTGGTATGGCAATTGCACAAAGGGTGATGGAAGCCCACGGTGGCCACATTCGCGTGGGTGATAGTGACCACCCTGGCGCGGAGTTTGTAATTCACATGCCGCAATAAGTCACATGACCAATGCCGTTGCGAATTGCCGTTGCCGAAGGAACGCAAGAAGAACTTGGGCGCCACGTTTAAAAAAGATCATCCGTCGCGCTGGTGTCGAGGTTTGGCCAAAACCGTTCCAGAACTGCTGGAGTTCCAGGCGGACCGAACTCGAACAGAAACACCCCACCTACGTCGTTTGCAAATTTGGTAACGGAAAACGCGAGTTTCTTGGATGTCGTGGCCATGCTCGATATTGGCCGAGTTCCGGGACTAGGATTTGAAACTATGGGAGCTTGTTGGGCTGGCAGTGGAATCGTGTTGGTAAGTCCAACCCAATAAACGAATTACGTCCAGGAATGTTGGAATGACGTTGCAATCGCATTGGGCATCCGCAGCCCAATAGTGTGACATATTTGTGATATAGGTTCGCTGTGTGATTGTCAACGAGAATCTCGGTAGGTTCTCGGACTACGGGGATGATGAAGGGGCGACGGAGCCCTTGCGCCGTTCGGGCGGCATACCTTGTTCAAGGATGCGAATGACGGCGTTTCGCGGGACAGTCCAGAAACCGTCCTCTCGTTTTTCCGCTTCGGGAATCCTGCGGTCCTTGCAGGCCAGCCGAACGGTAAAAGGGCGATAGGATTTGACGCCGTAAAGTTGAGAAAGCTCAGAAATCTCTGAGCACGAATACACGCTCTTGCAAAGTGCTTCGTTGATCGCTGGCTTAGCGATCATGTTCTCGATGGCCACAAGACGCGATTCGATGCGGTTCAACGTTTGGAGAATCTCATTCATAATGATGTATCTGGCTTTCCCTTTTGGGGAAGTTGGTATCCGGCCCGCTGGTAAGTGGGTCAACGTGTTGCCGCACGCCACCACCAGCGGGCCTCTTTCTTGTTGGTTAGCGATTTTCGACAGTCGACTCACCGTCTTCACAAAACTGGATTGTCACGATAAACCACGCTTCAGGATTGGCCTGGTCATCGATGCGAATGTGACACACATCCGCCGTGGATCGGGACACCTTGGCTTGAAGGTTGCGCCAATGCAGCGGTCGTGGATGGAAGGGGTAGCGACCCTCGACTTTGAGGACTTCGATTGGGTTCGATTGTTCTGCTGCCTCGGTCATTTTGTGTCTTTCGTCTTTGAGGAAGATGTGGAATGAACTGAATCGCAAAAAGTCCGGCGGGCTTCCGTGCCAGCCAGGCTTTGGACGGAGATCAACGCGATTTGTCACTCGCAATCTCTCGATCTGCTTCCTTGTCCGCGACGTATTCAAGGGCACGACCAAGTACCGCAATCGCGGTCGGTAAGTCGGCGAGGGTGAAGCTTGTGGTGCTCTTCCACTCGCCTTCACTGTCCTTGTATCGCCGCTCGAATTTGACGGCGCGGATGGACTTTTTGCCGCCTTCGGTCTCGATTTCATTGACGAAGACACTGCCAGAAATAGCACCGATTCGAATCACTCGTTCGGGTTTCATCAGACACCTCACTTGTAAAGGAGTTACAAAGCCAAGCGCACGTGCGCTTAGGAAAACAAACACGGGTGTCTAGGGCGCGGAGAACTGGCGCCCAGAACGAGAAAAGGGGACTATTGAGATTAGTCCTGGGAATTGCTTCCCCTTCATCGGTGACAATGCACGTAAGCAAGCATCGTGCTCACTGCCGGTGCATCCAGCCGATGGCTAAAGAGCGCCTGGTACGGCAGGCACTCTTCAAATTACCTCCTGCAACTACGAGGCGAGTTCCAACTTGCGTTCGATCGCTCGAATGCGGTACGTGAGCTTGTAGAGTTTCTGTTCAAACTGCGCTGTGCGGTCGGAAAACGCTCCTGTAATCTCATCGCGGAAGTTTTCGAGCGATACATCGAAATGAAGTCTCGTGTCCTTGGCTTCATCGGCAATGCGTTTTTCCATCGCAGCGAATCGTTGATCGATAGTCTCGAAACGATCCAACAAGTCGCGATGAAGTTGCATGAGATCCGCTTTGGTCGCCGGTGCTGTTGCATCCTTTTGTGGCATGGCTTGGAGAGGGTAAAGGATAAAAGGTCTCGGTGCAAATACATCGAGACAAGATCCACGCCGACGCCACTGCGAACCGTCCGTACACGGTCCAGAGTGAGAGAGTTGGCATGGCTGCTTCGAACAAAGAGAATGTTTGCTGCGTGCTGATTGCGCACGCGACCGGTTCGGCGCGGCACTGTCAACGGATTGTACGTTGCCTTGCCAGCACCGCTCAAGTACGTTGGTGGCCCATGTTTTTTGCTGCGACCGAGTACACTTCCCG
>CAYFJO010000607.1:0-5933 GCA_964343305.1 uncultured Pirellulaceae bacterium | reverse complement strand
CCCGTCCCCCAACGCCAGCCGTACTCTCCACCGGAAACGATGTGGTTGATTCGAATTGGCCGATACCATGGAGCCCCGATATCCCACTCCATGTCGGCGTCGAACGTAAACATCTCGCCAGCGGCGTCGAATGCTATGTCGACTTGATTGCGAAACCCACCCGCGATGATTTCGCGCTGCTTCCCATCCCGGTCCATTCGCAAGATATACCCGACTCGATTATCGTGACCCATGTCACGACGCTCGGGCAGGAGCCAGTCGTTTTGCGGGTTTCGATACGGAGACGACTCGAGTGTCTGTTTGGGAAAAGCAACGTCATCTCCCACGACGACGTAAATCATTCCGTCCGGCCCAAGTCGCATTTGATTGGAACCGTGTCCATAACGACTGCGGTAATCGAGCTGCACGAGCACTGCCCGCGATTCGAACTCGTCGTCGCGATCCCGATCGAAAATGCGCACAATCCGCTGACTGTTTGTAGCATCGACAAAGACACTGCCATATGCCCAAAGGACTCCACGGCAATGTTTCAATGTTTTCTCAATTTGCTCGAACTTTGCCTCGGCGCCGTCAGCGAAAGTCAGCCGGCCGACGCCGATCCGGTCGAGTCCCAGAATAACCCGACCTCGATCATCGAACGACATGCTGATCCACGAATCTTCGTTCTCTTTCGCGGATCGCAAAAGTTCGACGTCAAACCCCGCCATTCGACGAATCGAACCCGGGGCGGTCGCTTCTTCAGCAACGAGGTAAGAAAACGGTGTCAACGCAAACAACATTAAGATGACCGACGAATCGAAGTGGGCTCTGTGGCGAGTCATTGGTTTTACCGAATGAATGAAGGGATCAATGAAGCGGGTTTGCTCGATACTATCTTCACGGACTGTGGTCTGCCAGGGATGGCGAGTCAGTCACCGGCCGCGGGCCTCAAAGCAAGAACGGATTCCCGCCGACTCGCTATTGACTGTTCGCCGGATTCTCGAACCAGATCACGCCCCAGCCCCCATTTTCCTCGGTCGTCAGAATGTCGAGGTCTCCGTCACCGTCGAGATCCCCGAGCCAAGCGTTGTCCATTTTCTTACGCGTCTCAGCTCCTGGTATTTTCACCGGAGTTGCCTTCCAGTTGGCGGCATTCATCGAATCGCCGAAAAAGGTGGTGGTCCAAATCTCGCCCTGCTTGGGGATGACCAGGATCTCATTCTTGCTTGAGTCGCCGTCCATGTCGGTCACGGCCACACCCTTGGGGAAATTGCCGCTCGGCTGGTCTATTGTGATTTCGCGAAACTTCGGATCACCGGTCTTGTTCGTTCGCAGGAGAATCAGCAGTTTCTTGGCTTTCTCGCCCTTGTTTCCACCGGCGATGACGAAATCATCGATCGTGTCCCCGTTTACATCGGCGACCGCCATAAACATCGGTTCGGTATGCGAATGGATCGTCTTGCGCCGCCAAGATCCGGTGACCTTTTCTTTGCCAGGATTCACATACCAGCAGATTTCCTTGCCGCGGTCGGGCACCACCATGTCCGTATCGCCGTCATTGTCGATGTCCACCATGATGCAGTTCATCGGCCAGCGGTTCTTGCCAATGGTGAACCGTTTCCAGTTCGCCGCATCGTGCTTGTCCGTTGCCGGCTGCTTGTACCACTGCTGCGCGCCGACGATCAAATCACCCAGACCATCGCCATCGACGTCGGCCACAACCGGCACGCGACGCTCGTTCTCGAACAGAATCATTTGCGTCCATTTCTGCGCGTCGCGAACTTGATCTTTTCCCGGGTTGAAAAAGACCCAACCACCGTTGGCGATGTAGTCGATGTCTCCGTCGTTATCCAGATCGCCGATACCTGAATCCTCGCACTTGCCATGCTTGAACTCGATGAAGTCGATCCAGTAGTCACGGACCTTGCCCGCACCAGGGTTGAAGTAGAGCCGACTGTATTTTCCCTCTTCGGCGTTCGAAAACACGTCGAGATCACCGTCGCCATCCCAATCGTGCAGGTTGATTCCATCCGGGCCATGGTTGTTGGGATCGGCTTGAATCACATTGCAGCGCCAGCCCGTCGGCCCAGGCTTGCCTCGGTGTTGCTCCCAACCACTCCGCTTCTGAGCATACGTCGTACCGGCGACAGCCATCGCCACCAAGAAGATGATTCGGATCATCACGGCCACTCCATGTCAGTGGATATAAATGATGTTGGTGCCCTTGTTCCGCGAGTCGTCACGTTTGAAGCCGTATTGGGATACCAACATCGCCCTCAAACATCTTCTTCGCACAGAGCATCCCTTCCGTAACACGTTCGTTTGTCAGAAATACTTAGCCTATTTTCTGCCACGGCTATCTCCTGAAGTCAATGTGGACAAATTGCCATGTCGAAGAACAAAGTCCGCGAAACTCGTGGAAATCGAGATTCTTGACGCTATCGTGCTAGCGACCAATATGGTCGCAACGTAGTCGCGACGGCAGCCGTTTGCTGCATGAATCGCTTCCGCTGGCGGCCGGCGGCAGCGGCTACGGGAAGAGTTTTTCCATGTTAGATCGTTGTAGATTTCATTTGTGCTTGCAATGATTGCCGATTGCATCGCACCATCAACTTGATCGGCCAAAACATTTACATCAGGGTTTGTGTTGATGTCTTTTTCTATCTTCAAAAGCTAGCTTGACAGCATCGCGAGCGCGATAACATAAACTTTGAAAATCGCCTCAGATCAATGTTGACCTACGGATGTCGCATGGGTTAGTTTGACTGCTTCAGCCTGTTCGCGACGGACAGGCAACCTCAGGCTAAGACGGCCCCACCGATGCCAAAGACGCGTTGATGGGGCCTTTTTTTGTGTTCCTCGGCCGTCCTATGAGAGGGCGGCAATGAGCTGTCCTCGCCGGACCATCTCGATTTCGCGCGGCAATGATTGCCCACCCAGACTTGCCCGCAATCGCGACAAAGGAGATGGAATGATTCCCACAACCGTCGATCGCAATCGTCATACCACAACCGCCCCACGACGCCAGTCGGACACTGTGCAAGAATTGGCTCAACGTCGACTGCGGGAAAGCGCTTACGCCCCTATTCGCAAAATACGTTGTGACTTCCACGAGGGTGTGCTCACACTGCGCGGTTACTTGCCAACGTTTTACTTGATGCAAGTTGCTCAAACACTGGTTGTCAAAGTTGAAGGAGTTCAGTTGCTCAACAATCGAATTGTCGTTGAGTCATATCAACGTTAGATAGATCGCGCGACGCGAAGACCTGCGGCGGGTATGTGCCCCGTCGAACTTCCCGCACCGCCCCGCAATTGAGGAGAAATGAGATGCTCGTACTAAGTCGCAAAAAAGGTGAACGGATTGTCATCGGCGGAAACATCGAAGTGACGGTCGTTGGAGTAAGGGGAAACTGTGTCAGGCTCGGATTTCGAGCACCCGATGAGGTTGCGATCCATCGCGAAGAAATCTTCCAACAGATCACGCAGTCACTCCCGGATGACAACGAACGGTTCACAGAACTCACCTCAGGATGTCTTTAGGAATGTGCCTGAAGCACTCCATGTTCCCGCCAAGCACTGGAAAGGAGTCGAAAAATGCTCGTACTAACACGCCGTGAAACCGAAAAGATTTTATTCCCATCCCTCGACATTTCCATTGAAGTGGTCCGCGTTCAAGGTAACCGCGTGCGACTCGGAATCGACGCGCCATCCGACGTTCCCGTCGTGCGGGATGAGATCGCCGATCTGAAGTCGATCGAGTTCTCACCCGACGAAACAACCGTGACAAAGCGGCTTCGCATCATCGACCATGCGGTTCGCAGGCGACTGGATCTTGCGGCCAACGCACTGAATCAGCTCGACCAAGAGCTGGACGAACACGCATGTAACGAGGCACACGCCGGCGTCCTTGCGGTGTTTCGAGAGCTTCAGGCCTTGGAAAAAGAAGTGAACTGTGCCTTGGAAGGTTCTGCCGCACGACCCGATGCCGAACCAACACAAGCATTAATAATCGATGGCAACCCAAGTGAGAGGAATTTGCTCGAGAGCTACCTGACGGTAAGTGGCTTCGAGGTCACAACGGCCAATGATGACCGTGATGCCCTCGACTATCTGTCGATGCACTCGCCGCCAGACGTCGTCCTGCTCGACATGATGCCGCGCTGCGACGGTCCGAACTTTGTCAGACAGTTTCGCTCGAATCAACGCTTTGCGGGGACAAAACTATTCGCTGTGTGTGGAGTCGATCCAAGCGAATTGGGAGTTGCCATGGATGAGAGCGGCATTGACGGCTGGTTTCCCAGACCGGTCAACCCGGAAAAGCTAGTCGATACGATTTCCAAGCAGACAGATCATGGCACAACGGTTGCCTGAATCTGGGCCGAAGAACCGAATTGTTTTTTGCCACGAACGCGAAACCAGATCGCCCGCCGAACGTACTAAAAATAGAGGAAATTAAACGGAAGACTAAGGAGAGTCGGGCGGGCTGATCACCCGCTGGTTTACTTGTTCCATTTGAAAGGGGGGAGCCGATCTGATTACCAGCTCATATTGTGGCGCGGGGACCTCGCGTGGATTGCTGGTTTCACAAATACGCGGCGATGCATAACGAATGCGTCGGATCCTGCAATCGGGGAAACATTGACTGGCAGGCGGGCGCGAGGTTCGGAAGGGCCTCAAGCGCTTCGCAACGGGTTAGTGAATAATCCGCGTTGGACCATCGAAAATCGCTATGATATCTGTCCGGTCCAAATTATCTTGCGTTACTGGCATCTCATTTGCAGTCAGGTGAGGCGGTGAGAACGAGAAGTACGGAAAAATGAATACGCAGCTTCTTCAATACATTTTCTGTACAACCATTTGTTTGTTAGCGCTGTTGCTGGCCCTATCTGTCGGCTGCGGCCCTCAACCCAACTCACACGAATCAAGTGAAGACAAACAGACCAACGAAGTTACGGTTGCCGAATCGGATGCGGACAACGGTGTCCGAATCGAAACGAAGCGAAAATCGCTAGAGTCTGACTCCACGTCGTTGCTTGAGGCGCCCGATCAAGTCGGCAAGCATCTTAGCGAGGGCGACGATGGATCATCTGATGCGCGTAACCGGAAACTCATCCTAGGAACGTGGCAGGACAACTACAAAGGCAAAAGGACGATGACCTTTCGCGAGGACGGAACTGCCACCATGATCGTCGAGCCCACTGGACTGGCGGCAACGCTCTACGCTGAACGAATGACATTCGAGGAAGAATGGCAGATTGACGAAGGGCGGCTCAAGTTACATGCGACCGGCGGTGAACCAAAGATACGCGTGAATCTGGTACTCAAGACAATGGGCAACACGTCCGACTACAAGATTCTTGAATTGACGCAAGTTCGCATGCTACTTGAGGACAAAGACGGCAAGACGAAATTCGACTGGCAGAGAATCGACGAATAACAAAGGAACGGGCATTGATTATCTACCTTGATGAGGATAATTCGTATCTGTCCTGGGTTCGACATCACCGCGACGGCTTCGTGCTCGAATGGCTGCGAAAACCAACCAGGCGATGCGCGGTCTTACATCGCGCAACATGCTCGAAAATCCGGGACTCAAAATCAAAGAAGACGCATTGGACGACTGGACGACGCCTTAAAGCCTGTTCGTTAGACTTGGCCGAACTCTCGGTTTGGGCTGAACAGGAGTCTGGCCACGCAGTGCAGGATTGCGAAGACTGCCGGCCTCGCAATGAAGTTGCAGTGACCAACGCCAAACACGGTCGCATCACCAAACTCGGAAGGGAGATCCTGGATTACGTGATAGAAAGCGCCGTGATTTATTTGGATAATCCGGATTCCCCTTACAACGTCACGGTTGGTGATGTCGCCAATTGCCTCGACAAGTCAACAGCACAAGTCGCTTCGGCCATGTTGCGGTTGATCCAAAGCGGCCATCTGAGTTTAGATAAAAGTAT
>CAYFJO010000606.1:0-5935 GCA_964343305.1 uncultured Pirellulaceae bacterium | reverse complement strand
GTTCCCGCAAAACGAATTGAGAAACACTCCTTCTCTCGCCAGACGGTCCGCAGCTAAATGGACCCGCGCCAAATCAACGACTTATCGGCTAAGTTGGCGGACATCGCTTGCGCGCATCGGTGGGCGTGTCCTCCGCGTGCTGGTTAGCTGCGACCACGAAAACTTAGCTGATTGTCCGATGAAGTCGTCGTGCGTAAGAGAAGCAAACCTATCGCGGTTTGAGTTGCGTCTCTTTCAGAATGCCGTTTTTTGAAAAAAGACCAGAGGCTCTTGCCGTGAACGAACGCTTTGATCGGGCACGGACATGCTGGATTGCAAGTAACTCTTAGAGTTGTGTCACAGAACTGCCCGATTCTTGTCTGCCATTGCTCCGCTGAGCTGTTCGGTGCGGTCCATGGGAAGTCAACTGCCCGGATGGTTCAAGAACCTCGCCCGATCGCCCCAAGAACCGGGCAAAATGGCTGGAAAACAGGTCGATATTTTGACAAGCGGAGGGTCTGTCCAGTAGACTCATTGGCTGGATGAGGATTGGAATCGCTATCTATCGGGCCCAACCTCACAAACCACCAGATCGGGCAACAAGCTCGAACTCGAAAGCTTACAACAAAGGACAAACCGATGAGAATGCTTCGCTTCGCAGCCTTCATGATCCCTGTAGTGTTGGCGGCTGCTGGTGTGACGCGAGGGGATTCCGGCGTTGGCCTTCTCGTCTCGCATCCGTCTGCCGACCAATGGGGAGCCGAAGCACGGGCGGCATGCCAACTGGCAAAACAACTAACCTCCGCGACGGTCATTGTGCCGGCTGCCGGAGGGAAGTTCGTCGACGAAAATGGTGAAGAGGCGTCGCTCGACCGCTTTCGCGCGGTCTGGTACCATCAGGGCGATTCGATCGACCCGCCCGGGCCGATCTACGACGCCAAGACGATCGATGTCTTACGCGGCTACGTCGGTAGCGGCCACGGGTTGTTTCTGTCGGGCGCGGCGCTGGCGATGGCCAACACGCTGGGTGTCGAACCGCTCATCCCCCGCCGCGGCGGACCCGGTAACGACCGGGGCGTGGCGGCACTTGTTCCCGTCCAACGAGAGCACCCGATTTTCGCTGGCCTGCGTTTCGATGGGGCTGCCGCCCGGGTCAGCAACGCCGGGCATCCGGCATTCGCCGATTTTCATGCTTCCGGCGGACCGGCCGGAGGGATGCTCTTGGCCCGAACTCCCGGCGGGTCGGAGAACCCGTTGGTGGAATACGAGCTGGGCAAAGGCCGAATCATCGCCATGGGCTGGCGATTGCCCCACTACAGCAACGCCGAAAACGCCAGCCGCGCCAATCTTGAGCGCCTGACCAAAAACATTCTCGCCTATCTGGGCGAGGGCAAGCAGTGGCGGAAGGTTGTCGTAAAGCCCTTTCGGAGACCGTCTCGCAGAGGTCCCGGAGAAGGCGTACCCGCGAAAGAGTGGCAAGCGATGAAGTTGGCCGTCGGCGATCTGATCGAGACGTTCGACGATCGCTATCCGCGAGGCGCGCGGTATCTCAAGGATCTGGAAACGCTGAAGCAAGCACAAGACAAACTCCGTGGCGATGGCGACAAGCTGGACGCTGACCGCGCGGCACGGCTTGAAGAGCTGGTCAAGAAATTCGAACAACTTCGCAGCGAAGCGTTGCTGGCCAACCCGCTCTTGGACTTCGATCGTCTGTTGCTGGTCAAGCGAGGCAACAACTCGCCGCGGCTCGGTATGCCCGCCAATTGGCAAGGCAATTGCAGCTTGCCGAGGACTGGTTTCAACGACGAGATCGCCACGCTGTCACTGGCGAACGACCAGGGAGAACTGACGACGCTGCACAAGCCGGACGGCGGGAAATTCGTCGGCGATTTGGATTTGCACTTCGACGCCCGTCGGCTGTTGTTCTCTTCAATCGGAACTGACAAACGTTGGCAAGTGTTCGAAATCAACGTCGACGGCACGGGCCTGCGTCAGGTGACGCCTGGCGACGATAACGACGTGGACAACTACGATGCGTGTTATCTGCCGAGCGGCGACGTGATCTATTCGTCTACTGCCTGCTTTCAAGGAGTCCCGTGTGTCACGGGGTCGTCCCATGTGGCCAACCTGTACGTTATGGATGGCCAAGGGCAGAACATCCGCCAACTCACTTTCGATCAGGACCACGATTGGTGCCCTACCGTGCTGGCCGACGGTCGCGTGTTGTACTTGCGGTGGGAGTACTCGGACATTCCCCATTTCGCGTCCCGCATCCTGTTTCACATGAATCCCGATGGTACGGAGCAGGTGGAGTACTACGGGAGCAACTCCTACTGGCCAAACTCCGCGTTTTTTGCTCGGCCCGTTCCTGGCCATCCCTCGAAGTTTGTCGCCGTGATCAGCGGCCACCACGACGTCGCTCGGATTGGAGAACTGGTTCTCTTCGACACGGCAAAGGGACGCCACGAAGCCGATGGCGCCGTGCAGCGGATTCCGGGCCATGGCAAGACAGTGGAACCGATTCTGCTCGACGGCTTGGTGCGGAACAGTTGGCCCAAGTTTCTTCATCCCTGGCCGCTGAGCGACAAGTACTTTCTAGTGTCTGCCAAGCCGACCGCACAGTCGCCGTGGGGCATCTACCTGGCCGATGTTTTCGACAACATGGTCTTGATCAAAGAAACGCCTGGCTACGCTCTTCTAGAACCAGTTCCGCTTCGTCCGACGAAGAAACCGCCAGTCATCCCGAGCAGGGTGCAGCCAGACCGTGATGATGCGTTGGTCCACATGGCTGACGTGTATGCGGGGCCGGGTCTGACGGGAATACCTCGCGGCACGGTGAAGAAGCTGCGTCTGTTCACCTATCACTTCGCCTATCACGGCATGGGAGGGCAAATCAATCGCGTGGGCCTCGACGGGCCTTGGGATGTGAAGCGGATCGTCGGCACGGTGCCGGTTGAAAGTGATGGGTCGGCAATGTTTCGCATCCCGGCAAATACGCCGATCTCCGTACAACCTCTCGACGCGGAAGGGAAATCGCTGCAATTGATGCGGAGTTGGTTTGTGGGCATGCCTGGCGAGAACGTCTCGTGTGTCGGCTGTCACGAGGGTCGGAACACCACGCCTCGCTCGCGGACGACCATAGCACTGGCCAAACCCCCGTCTGAGATCGCCCCCTGGTACGGCCCGACGCGAGGCTTCTCATTTAAGCGGGAAGTCCAGCCCGTGTTGGATCAACACTGTGTCAGATGCCACAACGGTGACGCCGGACCGGATGGCTTGTCCGTTCCGAACTTCCGACGTCAAGCGGACGTTAACACCAATGCGGGAAGCGACGCCTACAACCGTGGCAGCCAGTTCAGCCCATCCTACTTGGCCTTGCGTCGGTATGTCCGCTCGCCAACGATCGAAAGCGATATGCACTTGCTGAGCCCGATGGACTTTCACGCTGACACGACGAGGCTGATACAGCTTCTGCGGAAAGGCCACTACGGCGTGCAACTCGATGCCGAGGCCTGGGACCGGCTGATCACGTGGATCGATCTGCATGCTCCGGCCCACGGCACGTGGCACGAGATCGTTGGCAAGGAGCGGGTCGCCCATCAGCGCGACCGGCGCCGCACAATGATGGCGCGTTACGCTGGCCGCAACGAAGACCCCGAGGCAATTCTCGAAATTAAAGTGCTGGACAAGACGCCTCAGGCGGCTGCCACGTCAGACGAATTCGATGCCGCTGGCAGTCCGCCGTCAAAGGCCGAGCAAATAAGTTTGCCGGGTTGGCCGTTTGATGCGGACGAGGCGAAACGCCGTCAGGAGGCCGTGGCGAATTCTCGACAGACCATCGATCTTGGCGACGGAATCGAACTGGAACTCGCATTCATACCGGCTGGCCAGTTCGTGATGGGCGACGCGAATGGGCATTCGGATGAACGACCGTTGCGCGCGGTTCGAATCGACAAGCCGTTTTGGGTCGGCCGATTTGAGGTCACTAACCGCCAGTACCAGCGGTTCGATTCGACACATGACAGCCGGCTGGAGCACGGGGATTTTCTGCAGTTCAGCCACGAAGAACGTGGCTACTTGCTCAATCAGCCCGATCAGCCCGTAGTGCGGGTGTCGTGGGACGAAGCGATGGCGTACTGCCGATGGCTAACGGACAAGACCGGCAAGTCCTTCACCTTGCCGACCGAGGCGCAATGGGAATACGTCTGCCGCGCGGGCACCAATACACCCTTGTCTTACGGCGGCTTGGACGACGATTTCTCCGCGCAGGCCAACCTCGCGGACGCAAACTTGGAAAGGGTGGACAGTTTTGCGCCCTGGAAGTTGCCAGTTGGCGCGATTCATCCCTGGCGGCCGGCCGACGCTCGATTCAACGATCGCTTCCGAGTGTCGGCGCCGGTCGGCTCTTACCAGCCGAACGCCTGGGGGCTGCACGACATGCACGGCAACGTTGCCGAGTGGACACGCAGTAAATACGGCCCGTATCCGTCCACGTCCGCCGGCGGCCAAAACGGCGCCGCTGGCGGCCGAAGAGTGGTCCGGGGCGGCTCGTGGTATGACCGCGCCAAAGACGCCCGTTCCGCTTCCCGCCTCGACTACTGGCCTTACCAGCGCGTTTACGACGTCGGCTTCCGTGTCACGTGCAAAATCGAGCCTGACGGGCGAAAGGGCTCGGCAAAACCACGTTGACGGGTTTACTGCGAAGGGATCGGACCTTGAATTTCTTCGCCTCAATCATAAACTCCGTATTTTCGCGCGGCAGCGACCAAGGCATGTACGTTCTCGGGGGACGTTGCTGCAGGAATCGCACATCCCGCATTCAGGATAAACAACCCGTGAGGTTTCCATAACGCGATCAATTCGCGGCTTTTTTTGTCCACCTCATCGGGGGTCGCTCGGGCGATGACGCCGCTGGGATCGATGTTGCCGAACAAGACGTGGTTTGTCCCAACCGTCCTCTTGGCCGTCCGGGTGCAGGTCTTGTAGTCCAGTTCAAACCCACAGAAATCGTTTCGCGACAGGTCGTCGAGAATCGGTGAGGTGTCGCCACAGATGTGGATGACCGTGAAGATGCCTTCGGAGGCCAACTGCCGGACCAGTTTCTCCTGATAGGGCCGAGCGAATTGCCGGAACATTTTCGGCGACAGGACGTCCGGTCCGGCAAGGCTGTCGCCCAGCGAGGTGAAATGGGCGCCCGCTTGCTTGACGGCACGATGTGTGGCAAGGTGGCTTTCGTAGCACACTTCCAGCAGCCTCGGAATGGCCGGATTGTCCGGCTGTGTAGCCAGTTCCATCATAAAATCCTCGATTCCGCGCACTAAACAGGCAAGCGAGAACGCACCCTGGTCACAATTGCCGCGGATGGCAACCTCGCCCCCCACTTCCTCGGCAATCAGCCGAATTCCTTCCAGCAGTGCCGGAATCCGTCCGTGGGTCTGCGGATCGAGCGGTTTCAAGTCATCCACTTGGCTCAGGCTTTCGATGGCCGATCTGACAATCCGGCCTGGCTCGCCCGGTGCACACTCGGCCCCCGCCCCCATCGCCTCGGCCAGCATCGTCGTGTCCAGGTCGATGAGGATGCAATCGTGCTGGTACTTTGCCAGCGCCTCCAGGTGGGCCTTGGCAATGGCCTGCGGGTCGGTCCGGTACTGATTCAGCGGGACGCCCGCTTCCTTGGCCGCCAACAAAAAGTTGTGCAGACAGACCGGCACCCGATCCGGTATCTGCCGTGCCAGCACCGCTTGAGTTCTTTGCAGCGAGGTCATTGGGTTGTACTACTGAGTCAGCTCGATTCGTTGACCGGATCGACTTGATTGCCGCATTGCGTCGATGATGACAGCCACACGGTAACCGTCCTCGAATGTGGCGAGGTGGGGACTCATCTGCTTGCCGTTGACGACGGCATCAAGGAAGTGGAATTTCTCGATGATGTGACCGTGCTCCCAGCCGAGATTGT
>CAYFJO010000605.1:0-5936 GCA_964343305.1 uncultured Pirellulaceae bacterium | reverse complement strand
ACACATTTCACCCGAAGCGGTTGGAAACGAGCGTCGCGTACTGGTCAGCGAATTATCGGGTCGCTCGAACATTGTCGCCATGACCACGAAGCACAACATCCAAAACGACCGCGAGTTGATGGACAAGATCCTGGCCGAGATCGTACGGCTGGAAAACCAAGGCTATCAATTCGAGGCGGCCGAGGCTTCGTTCAATCTGCTCGTCAAAAAGTGCGCGGGCACGTTCACACCGCATTTCGAACGAGTGAAATATCACGTTGAAGTTGGCACCGATGCGACCGGCGAGTTGACGACGGAAGGTACGGTCAAAATTAAGATCGGCGACCGCGAGCGGCACGAAGTTGCCGAGGGCGACGGCCCGGTCAATGCCCTGGACGCGGCGCTGCGAAAGGCGCTCAACGGAACGTTCCCGAACCTGCGAGACATGCGACTTGTCGACTACAAAGTCCGCGTCGTGAACGAAGAAGCGGGCACGGCAGCTCGCATCCGAGTCATGATCGAGAGCACGGACGACCACGAAGTTTGGGGAACCGTCGGCGTGAGCGAAAACATCATCGAAGCAAGCTGGATCGCCCTGGTCGACGCGCTCGAATACAAACTGTACAAAGACGCGGCAGACTCGGCGTCAGATGTACCCAGCTCAGTCGTCGTGGAAGACACGCCGGCTGAGTCGATCGCATGAACCTGTTAGCCATGGTGGAAGTCGCCAAGACTTCCGATCCGAATTCTGGCGAATCCGGCTACCATTAGCTCGCACGACTCATAGCCCGGCATCCCCAACATGCCGGGCTTTTGTTACTTTAGGGATTCCAATTGCTTCAAGATCAAAACGGACATACCAATGGCATTTTCCGCGGAAGACTATCCCAATCGCTTCGATTACAGCGAAGCTCAACCTCGCATTTTCAAATTCTGGGAAGACGGTGGCTATTTCAACGCCGATCCGGATCCTGACAAAGAACCGCACACGATCATGATCCCGCTGCCCAACGTTACGGGCGCGCTGCACATGGGCCATGCACTGAACGGCACATGCCAGGATGTCATCACTCGTTGGCGGCGGATGCAAGGTTACGTAGCACTCTGGATGCCTGGCACGGATCACGCTGGCATTGCCACACAATCCGTCGTCGAGCGCCGCATGCTCGAAGACGAAGGCCTCACGCGCCACGACATCGGACGCGAAGCGCTGGTCCAGCGCATCTGGAAATGGAAAGACGCCTACGAAAAACGCATCCTCGGCCAGCTCAAAGAACTCGGTGCGAGCTGCGATTGGCGGCGCACGCGATTTACGCTCGACGATCTGTGCAGCAAAGCGGTCCGCCGCACGTTTTTCAAAATGTTTAGCGACGGTTTGATCTTCCGTGGCAAACGACTGGTCAACTGGGACACATATCTTCGGACCGCTGTTGCCGATGACGAAGTTTACACAGAAAACATCGCCGGCCAGTTTTGGACGTACAACTACCCCGTCGTCGACGACAACGGTGAGCCGACCGGGCAGAAGATTTCGTTCTCGACGACGCGTCCCGAAACGATGCTCGGCGACTCGGCCGTGTGTGTCCATCCGCGCGACGATCGTTACAAAGGCATCGTTGGCAAAAACGTTCGCATCCCGCTGAACGGCCGCTTGATTCCAATCATCGCCGACGGCCGATTGGCCAAGATGGAAGAAGGCACCGGCGCGGTCAAAGTCACACCGGCACACGATCCCAACGACTGGGCATGTGGCCAGCGAAACGACCTCGCCGTCATCAACATTCTGAGCGACGACGGCACAGTCAACGAGGACGCCGAGAACGAAAAGTACGTTGGCGTCGATCGCTACGAAGTTCGCAAGATGGTCACCGCCGACATGGACGAGTTGGGCCACTTCGAAGGCGTCGAGGATCGCGAAGTTCCGATCAAACACAGCGACCGTTCGAAGACGCCGATCGAACCGTACTTGTCCGACCAATGGTTTGTCAAAATGGACAAGCTTGGCCAGGCCGCCATGGACGCAGTCACGGATGGTCGTGTCACGTTCTATCCCAAGCGTTACGAAAAGACGTACCTTGATTGGCTCAGCGAAAAACGCGACTGGTGCATCAGCCGCCAACTTTGGTGGGGACATCGCATTCCAGTCTGGATGAAGCCGTTCAACGGAAAAGAGGAAAGGGATTCTGTCGCAGCGGCTGCCGGAACCGTTTATTCGCACGAGGCGAACATTGACCGATGCGCGTTTTGGCACGAATGGGATCCCGATACCTTCGAGGGTATTGCGTATCTGTGCGTTCGAGACGAAGACCCTGAACTCGAGTCGCAAGTCGAAGCGATTGGGTTTATTCAAGAAGAGGATGTTCTCGATACGTGGTTCTCGTCCGCACTATGGCCACACGCGACGCTTGGCTGGCCGGACACGGATCACAGCCCACCGTTGAATAATGAACCCGACAGTTCGGGTGGCGACGGAAACCCGGTTCTTGACTACTTCTACCCAGGCAACGTTCTCGTCACGAGCCGCGACATTATCACGTTGTGGGTTGCTCGAATGGTTTTGACGGGGCTCTATAACTTGCGCGACATCCCGTTCGGTCACGTTTGCGTTCACGCCAAGATCCTCGACGGCTTTGGCCAGACGATGTCCAAAACAAAAGGCAACGGCGTCGATCCGATGGATTTGTTCGACAAGTATGGCACTGATGCCGTTCGATTTACGATCGCTTCGTTTGCTGGCGAAAACCAAGATGTTCGATTGCCGATGGCCTACGAATGTCCGCATTGCGGCGATACGATTCCGCAGGCAAACAAACACGGTTTGATGGCTCCGGAGTCGATCAATAAGAAAATCAAGAACTGGGCCGACAAGCCCAAGATGCCTTGCCCGAGTTGCAAGAAGGAATCGCAATTTTCGACGCCTTGGTACGACGCCGACGAAGGTGAGCCGGTCGCCCGGATGGTTAGCGAGCGGTTCGAGTATGGTCGCAACTTTGCCAACAAACTTTGGAACGCCGCGCGCTTTGGTTTGTTGAACTTGACCGACATGAAGCCCGGTCCGGTTGATGAAGATTCGCTCGAAGTCGAAGACCGTTGGGTTCTCAGCCGGTTGGCGACTGTCACGAAGCAAGTCACCGAGCATCTGAACGTCTACCATTTTGATCACGCCGCGCGAACGTTGTACGACTTTGCGTGGGACGAGTTCTGCAGCTTTTATATCGAGATGGTCAAAGGTCGTCTGCAGGACGACACACAAAAAGAAACCGCTGGCCGAGTCCTCGCGCACACGCTCGACAGCTTGCTGCGTCTGTTGCATCCGATGATGCCGTTCATCACCGAAGAAGTCTGGCAGCAGTTTGCCAAGATTGTTCCTGAGCGAGGTTTGCCCGAGCCCTCAAAAGCAACCGAGAGCATTATGACCGCGCCGTGGCCGGAAGCTGATCTCGCGCGACAAGACACAGCGATCGAAACGCGGTTTGCCAAATTCCAAGGCGTACTGGGTGCGATTCGCGAGATTAAAAGCCGTCAGAACATTGCTCCCAAGGAAACGGTTGAGTTTAGTGTTCGATGTGATCAAGAAACCGCGGCTTCGCTCGAACCGATGCAAGGCTACTTCGAAACGATGCCTAACGGTGGCAAAGCGATCGGCTGGGGAACGGACATCAAGCCTCCGAAGACCAACGCGACAGTTAGCCTGCAGGGGATGGATGTTTACGTCGACTTGAAAAACTTCATCGATGTCGCCGCTGAGAAAGAGCGGCTTGAAAAGGAACACGAGCAAGTTCTCAGCAACAAGACGGCAAAGGAAAAGAAACTGGCCAATTCCAACTTCGTCGACAAAGCCCCCGAAAGAGTTGTACAAGACGTTCGCGACAGTCTTGCGGAGTGCATTGAACAACTGAAGTCCATCGAAGCATCGCTGGAAGCATTGCGCGAGATGGAGTGACTGGAGTAGGACGGATTGCCTAATCCGTCCATCCTGAGTTTGTAGCGGGCAGGAGTGCCCGTCTTACAGTTTGGTTGCGGCCAACGGCCGCGCCGTTAAACGATTTACACACATGAACTTGCGCATGCTATCAGTTCTCAAAGTGGCGCTGTCCCGCTAATCGGTGATTTAAATTCGTTGTGGAAGTCGCCGAGACTTCCAGCCTTCCCGAAAGCCTTGCCGACTTTCCCCATGAACGACGAACCAGTGTAACCCGATTGCTCCAGCAACGCACAAGTTCACGACCGAGATCCGCCACGATCCGGGCACACGCTAGCAAAGGAACATCGGTTTCTTCGTAAAATGGCATTGTTTCGTTTCCCACAAATCTGGTACAAGCCCCAGTCACTCGTCTCAGTGTTGGCCAACTTCCTTGTCATCCGGCCGGCGTGATACGAATCAAATCCTTCACCCCATTATCACTAGGGTGCCGACGTTCGTCGGCAGGGGAACAATGCGTTGGACAAGTTTTATCTTGGTCGCAGTTCTGTGTGTGTGTTCGACACTTCGCGCGCAAGGGCCATCCGACTATGAATTGGAGCGGTTGCCGTCGCCACAAATGGACCTGCTCGCTCCGGGTTCCGATCCTGCCTGGAATTCAACCGAGACCCTGCCGCCGGTGGGTGGCGTCGGTGTCACGGGCCCGTCTTCCTTCTACTCTCCCACAAGTTGGTTTGGACTTCAGATCTGGGACATTAGCTTTGAGTTGGGACTCAACGGCCAGTCCGGCAACACGGACACGCTCAGTTTCAAAACGGGCATCGATATCAAACACGAAACCGAGCGAAAACTTCACAAGTACGACATATCCTACGCCCGCACTCGAACGGAAGGCGTGACGACGCAAAGTGTCTTTATTTTTGATTCGCGTGGTGAGTTGAAGTTCGGCGATTCGCCGTTCAGTTTCTTCATTGCCCAAAACATCGTTGCCGACCGGCAGCGTGACTTTGACATCCGCTTGGCGGTCAATGCGGGCTTGAGTTACAAATTGTTCAACACCGAAGTCACGCAATTGAGCACGCGTTTCGGTGGTGGTTTCTCCCGCGAGATTGGCGGGATCGATGACAATTACGTTGGGGAAGCCGTCTTTGGCATGGACTATGAACGGCAATATACCTCTCGGCAAAAATTCACCGGCTCCGTCGATTACTATCCCGAATGGGACTTTTCGGAATACCGCATGATCACCAAAGGTGCGTGGGTTTTCCTGCTGGACGCCGAGTCGGACTTGAGCTTGAAAATCGAAGCCACCAATCGTTACGACAGCACGCCCAACGGCGCCAAGGCAAACGACATCAACTACTCGCTGCTGTTGCTTTGGAAGCTGTAGCCGAGTTTTCAGCGCCGAGACCTCCAAAGTACCTGAAACTGCGGAACTCGGAGATTCCACAAGTTCCAGACAAACGATTTACGTCGAACCAGAATCATACGACAATCGTTTCTATGTCCGGACTCTCGCAGTATGATTACGAGCTGCCCTCCGAGTTGATCGCGCAACAACCGCTTGCCAATCGCAGCGACGCTCGCTTGCTGGTCGTCGATCGCCAGCGGCAAACCATCTCGCATTCTCACGTTCGCAATTTGCCAGAACATCTTCGTGCCGGCGACGCGATCGTCTTGAACGACACACGAGTCGTTCCCGCACGGCTAGTCGGCCGCCGCACACAAACGGGAGGTCGTTGGCAAGGACTTTATCTCGAAGCTGACGAATCTGGCAACTGGTTGGTGATGAGCAAAACGCGGGGCAAATTGACGGCGGGCGAAACGGTCACGCTGGAGGACCGCCAAGGCCGCGCCGACGTGCAATTGACGCTGCTCAGCAAATTCGAAGACGACACCTGGGCGGCACGTCCGTCGAACGACGACACCACGTTCGACATCCTCGACCGAGTCGGGCGAGTCCCTTTGCCGCCCTACATTCGCGACGGCGAGATGGTCGACGCCGATCAGCAAACCTATCAAACGGTCTTTGCCG
>CAYFJO010000604.1:0-5955 GCA_964343305.1 uncultured Pirellulaceae bacterium | reverse complement strand
TGGTGCGCAGCTCGGGGGTGAGATAGGGGAATCCGTCGTCGGCCCACTGCTTCCAGCCTTTGCGGACCATGGGGTGTTTGATCCGATAGGGCCCATAAACGATCCGGTGGAAGGTGTAGCCCTTGGAACACTGGCGGGGGTTCCAGGCGTGGCTAGCATGGTTGCCGTAGAGGTCGGCGTATTTCTCGTAGTTGTACTCCGAACCCAGGCGGATGATGACGCCGTTGCGGACATAGGCCAAGCAGCGGCAGGAGTGGGTGTCGTTGGGGGAGCAAACCCAGGAGAAAGTGGAATCGTAGCTGTACTGATCGCGGTAGGTCTTCTCCCAGTCCCGGTTAGGGTACGCGGCGAGAGGATTGGCTACGTCCACCGGTTCGAAGGCCCACAGCTTCACACCGGACCCGATGGCAGCGCCACTGCCGGCCAATAGACCGGCTTTTAAGAATTCACGCCGGGATAAACTCATTGTATCTCCTCCCACCCACGCTATTGCTCGAGTTTCAGGTTATGCCAAATGGTAATTAGCTTCTTTCCGTCACGGTCTCGTTGTGAGCCGTCCCACACAGCAAATGCGATGGAATTCTCACTTCCTGGATCCAACGACAAGCCGTCCGACTCAGCATCGACGACAAGCTCACGGGTCATCACCACACTCCAGCGACCGTCGCCCCACTCTCCGTGAGCCTGAACTGATTGGTTCTTGGGTAGGCGAAACGTGAGGGTTCCCGGACCGCCAGCGGTGAGAGACGAGCCACCCGAGGCAGTGTCTGTCGGCACGATCGGGTTGCCTGCCGCACCAGCTCCATCGTGGCTAACCTCGTCGGCAACCTCGCCGGTCGCGCTATACGTGTAGGCATTGACCGGGGCATTGGGATACAGGTCATTCATCGCCACTTGATCCCCCTGGCGGTCGGCGTCCCAGAACCACATATCGATGGGCGCACCCTTGGCACCCATACCGAAGAACGGCTCCGCATCGCCACGGTACAATTCGAGCGCTACACCATCCTCGAAGGCTTCGCTCTTGGCGGCATGTCGATCGGCCGTGTCGTCTTGCCAAGATAGCCTGAAGGCAATCGTCTTCCCGTCATGAACCGCTTGCACCTGGAGACCTGGATCGCCGTCATCGCGCCACCACAACGGCACCATCTGCAAACCGAGCGGTTCGACGTCGGACCATGCCTCAGAGCCCGGCGACGCTGGAGTTTCTCCGACCTGTCGAACGATTAGCTGCTTCCGCTTTAGAACTGCTGCCTCGCGCGTTTTCTCGTCCGACATGGAACGCAGGAAATGCACCAGATCAGTAGTTTGCTCGGACGTCAGATTGGTGGAGGAGGGCATTGGTGTGCCCGGCATTCCATACGCGATGCGACGATAAAGCGACGCGGGATCGTGACCACCCTTGAAAATCCCGCGGGTGTAATCGCGAGGCCGGGTTGGGTAGCCTTCGTCATCGATCTGTTCTTTCGTCCCACCCCCTTTGCCGTCCTCGCCATGGCACGAGTGACAGCTTTGCTTGATGTAGATTTCCTTGCCCCGCGCGATCGCCTCGGCCGAGGGCTCACCGATCGTCGGCACTTCCGACGTCTCGCCCGGCGTGCTGCGCGAGTCAGCGAATTCCTTGATTTCGTCCTGCACATCGGGGTCGGCGATCTCGTCGTCCGTCAGCCCCTCTTCGTTTTTGAGCACCGCGACATATTGCTCGGACGCACCTTCGCGCCGCAGTCGCATGACTTCTTCAACGAGCAGCTTTCGCTGATCGGCGCTGAGGTGATTCCACGGCGGCATCGACGAACCTGGCATCCCGCGCACCAGGACGGCATCCAAGTTCTCGGCACTCGGCACGTTATTCTTGGTGCTTACGAGACGAAACTTTCCGGCGCGAAAATCACGCGGCTTGGGAAAGATAAACCGTGCGGCAAGCCCCTTGCCATCGCCGTTATCGCCATGACACGCAGCACAATGATGAAGATAAAGCTCGCGCCCGGTTTTGGGAACAGACTCCGGTGGATGCTGGCCCTCGGCGACAGAATCCCCGTTTGACTCACCGTCAGGACCGGGATCGGTGGCCGGAGTTCCATTGCACGTACAGGAACTAATGGCCAACGTCGAAAGTAAGATCAAAGAAGCAAAGGCAAACCAGCCAGGAAGAGGGTTCTGGCCGATGTCAGAATCGTCGCGTTGCATCGTGAGCGCTCCTTCTTGGTGATTCTTCTCACCGTCCAACGTTTAAGTTGTCGCGAGTCGATGGCATATCTCGTGCCAAAATTCACGAAGTGCGTTTATGGCGCATATTTCGGTTCTTCCGAAAGAGTCTGTTTGAAATCTGCCCATGTTGCCCGTGACATTTCGCACGCCGCGCGCGCGGCGACGCCCAGTTGTAAGAAACTGGGGCGCAATTTCCACTATCACCAAACGGAAAACGCGATGTTCGATGTTCGGAATGAGATCGAACGGTTTGACGTAGGACGGGCACTGTTGCGCACTCTTGCCCGTCACCTACTTGGACGGGCAAGAGTGCCCATCCTACAAGCAAAAAACCTCAAACTGAACACAATGAAGCCAATCTTCCATTTGGCGCTAGCCTTGCAAGCTGCTATTTTATGTGGTGGAATAATACTCACCACCTGGGGGGGCATGGATTGTGTTTTTCCAATGCTACGGCGCTAGACTGATATTGCCGAAATCGGGCGTATTGGCGACCCCGGCAGTGAGAATGGGCGCATCACTGACCGGCGGGAGTCAAGCGTGTGACTATTTACGGCTTCGTAGTGCAATAAGGCTCCTGGTGCCACCGTGATTGGGCTGGCACTGCTAATGTCAAACAAGGCCACGCCGGACGCGCCAGTGCTGGCAAACGAAAGTGATGCCCCAACGTCGGGATCACCCGCCGAAACGGTACCCACCACAGAACCTGGTGGACTGTTTTCGTCCAAGTCGAACGCTTGATCCTCGATTGACGATGCTTCGTTGACGTTCATCAGGTCGCTCAAAACTCAACCAACCGCTCCTCAAGATCGTACTGGCCGTCCCTGGGCGTTTTGGTCATTTGTATTTTCACAATTCGAACTTGTTTCGGATTTCGATATTCGGATTTCGAATTTGATTGCGGCTCTGCTGCGCCGTTGAACGGCAAGCCCAAGGCAGCTTGCATTGAACTGTTGCCTTCAACTTGAAAGGTCTTGTGAATAGAACAGCGCCCGAGCCGGAAGGCAGGGCGGGAATTTGATTGGCGTACCGAACGCCGTCCTCCTTGGAGTTCGTAATTATAGGCAACGTTTTGGCGTAACACTCGATTTGATCATTCGATACAATGTGCGACTTCCGTTATATAGCGGTGACATACCCCATTTGACTTTGAAATAGAGCCGACGTGGACACGAATTACGATGACGATCTAGCTTCTAAAGAACTACGCAACAATGGTGTTGCTTCCGCGAGTGAAGGTGGGGCACGCACAGATTTGCGAATTCTGGCCTGTGGAGCACTGATGGGTGGCGCCGACGTTGTGCCCGGCGTGTCCGGTGGAACAGTCGCCTTGATCTTGGGCATCTACGACCGATTGGTCACGGCGATTAGTTGCTTTGATCGAATCTTGCTCGAACATCTCCGGGGTCGCGCGTGGCAAGCGGCGGCCAAACACATCGACCTGCGTTTTTTGATCGCGTTGGGATGCGGAGTTGTCGTCGGCATCGGAGTCATGCTGGCGATTACCGTTACGTTGTTGGAACACGAATCAACACGGCCGCTCGTGTTGGCAGCGTTTTTTGGCTTGATTCTATCTTCCGGGTTGCTTGTCGCGCGGTCGATCAGACCTGAACAAGGACAAATCCTGCAGTTAGTCGTCTGCGCCACCATGGGATTGGCATGCGCGCTGGCGATTTACTATTTCACAACGTTTCATGTCGGCAGTGGCGCGGTGGAGCCCAGTCTTGGATATTTGTTCTTCTGCGGTGCGTTGGCCATTTGCGCGATGATCTTGCCCGGTATCAGTGGTGCCATGATCCTGGTTCTGCTTGGTACGTATTCGCACGTTGCCCATTTGCCCAAGAACGTCGTCCACGGCGAGGAAGTTGGTGCATCGCTGCTGGCAATTGCCGTCGTTGGATCGGGTTGCCTGATCGGATTGCTGTCGTTTAGCAAGCTGCTGCGTAAACTACTTGTGGACTACCGAATGCCAACGATGGCGGTGATGACCGGATTTATTTTCGGGGCGTTACCCAAGCTATGGCCATTCGATTTGAAAGTTGGCGAGAAGCATTATCAGCCAACGTGGCCCACGGGCACGACCCAAATCCTTGCGGTGTTGGGTATCATCATCGGCGCTGCGGCATTCGTCTTGATCGCCGATTGGATGGCGCGGCACGGCAAAGGCAAGGAATGAAGATCCTTGTCATTCTTCTAAATCCGCGCAAACAATCTCTTTGTCATTGCGTGCAAAGATGTGCTTGTCGGCGAAGGCCGGATGCGACCAGCAAACACCGTCACGTCGGCGTAGCTGCTCAAGTGTTGGCGACAGCAGTTTGGCACGGCTAATTTCTTCGAATCCATCGCGCGAGAGTTTCGAAATGATCAATTCGCCCCTTTCGTTGAACATCCAAATGCGGTCACCGTTGCGGACAAAGTGGATCGTACTCCAGCGGGCTTTGGGAGTCGCCGTGAGATCTTCCCAGACACGCTCGCCCGTGTCCGCTTCCAGGCATCGCAGTTCCCCGTAGCTATCGACGCCGTAAATCAAGTTGTCCTGGATCAACGGAGTGCTGATGATCGAATGCAGCGACTTAGTTTCGCGTTCGTTGCGGCCACGTTGTTGCCAAATTTTGTCGACGGCAAGGCGATCTTGGTTCAGCCCCAGCATCAGCGCCCCGTCATAAAACGACGTGACGAAGATCCGGTCACGATCAAGAATTGGAGTTGCAATGCCGATCGGCATCCGCGACGGCGCGAACGGGAATCGCCAGTGAACTTTGCCACTTTCCGGGTCGAGTCCAGAGACACTGTCACCGGTCCAACAGACGACGACATCTCTTTGAGTCTGGCGAACTAGAATCGGCGATGAATAGGACGCTCGGTCTCGCAGTGCTCTCCACTCCTCGTCGCCATTCTTATTGTCCAGTGCCACGACACACGCACCATCCCTGCCGCCAATATGCAGAATCAAGAGATCCTCATAGACCAGCGGCGAGGTGGCAATACCCCATATCGGCATGCGATTTTTCGTACGCTCTTCATGTTGGATGCTATAGATTGCATTCAGGTCTTTCTTCCAAAGCACGTGTCCTGTTCCCGCGTCCAAGCAATGAAGATGCCCCATTGCGCCAAGCGCATAAGCACGGCCATCCTCAATGGTGACGGATGCACGTGGTCCCGCATCGTATCCAATGCCCTCATAGGGAGCCGGATAAGAATGGGACCAGAGGCTTTGTCCGCCTTTCGCATCGAAGCAATGTACGCGTTCAATTTGCGATGGTTCCACGACTCGATCGGTCACGTACACGCGCCCATCCGCGGCGGTCGGCCCGGAGTAGCCCGACGAAATCGGCATGCGCCATCGCAGTTCGATTTCATCGGATTCAAAACGCTCGATAATGCCGCTTTCCCGCCACTGGCCGTCGCGGCCTGGACCACGCCATTGCGGCCAATCGTCGCCAAGAGTGAAATTCGCCTGGATTAGTATCAAGCCAGCAACCATCCACAACAATGCTGCTCGAAGCGTTGTTCCTTGAATTCTAGTCATGCTCAAACCTTTCGCCTCAATTGATGGTCCCGTGATTCCTTCCGTAATTCTGCTAACGTGGCGCTGATTGTACCAGAACGGGAGCAACGTGTTTTTTAGTGAAGCGATTTAGTTGGACTTTCGCACTTCTAGGCAGCGAGTTGGATAAGATGCTCCAATCGTTGCAGTATTTTTCGGACACCCGGGGGTATTTCCGGTGTTGATAAATGATTTTTCTC
>CAYFJO010000603.1:4107-5975 GCA_964343305.1 uncultured Pirellulaceae bacterium | reverse complement strand
AGCCGTCGCCTGCCGGCTCGGCGTTAAACGAGGACATTTTCTACTGGCCGCGGCAGAGATGGTCCATGTGTGCAGTATAGCGACCGCCAGCTTCGTAGCATAAGCGTCCCCGCTTGTACGTTTCGGCAAACGAGGACGCTTGCCCTACGAGGGCAATTGTGCGAACAATTGGATCGGGGATTCAGTCAAGGAGCGATCGACGTGAAAAAGAATTCAGTCTCGATGAGAAAACTATCACCGCTGCGCAACACCACGCAAGCCGACAACGCCGCCGCCCTGGCCGAAGAGCAGCTCGCTCACTTCGGCATCGATGCTGACAGCGACTTCGGCAAGACGTTGCTGCGCATCACGGATCGCATGTACGAAACCAACTCCGACCTGGAGCAACTGTGGAGTCACACGATCGACTCGATGAACGGGCTCGATCGCGCGGATCGCATCGCCTGGTTCAACGCCAAAAAGTTCCTGTCGTTCCAACTCGCAAAACTGCTCGACACGCTCCAGCATTCATTTCGTCGCAGCTACCAGTCGTTGAACTACAGCTACTCGACGCAGACGGCAAAAGGTCCCTACGCCGTTTTCGACAATGTCACCGCGCTGTTTTCCGCCACGCCAGTCATTGCTCGCACAGCGACGTACGTCTACGCCTGCGCCGAATGGATTGAAGATGCTTTCAAAGGCAAAGAGCTGTTGTTGGAAATCTACTCGCGGTTGTTGAACCCGACGTCCGTTTCGCTGGCAAATTATGTGGTCGACCTCGAAGCCGGACCATACGCAAGTGAATACTTCGCCTGGAATTTCAGCAGCGGCATGGCAGCGATCGACGGCGTGTTAGCGCACGTGCTGGGCCGTGACGACGTGTTGATCAGCAGTCGCAACATCTACGGCGGCGCTCACCAGTTGATTCACGATTGGTACGCCAAGCCAGGCAACTTGGAAATCGCTGTCGAGACGTTCGATGGTTACGGAGTTGACGAATTCGAAGCCTGCTGGCGAGGTGTCCAAGAACAATATGCGGATCGGCTCGCTGCCGGACGGCGCGTGTACGTCTATCTCGAATCGCCTTGTAACCCGCATGGCGACTTCCTTGATGTTCCGGCGATTTGCCGGCGGGCACACGAGGTGGATGCTCGCGTCATTGTCGATTCAACGGTCGGCACGCCATTCCTTGTCCAGCCGCTGCAGCGCGACGATCCCGACGAGCGTCCCGACTTTGTCATTCACAGCTACACCAAGGATTTGTCGGGCACGGGTTCCACGATTGCCGGCGTCGTCATCGCTCGCAACGAAGACATGTTCATCCCCAAAGGCGAATCCGCCGCCGGCCGGCAGTGGAACGAAACGATGTTCTGGAACGTGTACTACGTCAAAGGCGCGTTCCTCAACGCCGACTCGGCCTACGAAGTGATCCAAGGCATGAAGACGTTGACCGTGCGCATGTTGGCCAAGTGCATCAACACCGAGATCTTGGCCCGCTTCTTCGATGCCCATCCCAAAATCAACGTCCATTGCAGTGCCCTTCCTTCCAACGCAAACTTCGCCCTGCGAGAAAAACTCTCCCGCTTCGGCCTGCCCGCCCCGCTGTTCACGATCGACATGGACGACGTTCCACGCCAGGCGTTCCAACGCTTCTTCGACACGTTATCCCCAACGTTCGCCCACATGATCAGCCTCGGCCAATCGAACACTATCATCAGTTGCCCCGCGCTGACAACCCATTCGGAGCTAGACGAAACCGCCCTCGCCGAAAGCGGTATCCGCCCGACCACGATTCGCTTCGCCGTTGGCGACGAAGACCCGAAAGACCTGATTGCCCACTTCATCAATGCGGCACGCTTGGCAATCGATCCGATCGTGGACGGGTTCAG
>CAYFJO010000603.1:0-4007 GCA_964343305.1 uncultured Pirellulaceae bacterium | reverse complement strand
GGCAGCGTGTTTACGAATGCCGCGTTGGTCGAAGCGGGCGTCGAAACGCTTCGACAACATTGGCAGAACGAATCGGCGATTGAGCCCGAGCGAGTCAGTGAGAAATTGCGGCAAAGCAGTTTTTGGCAGGGTCGCGGCGGGACGTTGGAACATGTCATCTCGGGGATCGATATCGCCCTGTGGGATTTGCTTGGCAAAGTTACTGGGCAGCCTGTCGCGCGTTTGCTGGGCGGCTACTATCGGCGAAAGATCAAACCTTACGCGTCGATTCTGTTTGATGAGCCGAAACCGTTGGCTGAGAATCTTGCCGCCGTCGTCTCTCGTGGATTTCGGGCGATCAAACTGGGTTGGCGTCCGTTTGGCCGGCGGGATGCGAAGTTCGACGAGTTGCTCGTGAAGACGGCCCGGGACACGGTCGGCGAAGAGATCGACATTCTCGTCGACGCGGGTGGCAGCGAACAGTTTTGGCCGCACGGATATAAATGGGCGTTGAGAACTTCGCAGATGCTGGCCGAGTACAACGTTGGGTGGTTCGAAGAGGCCTTGCCGCCGGATGACATCGAGGGGTTCATTCGTCTGCGAGAGCATTCGCCCGTTCCCATCACGGGCGGTGAAGTCTTGACGCGGCGACAATCGTTCATGCCGTGGATCCAGCGCGGGGCGCTCGACATTGTCCAAACGGACGCAACCAAGTGCGGCGGATTGACCGAAGCTCGGAGGATCGCCTGGATGGCGCAGGATCACAACATCGGCTTTGTCAGCCACGGTTGGAATACCGCGATCGGACTGGCGGCCGACTTGCATCTCGCGGCGGCGATTCCCGTCGCCAAATACGTCGAATACTTGACCCCCGCGCCTTACATCGAGGACATCATCACCGAGCCATTCACGCTTGATAACGATGGTTGCTTAAAGATCCCCGACAAACCGGGACTTGGAATCGATTTGGATCGCGATGCGGTGGCGCGATTTGCAGCGACCTAGCCGCCCCCCTCCAAGGATGCTCATGCCTGCCAGTTATATTCGATACCGGGTTGTCGCCGTCACGATGTTGATGGCGGTTTTGTTGTATCTCGATCGGTTTTGCATTTCGTTTGCCGAGATATTCATCAAAGAAGATTTGGGACTGACCGACACGCAAGTCGGCTGGATGCTCAGCGCCTTCTTTTGGACGTACGCGCTGGGGCAAGTCCCGTCAGGCTGGCTGACCGACCGATTCGGCGGACGCATGATGCTGACGATCTACATCCTGTTGTGGTCTTTGTTCACGGGACTGACCGGCGCGGCCAGCGTCTTTAGCGCGTTGCTGTTCTTGCGACTGGGTTTCGGCATCGGTCAAGCTGGTGCATATCCGACGAGTGCCAACCTGGTCAGCAAGTGGGTGCCGTTCTCCGGACGTGGTTCGGCAAGCAGCGTTATTGCATTCGGTGGACGAATCGGCGGCGCACTGGCACCCATTCTCACGGCGCTATTGATCGTGCAGTTCGTCCCTGCGAGCGTTTCGTCCATTCCAAAATCCGACGACCTGCTCGACGTGCCGCGGCTTTGCCACGAAATGACGTTCGGCAAAGGCGGGTCAGCAAATGAACCGCAGGCGAAAGAAGAGGACATTACCTACACGGTTGGCCATCACATCTTGGGTCAGCTTACCGGCCGACCAGTTGAAGACATTCATCGAACGGCATCTGCCTATGATAAAGCCCTGGAAGCAGCAAGGGCCGAGGCGAAGAAAGAAGGAACGAAGAAAGGCATCGCCGCAGTGTCTATTCCAACGCCACAAAACGTTGACATCAACGCGATTGTCACCGATCTAGCGATTGCGTTGCGAAAACCGGATTTGTTCACGGCCGATGAACTCCATTCGCTGCCTCTCTCGCAGGAAGCCAAAAGATTGGCCCGCCAGGATCGTAGCCAACTCACGCGGAACCAAATCGAGCGATTGAATCGTCTGGCGTTGGAAGCCGTGTATCCAGAGTCCATCCGAAAAATCTATGGCAAGGGTTGGCGTTATGTGATGTTGAGCTACGGCGTGGTTGGCATTTTTGTGGCACTGATCTTTTGGTGGGTAGTGCGAGATCGTCCGGTGGACCATCCTGCGTGCAACGAAGCGGAGCAAGATGAGATTCAAGTAGGTCGACCTGCCACCTCCGGCAGCCCTGACGGCGAAGTTGGCAAAGTTCCGCTGTCCTATTTGCTTTCCAGCACCAGCATGTGGCTCAACTGCTTGATGCAATGGTGTACCAATGTCGGTTGGGTGTTCCTGGTCACCTGGCTACCGCGTTATCTGGCGACGGTCCATGAAGTGCCGGTCGAGCAGCGCGGCGTGATGGCGTTCACACCGCTGGTCGTTGGTTGGTTCGGCATGTTGTTGGGCGGAAAGTTGACGGATTTGATGGTGCGCGTCGTCGGGCTTCGTTGGGGGAGGGCTTTGCCGATGTCGCTATCGCGATTCATCGCTATGGCAGCATATATCTGTTGCCTGTTTGAACCGTCGCCGTGGCTGGCCGTGGCTGCGTTTTCCGTAGTGGCGTTTTCGACCGACTTGGGAACTGGCGCGTCGTGGGCGTTCATGCAGGACGTCGGCGGCAAACATGTCGGATCCGTGCTTGGTTGGGGCAACATGTGGGGCAATCTGGGCGCGGCCGTGACACCGCCAGTCTTGATTTGGATCGTTGGCGAAGCTCCCCATCAAAACTGGAATCTGGCGTTCATCACCTGCGCGATCGCTTTTTGCATCTCGGGCCTCGCCGCTCTGGGGGTCAACGCCACCATTCCGATTGTGCCGGATGAAAAAACAAAAGCTGATTCGTAACCAGCGGAGTAAACGAACTTGCGTAGTGACGGCCACGTAACAGAAGCTGTAGGGCGGGTCGGCGACCTCTCGATTACCCACATTTTTTCCTCCACCGACCCCGCGTCGGTGGAGAAATGACTGGCAAGCTACGAAACAGCCAATTCGACCACGCCTCCACTGACCCCGCGTCGGTGGAGCGACGACTCACGTGGCTAGCGGGGCAGTCGCGGCTCCACCGACACAGGGTCGGTGGAGCCAAAAACCTCGTGTGTTTCGCGTTGGTAGCCATTCAATCACTCGTCCAGCGACACAGGGTCGGTGGTGCGAAAGGTGGGTAATGGTGAGGTCGGAGACCCAAGCTACAGAAGATCGGACAACAAATTGCCCTGCGGAAAGAGTGATCGGGGTGTATAATCCGCACGGTTCTCATCGCTGACTTTATGCAGCACTATTCTGCTAGCCATGAATTAAGGGAGATCAAAGGAATGATTCGTACTTCTCGATTTACGCTGACGTGTGTCTTTGTTTTTCTTTTTGGCACGGCTTCTGCCGCGCCGCAAAAGGATGTCCAACGACTTTCCAAATCATTGCAGCCTTTTGTCGATTGCCTTGCTGGCAAGACGATGGCTTATCGCTGTGACATCCAGATTGATTTCGAAGTCAAAGACAAGCCGCAATCGGTCACGCTGGTGCTCGACCAAAGCGGCGCGGAAACGTGTAACTTTGAAGCCCGGCACAAGGAGTACTGGATCAAGATCCAACGGCGGCCCGATCGAACGGCGCTCCTATTGCCGCTGCACAAAACGGCGTACGTCGGCGAAGGCAAAGTTTCCAAAACGGATCACCTCGCACCCGGCGGTTTGATTCAGCGAATGGCTGGTCAAGGGAGCATGGTGGGAGTTTACCTGCCGTTGCTGACCGGCGACACCAACATGCTTTCGCTGATGCTGACCAGCTTGACGAATCCAAAGTATGACGACCAAGCCAAGACCTGGTCGGTCAAGGATGAGTATTTCGTTCGCTTTGCTGACGATGCGAAGACGATGACGTTTGAGTACAAAGCCGTCAAAGTGCGGATGCGGATCTCCGACGCGACCGTCCGCGATGAGTCGCCGTTCGTATTACAAGATTTTCAAGTCACCCAGATCGCACGCAACGATCTTGAACGACAGTTTGCTCGCGGCCTGCGACGAGCGTTGGAAATCCTCGCACC
>CAYFJO010000602.1:0-5987 GCA_964343305.1 uncultured Pirellulaceae bacterium | reverse complement strand
CGATCGCTCGTACGAATTAGAATCGGAAGATGGAGTGTCAGCGGCCACGTCGTACAAGTGCAAATGAAGACTCGCGCGAATCGTGTCGTAAGCTTTCTTTTCTGACATCCGCTGCCTGTGTCCGGCAGACGCGACGCTTGTTAGAAGAATCAAAGTCGAGAGAATCAGTGCGGTCGTTCCAATCGATTTCATCGGAGCCTCATACTCACAGAGAACACATCTTCCGTTCCGTTGTCAGAACGTAGACATCGACTGGAACGCCGCGCCGTTGTGATGTGGATTCGGGATTCGTGCCAAAAAAATTCGGCGCTCGCGCTGCTCTATCAGATCCATCGCTGGTAGGACATCTGCCAGTCGTGACGAACATGATGCAATCGCCGCGAATTGCAGAATAATTGATCCATCCACATCAATCATCGAGGTGGACGTTGCGAGTGGAATTCCTTAAGGAATTTGTCAAGTTCCGATTTTGTCAGTTTTCCATCTCGATTCGAGTCGGCTCGCATGAGATGATGACGATGCTCAGACGGGATTTCTTCTAGGGTTAAGATATCGTCGCCATTCGCATCGTGGCGTTTCAATACTTGGTCGGCTGACTTTGGCGGTGGTGGTAGCCCCAGTGATCCAGGCATGGGACGTTCGGAAGACGTAATTGATCCCGAAGGCGATTCGACAGGCGACGGCTCATCATTCGGTGTCGTCGTGATCGTTGGCTCGATGGTCGCTTCCGTTGACTCGGGCTCATTGCTGACTTCGCTCGCTGCTTCGTCTTGGATTTCTTGTTGTGGTTCCGGCGCGAGCGTCGTGTCGACATCTGGGGGTTGATCGGCGGGATCGGGTGACTCGTTTTCACCGCGATTCTCCGCAACCTCCGCGGGATCTTTGCGATCGACTCTGGGTGCGACGGCGCTCGTTGTCGATTCGGATGGAGTCGGCGCCGTTCGATTCGAAGAGACGATGAGCACAACGAGAAACAAAATGACCACCGCCGGCACCGGGATCAGCCACAGTACCCAGCGGGGCATTTCCTCCGGTTTTTCCGGCGCGACCGGCAAGCCAAACGTGGGCGTGGGACTTGCCGCCGAACTGACAAAGTCGTCGCTCCAAATGTCCATGTCGAGGCTCATATCGCTCGAAGACGATGCCAGTGCTTTCCGCACACTGGGCAATTCCTGCCGGGCCCAAGACGTGTACTTCTCCGCTTCGGGATCTTGGACGGCGGCGATGGCTTCGAGGATGGGCAAGGCCGCCGAATACTCGCCCCGAGTCCACATCGTGCGGACCCGATCAATCAAATCGATCAAACTCCGGTGGTGGCCCTTGGCAAGACTGCGCGAGGCCTTCGTGCCGGTTGCATTGTCGAAGCCCTCGGTGGAACCAAGAAACTCACCCAACGCGGCCGCAAATTCTCCACCGGTTGAAAATCGATCACGGGGTTCCTTCGACAGCGCTTTGAAGCAGATACTCTCCAATTGGCGGTCGACATCGGCGTTGATTGCCGAGAGTGAGTAGGGCTGATGGGTGATGATCTGTTCAAGGATTTCGCCCATCGTTCCGTCAAACGGAATGCGGCCGGCGAGCATTTCGTACATGATCGCGCCAAGGCTGTAGATGTCGCTGGCAGGTCCCACTTCGTCTCGATCACCTTTCACTTGTTCGGGACTCATGTAAGCTGGCGTCCCCAACATCAATCCGTCTTCTGTCAAACCGGAATCTTGCCCGTGCAGCCGCGCCAGACCAAAGTCCATGATGACCGGCTCGTTGTCGTTGTTGATGATGATGTTCGCCGGCTTCAAGTCGCGATGAACAATGTTGGCCTGGTGGGCAGCTTGCATGGCAAGTGCCAGTTTTTGAACCAGCTTTGCCACGCGGTTTGTGGGCATCGGTTTGCCTGAATCGAGATACTTGTTAAGCGTTTGTCCATCAATGAACGCCATGGTCAGAAAGTGAGTGCCTTGGTGCTGGTCTACGTCGTACACGGGACAAAGATTGGCGTGATGCGTTGTGGCCATCGCGCGTGCTTCGCGTTGAAAACGCTCGATCGTCTCTATGCTGCCCATGTCGAACTTGGGGATCTTGATGGCGACCTTTCGATCCAGTCGGGTATCGCGTGCCAGGTAGACCGCGCCCATCGTACCTTCGCCGAGCAACTGCAGCACTTCATAGCGTCCAAACGAAAAGGGAAATCCGGTGGGCCCGTTCAGCAAAACGGTTGGCGACACCGAGCCGACGGACTTCTTCGTCGTGGCATATTTGTCCTCGCAATGGGTGTCGCGAGGTTCGGCATTCAATTTCGTTTTATGGTTCAGACTCATCAAAACCCAATCGTTTCGATTCGCATGTTCAAACGTCGCAGCCTTTGGCCGCAACCAAATGTAGGCCGGAACAAGCTGTGCGCAGTTCCGGCGAGTTATCAATGCCGGAACTGCGCACAGCTTGTTCCGGCCTACAAAACTCGCGCGGGAAAACTAAAACCACCACAATTCTCTGGGCCAAGATGTAAACTCCATTCCTGGCGGCGATTCCACAGCACCCCTCCGAGTTTTATTCGCAAATCGCCTTGTCGGCTAGTAAACGGCACGGTTTGCTATGTAAAATCAGGGCAATTGTGCTATCCGCCGCTGCGTTGGCAAATCCAGCATCGGCACCATTAGGCGATCGGTCAATGAGTTCACACCGGACGTAGTGGAATTCGCCAGAATTCCTTGTGCTCAGGGAATTCTGGCGAATCCCACTACGGTATCTTCCTTCTGACCGATCGCCATTATAACCCGCGGGGGTTTTTTGCGTGGAAGTAATTGTTTTGCCATTAGGAATCGTGGCGGTCGGCCTGGTGGTCTTGCGGCTTGGCGTTTACACGGTTTCGAGCCTCCAACGCGCGGCCTCACAACGCGAGCGCGACGCACTCTCGTTGCAATTGTTGAACGAACGAATCAACGTGGCTCGGCGACAGCGCGAAACTTCGGGATTGGCCTGGAACGGCTATCGCAAATTCGAGATCGTGCGCAAGATCGCCGAAGCTGAGGGAATCGTCTCATTTTACTTGGAGCCGCACGACGGCAAAGCGCTAGCTCGTTTCAAAGCGGGCCAATATCTGACGTTTCGATTGAAAGTCCCTGGCCGCGACAAACCGGTTGTTCGTTGTTATTCACTGTCGGATTGTCACGATTCGAAATGTTACCGCGTCACCATCAAACGTGTCATGCCGCCACGCGATGCGCCGCTGGCACCGCCCGGACTCGTGTCAAATTTTTTCCACGAACAGTTGGACGAGGGAGCGATCGTTGACGTCCAAGCACCTCGCGGACATTTTTATCTTGACCCGCAAAGGGAACGACCGGCCGTGTTAATCGCGGGGGGCGTTGGGATCACGCCCATCTTGAGCATGGTCAAGACGGTTGCCGAGTGCGGTTCTGGCCGCGAATTGCTGATTTTTTACGGCGTTCGTGATCGAGCGTCCCATGCCTTCAGGGAGGAGCTTGAAAAGCTGGTCGAGAACCACGCGAATCTTCGATTGATCGTCAGCTACAGCCAGCCCGCGCCGGAGGACATGTCCGGCGAAGGAAGTGAGTTTCACAATACGGGCCGGGTCACCATTGAATTGGTGAAGAGTTATTTGCCATCGACCAACTATGAGTTCTATCTTTGCGGGACACCCGGTATGATGGAAACGTTGAACCAGCAATTGATTGAATGGGGCGTTGCGGAGAATGCGATCTTGACCGAAGCGTTCGGCCCGGCAACCGTCAGCAAAGCGTTTCACCAACCCAAGCCGGATCAAGACACCGCGGTTGCTTGCCAAGTCACGTTCGCCAAATCCGGCGTTGAATGTGCCTGGGAGCCATCGTCGGAAAACCTGCTCGATTTTGCCAATGCAAAAGGTGTGAACATCGATTCTGGTTGTCGTGCGGGAAACTGTGGAACGTGTGTTGTGGCCGTGAAATCTGGGCAAGTTACCTACGTGACCGAACACGGTGCGGATTTGGAGGACGGCAGTTGCTTGACCTGCATCGCCGCACCGGACGGCGATGTCGTGCTTGATGCGTAAATGCACTAGATTAAAATCAACTTAGGAGTGAACCACATGAGCCAAGCCGTTCGTCGATTTGCTTTGACCCTGAGCATGTTCGCTGTCTCCGCGATATTCTGTGGACCAGTCGCTGGGCAGCAAACGTCTGCCCCCGAAATCGTTGTGGGGCGTGACTATTGCAAGATTTGTCATCAGTCAGAATTCGACGCCTGGGAACACTCGTCGCACAATCTCAATGCTTGGAAACTGTTGGACCACCCCAAGGCTGCCGGGTTCGCCAAGGCCCTCGGAGTCACCAATCTGAAGGGCAACTCGGCCTGTACGCAATGCCACGGAACGCAAATCAAACGGGGTGATGAATTCATCATCAACCAAGGGAATTCGTGTGAGTCCTGTCACGGTGGAGCTGGCGGGAAGGACGGTTGGTTTCGCCACCATTTTCAATTTGGAGTTGGTCGCAAGGTCGATCGCAACACCAAAATGGCCGACTTGATGATGGACCGGCTCAAGGAAACGGCCGAGCATCGGGCATCACGCGACGCGGCCTGCAAGGCCGCCGGACTCAATCGCTCGGCGGACGCGTTCGAGATCGCACAAAACTGTCTGAACTGTCACTTGGTACCCAACGAGAAATTGGTCGCAGCTGGGCACCCGATCAGCACGCGTTTCGAATTTGTCGAATGGTCGCAAGGCGAAGTGCGGCACAACTTTCTGCTAGACCGGTCAAAGAACGCCGAGTCGCCGACCAATTGGCTGGACGCGCATCGAAACGGCGAGGGACGCACGGTCGAAGCCCGCAAGCGTTTGATGTTCGTCGTCGGCCAACTCGCTGATTTGGAAGTGAGTTTGCGATGCCGGTCGATGGCATCTTCCACGAAACGAGGAACAATGGGCGACGAAGCCAACGACCGGATCCTGGATGTTAAGGACGAATTGGAAGACCTGGAGTTCGATGACCTCAAGCCCGTGCTGGTAATCGTCGATGATATGGATAAGAGTTCACTTCGCGAAATCACGGACGGCGATCAAAGACTCTACACGGCCGCGGCGGCGGCCGTTGCCAAAGCGGCCAAGGCGTTTGCGGCCGCACAGAAGGATGGCAGCAAGCTGCCCGATTCAATCGACGTTCCGTCAAAAGCCAAGGGCGAACCCCACCAAGGCTGACAAGGAAGTGCTTTGACCAAACATTTCTTAGAGCGCATTTCAAAACCTGTTTTCGTCGTAGCTGCGTTCGCCAGAACGCGGTTTTTTTCGACGTTTGTCCGCCCTCTGGCGAGTGCAGCTACGGTTTTGAAATACGCTCTAGTGAGTTTCGTGCTGCCGATCGTAATGCTGGCCGGTTTCGGACTCATCTGCGGATCGGCTCAGGAGAAGCTGCCCGCCCGCTCCAAAGCAAGTTCGCCGATCGATCCCGCGAAAGTCGAAGGCCACGAGAAATGCATCGACTGTCACAAGATGGAAGTCCAATCGTGGCTCGTGACCAAGCACGCAACGCGCGCCTTCGATCTTTTGCGCACGGCCAATTCCGCGCGTGAGTACGCCGGCAAGCTCGGCATCCGCCCGGCGGACATCGCCCGCAACTCGCTGTGCACCGAGTGCCATGCGACCCCGCAAGTCAAACCATCGGGCCACGTTGGTGTCGTCGCCGGAGTTTCCTGTGAGGCATGTCACGGTGCATCCGGCGGCCAAGACGGCTGGTTGAACTATCACGCGTCGTACGGGGCATTCGGCACGCGTCGCGAGCAAGAAACACTGGAGCACTACGAGAAACGTCAATCAAAGCTGGATGCCGCCAACGTCTGCCGCTCGGCGAACATTTATCAGCTTGTCAAGCGCTGCTTTGAGTGCCACGTGGTCAACAGCGAAGAACTCGCCAATGCCGGTCACGATCACGGCGACCGGTTCCAGTTGATCGAACGCATGCTGGGCGAAGTCCGCCACAATTTTCTGTTCAGCC
>CAYFJO010000601.1:0-6002 GCA_964343305.1 uncultured Pirellulaceae bacterium | reverse complement strand
CTGACGAACACTAGCCCGATGCGGCCTAAGCTCGCGTAAGCGGTACCAGCGTTGACGATCAGTCCGGCGACAAGAAAGACGAAGATTGCCATAGCTGACGGCAAGACCGCACCCCAGACAACGATTTTGTTTTCTGACATTGCTGGGACAGTTCTGTCATCGAAGCCAGGATCGCGGAGTTTTGTCATCGGACATCAAACTGCATCAAAGGTCTGCCGGGGCATGATCGTTGTTTGACATAGAGTTTGGTTGGCTGGTTGCCACCAAGGCAATCACCGCAAATTCGGTCCAGGTCTTAACTGAACGGTGGTTCCTGTTGACGCCTCATCTGCCGGACCGGATGAGTGACTCTTTCGCTTTCCTTGACAGTGCTTTGATCGCCAACTCTCGCTTCAATGCCTTGCTGCTGGTCGTGGGTTCTTCCTGATATTCCAGAGTGACTGGCAATCGGCTGCGGGTGTAGCGCGAAGCCGTGCCTGCGTTATGTTGATCGAGCCGTCGGTTCACATCCTTGGCGATTCCCGTGTAGAGCGAACCATCAGCGCATCGCAGAATATAAACGAACCATGTATTGACGGATGTTGCTGCCTCGTCTGTCACGGATCACCTATTGTCGGGTTCAATCGCATCATGGGCATCCGCCAGCTTCTCGAACTCCTCTCGTGGGTTTCCATAGCATCGCGTTCATCGGCGGCGATTCATCGCCACTCGATTCGGCTGCCTAACCCACTTGCCGCTTCCATCGATGCAGAATCGTCGCTTTGCCGTCCTTGGTGGTGAACCCAGTCGGCCTGTCAGCTCCGGGGGCAGCAAAGCAGACGGTGAAAATGTCGTCCTCAACCTTGAATATGCCGAGCAGACTCTGTCCGGCGAACGGTCCTGCCGTATCGGTCGAGTCAATGGTCATCGGACTTTGATCCGAGTTGAGCGTGTGCGCACCTTTTAACTCTTCGTCGCCCAAATTGACCGTATGCTCGTTGCCAACAATATCGAGTGTCGATTGCTGGCAGTCGGCAGCTGAAAGGTCTTGCCCGTCTTGTTCACCGTCGAAGAGTTTCCATTTGCCTACGATCATGCGGTCGTCTCCTTTGCGTGACATTGTGTGAAGTAAGAAATCACGAAGGTCGTCGGGAAAACATTGTCAAAGGCTGCGTGAGAAAGGCCATCGAGCTTGCAGTCACGGCCCATGCTGTGGAAAGAACGCTTGGTCTTCCCCCGCAACAAAATTCCGAGTTCATTCTGCTCTGTTTGCCCGGGCGAAAGTCCAATGCTGCCAGTCTCGGACAGACAGTGGTAGAATGGCCGCGCCCACTACAAGCACCGAAAGGATAGATCCCCGATGAGAATTGATCACGAGCCGAGACTCGATTTCGATGACGTACTGATTCGACCCAAGCGTTCTGAAGCGCCCAGTCGTTCGGCGATTGTGCTCGAACGGAAATACACATTTCTGAACAGCAAGGCGACCTGGAAGGGAATCCCGATTGTGGCGTCCAACATGGACACCGTTGGCACAATGGCCATGGCGCGGGCGCTCGGTCCCGAAATGATGACTTGTCTCCACAAGTATTACAGTGAATCCGACCTGTTTGATTTCTTCAACAACGAAGCCCACCAAGCGTGTACGTTTTTTACGGTGGGGATCAAGGACGACGATTTTCAAATGCTGGAGACGGTAATGAAAAAGGCGACTCTCCGCTTCGTCTGCGTGGATGCCGCCAATGGGTACACGAAATTCTTTGTGGATCGAGTGAAACGAGTGCGAGAGGCGTTTCAGGACGTGACGATCATGGCTGGCAACGTGGCGACGCCCGAAATGGTCCAAGAGCTGATCATCTCCGGTGCCGCCGACATCGTGAAGATTGGCATCGGCTCGGGGAGTGTCTGCACGACCCGCGTGAAAGCGGCCGTTGGATACCCGCAGCTTTCCGCCATCATCGAATGCGCCGACGCAGCTCACGGTCTGCGAGGTCACGTCTGTGCGGATGGTGGTTGCAGAATGCCGGGCGATGTCGTCAAAGCCTTTGCGGCCGACGCCGACTTCGTCATGTTGGGCGGCATGTTGGCGGGCCACGACGAGTGTCAGGGTGAATGGATTGAGGAGGACGGACGGAAAGTCGGCATGAAGTTCTACGGCATGTCCAGTGGGTCGGCGATGGACAAGTATACTGGCGGGCCAAAGGATTATCGTGCCTCAGAAGGAAAAGAAGTCGTCGTCCCGTACAAAGGTCCGGTCAAGGACACAATTCAGGAAATCACCGGCGGGCTGAGAAGCGCCTGCGCCTACGTTGGCGCAGCTCGGTTGAAAGACCTGTCAAAGTGTACGACCTTCGTTACCTGCCATCGAACCCATAACACGATCTACGGGTCGTAATTTGCCCCAAGCATGCGAGGAAACAAGTGCGTTCGTGCTTGACATCAACCACATCAGAGAAGAGCTGAACGAGCTTCCGTTTAGGGACGGAAAACGAGAAGTCTTCATTGGCAGAGTTTCTGAGATGTTCGAGGAAGAAAGCGAACTCGCAATCGCAGAACGTCTTGGGAAGCTAGAGCGAGAATTGAGGAGTCACACGCTGATCTTGTCCCGTCGCGAGGACGACCGGGATGCTCTATTTGTCGTTCAAGAATTGCGGACGTTAGCGCCGGACCTTTCTTGGATGGCAGAAGCGATGAATTGGGTTTCCAAGATCACAACCGTCGTTCTGGAAATGGTCCTACCGGGATTGGCGGGAATTTGGCTCGACAACCAACTGGAAACTCAGTTCCTGACCTTGCTTGGATTTGCTTTGGGAGTTTCTCTTGGAATGTGGCACCTGATTATGATGACCAAGACGAAACGGAACGAAATCGAGTGAAGTGATGTCGATCAGAAGCAAGAAAGCGGAGGGCCTGCGAGGTGTCGAAAACAGCGAAGTCACCTACAATTCACAATGATGACTTTAAAGGGGAATCACAACACGATGAATAGTGCCGAAGCATTTCCGGTAAAGAAAGCGTTTCTATATTCGCTCGTGGCGTCCGTATTGCTGAGCGCGCTTCTAGGCATTGCGGCAATCTTGTCCGGGCGGAATGGGTGGTTCGAGATCCGCATTATTCTCACCACGATCACGATTGCGCTTGCCAGCATCGTTGGCCTGGCGTGTGGTGCCTACTTGGGAACAAAAGCTGGCCGATCACTTCCCGTGTCTGGCATTGGGCTCACATTGGTCGCGGCAACGATGATCATTTTGGGAATGAGGTCATCGGCTTCTTTTTTGTCTTGACGTAATATATCTTTTGAGAGCTTGCTCGCTCTTAATCGGCCACACAAGCGTTACCGGATCGATTCCAATACGATCACGCAGTCCGCTTGAGGGTTCACTGGGGCTGATAGCGATAGAATCTCCTGACCATCAAACCGGTTGGCTTACGATTGTAATTTCCGAATCTGGCGATGGACCATCAGGCTTTATTGACCGACTCGACTTCAATCTTTGCATCGGTGTTTGAAAAAATCGGTTTGGGTCAAACCGGCCTGCGAATGGCTTGTCCGTCAAGTAATCGAATAGCGTCGCCACGCGCTCGTCTTGTCCATGGATCGAGATGACTTGTTGATCCGAACTGAGTTCACGAAGTTGACTTGGTCCATGATCCAAATAACCAGACCACTGGGTTGCCATGTCGCGGTTGTTGATGCCAAACGTCTGAACGACGCCGCAGTTGTTGAGGATCGTCTTCCAACTCGTGGGATACCAGTGCTGAAGCTGTGCCAAGTCTTGCCAAAAGGTCCAACACTGTACGCCATAACCACGACAAAGCGTAATGATTGTTTCCAGGAACGGGAAATTCTGAAGTTGCCCGCACTCGTCGAGCATGAAAAGTGTCTTTTGCTCTGGTATGAATTGTCGGCTGGTGATGGCTTTCAAAAACGCCCCGACCCAAAGTTTCACGACCGCGCGATGGCTCCGGAGTTTGTCAGGCGGGACGATCAAATAAATCGAAAGCGGCTTGCCATCAACCACGTCTTGCAGATCAAAGGATGACTTTTGCAGCGTGCGGACCACACGGTCGCTGAGGATCGATTTGAGATAGGAGTTGGCCGTCGCCAATACGCCGCCGCGCGTCTGTTCCGGCATCTGCAAAAACGAAGCGATCTCATCGTGTGCCATTTTGTTCATCGTCTTGCCCACGGTGTCCAACACGACCGCCAACTTGTAGACCGTATCATCAGCCATCAACAGGTCACGGACCGAACTTAACTGCCGCTGCTCCTCGGGCATCGAGGCGACATGAGCAATCACGCCGCTCTGCAAGGCACCGCCGCTGACATCCCAGAACGGTTCCTTGAATCCGGTGATCCCGGTCGAAAGCAATTCGGCCAACATTTGTGCGTCGCTTTCGAGGTCGACATTTTGCAAATTGAAAATGTCGAGCGGGTTGAACGAATCGGACTTGCCATCAACGACGCCAAAGGGATCGAGTTTGACGACTTGCTGCCCCATTTCACGCCGCCGACGCGCGGTGGTCATGTAGTTTTCGCCCTTGGGATCAAACACGACAATTGGTCCACGGTAGTTCAACAGATTCGGAATGATCACACCACGCCCTTTGCCCGCGCCGGTTGGTGCAACAGTAATCAGATGCGAATCTCCCGCGTAAGTAATCCTTTCGTCGAACTCTGCGACCACGATACCCCGCTCAATATCGTTCCAGTCAACGAATCATTCCGCTGCCGAGCTACTGGCGCTCGGAAGTTTGCATTTTTTCGAGACGGCTTCATCCGCACCGACAGGTTTATACGTCAAGTCCATTACGCCTGCTTCGATGGTAACTAGCGTGAAACCAGGTCGAAACTCCGCCGGGTTGTAACCAGGTGCCTTTTGATCTTCCAACTTCCGATCCAAATTGTAGAGCGCGGACGGGAAACAGATTTCATGCAAAGCCCCGTGGTCGTCCCAGCCCCGGATGCCGTTGTGGAAGTGCCCGTGCATCAAGGCAACCACGCGGTCTTCATGCCGCCGGAGCATTTGATACAGTTTCGTCTGACCGTTTTCAGGCTTGACATACCAGCCACGGTCGGGATGTAGGTTCTTGTGAGCGGGCACGTGTATACAAACGGCCACGAACATATTTCGCTTGGCCGCGTCCAGACACTGTCTATCGATCCAGTCGAGTTGATCGTCACTTAGAAAACCGTCGTGCGAATCCGTGCGGGAGTTGTTCAGGAGTAGAAAACGTAACCAATCGTGATCGACGACCGTTTCGATCGGTTCGCGGATGTACTTGGCGAACAACTCCTGTGGATCGTGATTGCCGGGGATCTCGTGAACCGGTTTGCCGATCGTCTTGCGAGTCGCTAGGTAGACCGGATACTGTGCCTCGCGCCCGCCGTCAACCACATCGCCTAGATGCAGCACCAAGTCGCCGTCTGCCTTCGCGACCTCTGCGGCCGTCTTTTCCCATTGCTGGGCAGCGTGCTTCTGATTCCTGTAACCAAGATGCGTGTCGGTGACCACGATGAACGACAGCTTTTTGAGTTGCCTCCCAGTCGCTTGGAGGCACTCTGGCCAGAACGCCAAGGTCCCTGTCCCGGCCATGATTGTGGAAAGAAACGAACGGCGTGACAGACTTGGAATGAACTGGCGTTTCATAGTTGTCTCCGGAACTGATTACGAAGAAGCCATTACTATACCACGATGATTGAGTTCGGGTCGCACGTGGGACGCACGCGTTTCGTGCCACGGCTGTGTCAGCCGCGTGTTCGCAGAAGGTGCATGCCGCAATCGAACTTACCCGCCCGCATAGACGCATGCAGCGATATAACAACCGGTGGTGCGTTCGCGGACCTGACGAAGTGCGATCGACTTGGCCCGGCTGGCTGAACTGCCCCAACCATAGCCGTAGTGTTGCTGGTCGTCGCCCAAGGCCAGCACACACCATTTGTTGCGTGTCCACACGACAACCTGCGCATCATCAGCTCGGCATCTATCGGTAGCCTCGCATTCAGCGGCAGACCGGCTCCG
>CAYFJO010000600.1:4569-6025 GCA_964343305.1 uncultured Pirellulaceae bacterium | reverse complement strand
AAAAAACATTGTATGGGCAAGCCGCATAAGAGAGATGTGCGAGTTGCTACCAAATGATTTTCTGTACATGGATGTTTTGGTTAATCGTAGTTTGCGCGGTTTCTTTCAATGTCGAGGTGAAGCAACACTGTTTAGCAGGCGAGCAAACGAAAACTCCCGTGCAAATTGTCACGGGACCATGGCTCCAAGCGGCGACCGAAACGAGCATCGTGATCATGTGGGAAACCAGTGAGGCCGTTCCTGGCGTCGTGGAATTTGGTGAGGCTGAGCGTCTCGACAATGAGGTCGCATCCAAACCGATGCGTGTAGCAGCCGCCGAGACCGACAAGCGTTTCAAGGATGAATCGGCCATTCTGCATGAAGTAAAGCTATCCGGACTCAGCGCCGGTCGAACGTATTCCTATCGCGTTCGAATGGGAAATGCGGTCAGACCGACTTACACTTTGCGCACCAACAAACAACGTGGGCCGTTCAAATTTCTAACCACGTCAAACACTCATGCGTTCGAGCGAGGAACTCAGCGTAAGAAGATGGAGATCATGGCGAAAATCCCGGTCGACTTTGTGATTAACCAGGGCGATCAAACGCAGCAATCAATGAACAAGGAGTACCGCAAGCAGATGCAAGGCAACGCCGCATCATCGGCAACTACAGTTTGGTACACAACCCGCGGCAATCACGAAAACCGAACTTGGAGCCGTTACACGTCGTGGTATCACAACGAATTCCCAGGTCATCGCGACGAAAGTTTTTATTCGTTCGACATTGGCGATATGCACTTTACCGTACTCGACGAAGCACCAACCAAGAAAACGTTTCCGATAGATTGGTTTCGTGACGATCTGCGGCGAACGAACAAGAAGTGGAAAGTCATCCTGGCCAAGAAGCCGCCGCATCTTTTCGGCAAGACGTATCTTTACGATTTGTTCCAAGAATGTGAGGTCGATGTAATGTTAGCCGCCGATTGCGGCACGAGATCGGGACTGTGGCCGCAACCTTATGAAGGACTAAACGCCAAATACAAGGGAGTCTGGTATCTGACGAACTGTGGTGGATATCAAGTCATCGAAACAGATGGCGACACCTGGAACGTCGAGACGTTTGACGAAGAGGGAAATCGCCGCGACAAAACCCGCATTGCGAAAGATTAGATCTATTCATCGTGACAGAGTTTGCCAACCTTGGGCACGAAGTCGATGTTTCGAAGGTCCTGGTAGTTTCGAAAGTCCTGGTAATTGGGATGCACGCGAATGATCTTCCGCGCGCTTTCATCGTGCAGCTTCCAATCGATTCCCTGGTGCCACTTGCCGAATTAGCGTGCCGGCAAAATTGGCCAAGTTGCCGCCCGATTCAAGACGTGTGCGCCGCATATACCGGCCGGTCAGCAGCCCATAGCGAGTTGGGACGCAATAGGATCCCGAGGAATGGGCGTCGGTGAAAATCAGGCCTTCCCCTG
>CAYFJO010000600.1:0-4469 GCA_964343305.1 uncultured Pirellulaceae bacterium | reverse complement strand
TGAGCGCGCTGTTGTTGAACATGTATGATGTACGACACAAGTACCCACGGCACGGCCAGACAACAGGCCGTTGCGAGACGAAATCGAGGCGCTGTAATGGCTCCCGCTAGTACGATGGCTGTTCCAATTGGAAATTGCGTTATCAATATGTTTACAATGCCGCCGAACGATCCGAAGGATTTCACCACGCCAGCAATACAGAAGGCTCCAAATCCACCGAGCATCGCCACAGGGAGGACGCAAACCCACCTCAGCAATTCGATAGTCTTTTCTTTGCCGGTAAGCTGAAAGAATGATCTCATACATGATTGGCATGTGCACGAACGGAGTTGAACACGGATTCTAAACAAGCCATCGACAAGTTAGCGCCACGCAGTCCAACACTACTTCGATCCATTGCCGCGAGCTGACTGGCCGAGGCGGATGGCGTGGACCACGATGTGTTCGCCTTGCCGAGGCGCTTTCGCGGCCCACTTTCCGTTTGGCAGGATTACGCCAGACGGCGCCGAACAAGGGATGTTGGTAGGATGGCAGTTGTCCGCACTCACCACCCAAATCTTACCCGCAGCGGCACGCATCCGCATATTCGTTTCGTGGTACGGCCAGTTAACTTGCTCAGACCAATCGCCACCATTTCGCCCGCCATTGATGGCTAGAAAGATGATCCGAGCACCTGCCTTCGAGAGACGCTGGCTTAAATGTGGATCTGGCATCGGCGTACACTGCGGATTCCCCCACATGTCATTACAGATTAAACCGCCAACCTTGATGCCGTTAATCTCAAAAGTTTTCAGCGAACGAGTAGCGTACGAGTTTATTTCGCCTTTTGGCGGATCGGTTAGGCTTCCGCAAAGCAGAGTCTTGGTATGGAACCCGAGAAACTTTCCTTTCTTGTCATAGAATCGAATCTCGTTGTAACATTTTTTGTCATCTGGTTCGGTATAGCAGGTACCCAGTGCTAACGCGATGCCCGCCGAACTTGCTCGCTTTACGATGCCGGACAACCGCTTGTCGACTTCGACTTGATCGAACTTGGGCGTGTACCCACTCAGCGAACCCTCGGGAGTTAACAAGATGTCAGCGTCCTCTCGGATCGCGACGTCCAGGGCACGGTGTATCGCCGCAGAGTTTTCACCGATGTCGCGCGTAACTGGAATCTGAGCGGTAGCAATACGCAACGTCCACTCAGTTTCTTCTCCGCCGCAAATGCTGGGTAGTTGTAGAACCAGAAGCACGAATAAAACTAGGTAACCGATGTGTCGAATATGCATTGTTTCACCTCACGTTCGATCTGATTTTCATACGACTCGCCGTATCACGCTCATGGTACCAACACCGCCTGTTAGCTGCACGAACTCTTCTGTACAACGAAGGCGTAATTCAAAGAGAAAGATTACTGCTTTGTCGATTGGATTGTCGTTGACCATTTGGCACCCTGGTCGATCCAGGCACGCAGCAGCGCGATTTCCTTATCGGAAAGCGGCGGATACTTGTCGCGAGATTTGAGGGGTGGCATCTCCAATTTCTTCTCAACTCCCGCCGCGAAACGTACCAGCGGACTGTCCGCGCTTTTGCCGGGTACGATGGCTGGTAAATCGCTGTCGCCGCCACGAATCAGTCCCGCACGCGATGTCAGCGAAAAATTCGACTGCGGATTCTTTTCGCCATGGCAGCCCACGCACGAACGGGTGAGGATCGGCTGAATATCTTTGGCAAAGTCAATCGCACGCGTTGCTGGTGGGACGAGTTTCGATGTTCGATCGGGCGATGGTTGGTCGTCATTTTTTTTCGGTGATTCAGCGATACGAGGAACACGAACTTGGATGTTTTCACATTCACTTGGCACCTCATTTTTCGTTATCTTGCAGAAACTGCATGCGCGGCGAATACCGTCGCAACGTACTTGGCTAGTGCGACTAGCCAACAGTCTAACCGATCACAAACTCGAAATGAATTCGGCGAACTGCGAAAACGGACGAAGTAGTTTCCGCCAGTGATACAGCGCATTATGATTGATTTCAGAAATCGTTCTTGGAGAGACAAAAAGGTCACAAACATGGAAAAAGGACTGTTCATCATTTCTTTGTCATTGTGGTGTTGCGCGCCGATCTGGAGCCAATCACAAGAACTCGACAGCAAGCAATTGAGCCTCAAGGGAATCCGCATATTGTGCTTTTCATCATCGACCACGGCCGCCAAACCCGCTTTCGATCGTGCGAGTCCGATCTGGAAAGCTCTCAAAGAGGAAGGAGTCACGCTCGCATTCGCCACCTCATCATTTCCCCGACAGAAGCTCGACAAGTTTGACCAACTCTGGCTGTTCAGTGGCCCAAAACATGAAGCCCGGTCACTCACAAAATCGGACTTCGACGCCATTGTCGAATTTGTTCGAAGTGACAAAGGGCTGTATGTGCTGTCAGACAACTTTCCCAACACGTTTGAGTCCAATGCGTTGGTAAAGCACTTCTTCGATGCCCGCGTGGAAGGAAATTACAAAGGGATGCAAACGCTTACATTTCCGCAAAGTAGCACGGCGAGCAATGACAAGCAACCAACATCGACCACACATCCGTTGATCGCAGGGATGACACATCTGGCAGAGGGAATTACGATCAGCCACATTTCGGAGAGCAAACGCTTAAAAACTATTATCACTGCATCGGACGGCAAGCCTTTGGTTGCCGTGTCATCAAGTGAATCGCTCCGAGTTGTAGTGGACTGCGGCTACACCAGATTCTTCTACTTGCCAAAAGTGAATGGAAATTTGTACAAACATCGCGCCCGTTTCGCGCGGAACGTCGCAATGTTTTTGGCTGGTCGGACGGAAACTCAAACAACCCAAAACGCTGTTCGAGAAAACAACCAAAGAATTGAGTAGTTCGCTGTAGTAGACCTTCGACAATGCCTTGGTTAGCGATAAGCGATCACAAAGGTACGTCGAAACGGGTACAATACTTTGCCATCGATTGTTGACTCGTATTCGTCATTTACTCGGCGGTGTAGTTCGGCAAGAAAGGTGTCTCGTTCGCCGTCCGAGTCGAGCGCCGCGAGGAATGGACGCAGTCCGGTACTGGCGATCCAATCGACAATGGCCGCCTTCGAATTCATGATGTGATTGTATTCGGTTTCCCAGATATCCAATTCGGTCGCCTGCCCAATCAGTGCATCGTAATAAAACGCCGGGCTCTCCATCGTTAATGCATTTCGAGCATCATGCATGCGTGCGTCCCAAGCTGGCTCGTGTGAGATCTCATGAATCAACTTTCTGACCGTGGCAAACGTGCTACTCGGTATTTGAAATGCCAAAGCGCCGCCTGGTGCAACCAACGTGAACAAGCGCGGAATTAGCGTGTCGTGATCGGGCAACCATTGCAGCGCGGCATTGGAGTAAAGGAGATCGACCGGTTTGGCAGGTGACCAATTGACCACATCTGCCAAAAGCCAATTCTGGCACGGAAAAGACTCCTTTGCCGTCTGAATCATCTCCGATGAGTTATCGATGCCAAGGAGATGCAAGAGGCGATCACGGAGTTCACGCTGTTGTGCCAAGTCCCGATGGCAAGTCGTTGTTCCTGATCACTGGCAACAGCACGAAACCAACAAAATTGGCGAAAAGGTCGCAAGTCCCACAGGTTTGGGGCGAAGATCACCTGCTACCGAGTTTCCCAGATGGCCGAGGCCACAATCGCGGCGTACTCGCGCCAGGCGGAATTATTTATCGCGTCGATCCGGACGGGAAAAACTTCGAAGCTTTCGCCAACGGGTTTCGCAACATTTTCGATGCTGCGTTTAACCGCGACGGCGAGTTGTTCACGTACGACGCCGACATGGAATACGACTTCAATGTGCCGTGGTATCGCCCGACGCGAATCTGTCAGGTCACCAGCGGAGCCGAATTCGGCTGGCGAAACGGAGCCGGCAAGCGGCCAACGTTTTATGCCGACAATCTTCCGCCCGTTCTCGACATCGGTCCCGGGTCGCCAACCGGCATGACCTTCGGCTACGGCGCAAAGTTCCCCGCCAAGTATCAGAACGCGTTGTACGCGCTTGATTGGAGCTGGGGGAAACTCTACGCCGTTCATCTGAAAATCGATCCGACCAGTTCAAGCTACACCGCGACCAAAGAAGAATTCGTCACAGGGGCTCCGCTGCCAATCACCGACGCGATCATTCATCCCGGCGACGGAGCGATGTACTTCACGATTGGCGGCCGACGCGTCCAATCGGGGCTCTATCGCGTAACGTACGTTGGCGACGAATCGACAGAACTCGTTAAAGCGGCCCCAATGACCAACGACGCAAAGGAAAGACGTCGTTCTCTGGAGTACTTCCACGGCCGACAAGATCAGCGCGCCATTGCACAGGCGTGGGACCAACTAGCGCACGAGGACCGATTTGTTCGATGGGCCGCGCGAACTGCGATCGAACATCAGCCGGTCGAGACATGGGCCGATAAAGCATTGAACGAG
>CAYFJO010000599.1:0-6037 GCA_964343305.1 uncultured Pirellulaceae bacterium | reverse complement strand
CTTCACGGGGCGTTGGAGAACAACAAGCGTCGGCGAGTAACCGTGTGGGACGAAGCCAGGGTAAAGCCTCCGTTCGATCTTGCCATGCCCGACGGAGACCGCATGGTAGCGATCTCTGCCGACGGAAATACACTGGCCGCTTGGGGCAAAGACGATCTCCGCGTCTGGAATCTCGCCAGCGGTGCCGTGCCGGTCAAGATCGCGCCGCCGGGACATCCGATCGTCATCAGCGGATTCGCCCTTAGCGACGACGGCCGTCGCGTGACCGCGGGAGCCATGGGCGAATCGATCCGAATTTGGGACACCGAGACGGGTAAGCTAACGTGCGAGCTCGAACCACGCGCCGAGCGAATGCGGGGCACATTCGGGGGGCCCTTCGCCATTTCTCCCGATGGCCGCACCCTGGCCACGCATCTCAGCAATACGATCGTGCTGTACGAACTCATGGCCGGTGCCCGTATCGGAACACTTCCGCGGCAGACCACCGGCTACGTCGCTGAACTCGCCTTTTCGCCGGACGGCAAACTGCTTGCCTCGTCGGCCCGCGACGGCAGCATTCGCTTGCTCGCCGCGTCGACTGGCAAGGTATTGGCCGATTTTCAAACACAAGGAGCAGGCTGGACATCGATCGCTTTTTCGCCGGATGGCAATCGACTGCTATCGGGAGGAGGGGCCGCCGTGCTCGAACTCTGGGACGTCGCCTTGCTCCGCCGCGCAACTCAAGGCGAGGGTCCACAAGAAAAAGCCAGCGATTGCCGACCTAAAAAGGACTAATAGAATGTCTTGCGACGAACAACGATCTTGAGAATTCGAGCGCAAGCAAGACGACGTTCGATTTGTTACGCGTTCCTTACGAATTCGCGTCGACAAAGCCACCAGGGAGCGGTTAATCTAAGATTTATGTATTATAATAGGTGGGACGGTCCTTGGAGCCGTCCCGTTTTAGTAAGGTGACTTTACAAAGGGAATTCTGTGATGCTTCAGTTTCTCATCGCCGGACTTCTGAGTGTGGGAGGAGTTCAGGTTGAAGTCAAACCTCTCAGCGGCGACCTCGTAAAAGGCGAAATCATCGGGCTCAGCAATGACACGCTTTTGCTGAGGACCGCCGCGGGGGACCAAATGCTCAAGGTCAGCGACCTGGAGTTGGCAAAGCCGGAGGTGCTTCCACCGGCGCCGATTGGCAAGACCACCATTCGCGTCAACCTCGTCGACGGATCGAAACTTCTTGGTTCGAACTTTGCCGTCGACCAAGGCCGCGCCACAATCGATATCGACGGTGCGAGCATTCCGATCGACACGCGGTCCATTCACTCGGTCTTACTCAAATCGCACGAGACGCATCCCGGATTGATCGCGCGCTGGTCGGAAATGAAAAAGACCAAAGGGACAGGCGATGCGATCGTCATCCGCAAGGAAGTCAAAGTGCCGATCGAAGACGACCCCGATGATGGTTTCAAAACCGAATTGGTTTTAAATTCGTTGGAAGGTGTGCTGCGTGATATCTCGGCGGAAGAAGTTGATTTTCAATACGACGGCGATTTGATTCCAGTGAAGCGCACTCGTGTCGAAGGGTTGATCTACCGTGCCGTCGAGCGAGTGTTGCGAGATCCGATTTGTCGCATCATTGATGTCAACGGTTGCGAGTGGTTTTTGAAGTCGATGGATCTCAAGGATGAAACGTCACTCGAAGTGGCTACGACCGCGGGCGTTCGCGCGACGTTGGACGTGCGGCGAATCACCGCCATCGATTTCACGGCTGGCAACACCGTTTATCTCAGCGAAGTCGAACCGGACCGAATTGACTGGAAACCTTTCTTTGACACGGGCGCGCTGTCCGGATCATTGGCGAAGCTGCATCGGCCGCGAATGAATCGATCGTTCAGCGGCGAGAAACTGACGGTTTCCAAAGAGAACGGTGTCGCATCGTTTGAAAAGGGAATTGCCATCCACAGCCAGACCCGCTTGGAATATCTGTTACCTGGCAAGTTCAATCGATTCGTGGCGACGGCCGGAATCGATCCGGCCGTGCGTCCGCAAGGCAACGTGAGACTGGTCATCACGGGCGATCGCAAGCCGCTGTTTGAAGGAATCATGACTGGCGAAGATCCGTCGCCAGTTGAACTGAACCTCGATCTGACCGGTGTAGAACGACTGGCCATTCTCGTTGATTTTGGTGATGGGCTGGATATCGCCGACCATTTAAATCTCTGTAACGCAAGGATTACGAAATGACGCGTCTTGTCGCATTGGCTATCGCCACGGTTCTTGGCTGTACAACAGTCCTGGTCGCTCAAGACGTGAGCGATTCCGTTCTCAAGGCCGAACAATACCGCATCGCTGCCATTGCCAAGGCCAAGAAGGCTGCGATTTCTGTGTTCGCAAATGGCGGCCGGGGCGGCGGTTCCGGCGTCGTGATCACACCGGATGGCTACGCGTTGTCGAATTTCCACGTCACCAAACCAGCGGGCGACCACATGAAGTGCAGTATGCCGGACGGCAATCTGTACGACGCGGTCATCGTAGGCATCGACCCGACGGGGGACGTGGCCATGATCAAGTTATTGGGACGCGACGATTTCCCGCACGCGGAACTTGGCGACAGTGACAAGATGCGGGCGGGCGATTGGTGTTTTGCGATTGGTAACCCGTTTCTGCTGGCCACGGATTTCCAGCCGACGGTCACCTACGGCATTGTTTCGGGCGTTCATCGCTATCAATATCCAGCGGGGACTTTGCTGGAATACGCCGATTGCATTCAAACCGATGCCTCGATCAATCCCGGCAATTCCGGCGGGCCGCTGTTCAACGCCGAAGGGAATTTGATCGGCATCAACGGTCGCGGCTCGTTCGAGAAACGCGGTCGTGTGAACGTCGGCGTGGGCTACGCGATTTCTATCAATCAAATCAAAAACTTCATGGGCTATCTGCGCAGCGGCCGGCTCGTCGATCACGCCACCTTGGGTGCGACGGTTTCGACGGACGACGAAAACCGAGTGGTGGTCACCAACATTGTCGAATCGTCGGACGCCTATCGGCGCGGGCTTCGCTATGGTGACGAAATCGCCTCATTTGGCGGTCGGGTCATCCGCACGACAAACGGATTCAAGAACGTGCTGGGCATTTTCCCCAAAGGCTGGCGAGTGCCGTTGAGTTTCATTCAGGAAGGCGAGCGGCGCGATGTGATGGTTCGCTTGGCTGGTGTGCATCGCGCGGACGAATTGAAGAACAAGATCAGCCCGCCTCGCCCCATGCCAAAGCCGGCACCAAAACCAGATGGAGAGGACAAGAAGCCTAAGACTCCCGATCCGGAGAAACCCAAACCTGTTCCGATTCCGGTGCCAGGTCCTCACGGAGCAGGTCCCAAGCCGGCCGCGCCCAAACACGTGGCCAAGTATCTGAAGAAGCGTGAAGGGTTCATCAACTACTATTTCAACGAACTCAACCGCGATCGGATTTGGGATGCCTTGCAAGCGCATGGCGATTTCAGCGGGTGCATTGGCACTTGGCGCTTGGCCGGCAAAACCATTGCCGGAGAGAATGTTGAATTCACCTTGTCGGACAAAGTGGTGAAGGGGTCGTTTCCCGGCGAAGAGGCCGCAATCGATTTGGACGAAGATCTCGGCGACCAACTCGATCCAGCCGGCAGCGGAGGGCTGTTGGTAGCCATGCATCTTTGGAAACGGCTGCTGACCTTGGGACCCAAGCGATTCGGCGACGTTTACTATTTAGGAACGGCTCCGATTCCGACGCAAGAGTCGTTGGCGGACGTTTTGCTAGCGACCCATCAAGTGGTGGAGTCGCGTTTCATGTTCGACGAGCAATCGGGACACATGGTTGGTTTGGAAATGTATCCCGATCTCGATGTGGATCCGTGTGAGATCTACTTCAGCGAATACCGCGACATCGATGGCCGAAGTCTGCCGCATCGCATGGAAGTGCGATTTGGCAACGACGTTTACCGCGTGATTCAACTCAACGAATTCGACCTTGCCACGACTGTGGATAAGGAGGGAACTTGATGAAAAAACACCTCGCATTCATCCTTGGCATCTGCATGTTGGTCGCCTCGGCGTCGCTGTCGTTCGCCGACACCTTTGCTGACGTGATCGAAACGATCCAGCCCAAGATCGTCAAGATCTATGGTGCCGGCGGCGTTCGCGGATTAGAGGCGTATCAAAGCGGGTTCCTCGTTTCCGAGGAAGGCCACATCTTGACCGCTTGGAGCACGGTGTTGGACACCGACTTTGTGACCGTCACGTTGGATGACGGACGAAAGTTTGACGCCGAATTCCTGGGGCACGATCCTCGGATTGAAATTGCCCTGCTAAAAATCGATGCCACCGACCTGCCACACTTTAACCTTGACGCGGCAGCGGATTTGCAGGCGGGAGATCGAGTTCTTGCGTTCAGCAATTTGTATGGTGTGGCAACGGGCAGCGAACCGTCCAGCGTGTTGCACGGCAGCGTCTCGGCTGTTACCGAACTCGCGGCTCGTCGCGGAGCTTTCGAAACCACGTATCGTGGCACGGTCTATGTCCTGGATGCAATGACGAACAATCCCGGCGCGGCGGGCGGCGCTTTGACCAACCGACGAGGCGAACTGGCCGGCATTCTGGGCAAAGAACTTCGCAATGCCATGAACAACACCTGGCTGAATTACTCGATTCCGGTTGCGGCGCTCGTCCAGTCGGTTGACGACATCCGTGCGGGCAAATTGATTCCGCGCACGGCGGACGATGACCGACGGCGGCCCATCGAAGCTCATTCTTTGTCCGGATTGGGAATCACATTGGTGCCCGACGTCTTAGAAAAAACGCCCCCGTTTGTCGACAAAGTTCGCCAGGATTCTCCCGCCGCGAAGGCCGGCCTCAAGGTGGACGACCTGATTTTGTTCGTCAACGATCACATCGCCGCCTCCTGCAAGCTGGTCGTGGATGAAATCAGCTACATCGATCGGCTGGACGACGTTCGCTTGACGATTCAACGCGGGCAGCAATTGCTCGATATCGAGATTCCGGCTGATTGACGCTCCCAATAGGAAATTCCATGACTTCTAGCATGCTTAAGTTTCGTTGGTTTGTTGCCTTTCTGATTTGCTTGTCCTTCGCACCAGATTGTGTCGTTGCACAAGAGGACGTCCAGGAGCAGGAAGAACGCGCGCTGAAAGCCGCCATGGCCAAGGTGTCGCCGTCGGTCGTTCGCATCGAGACATTCGGCGGCTTGGAAAAAGTTGGCCGACTACTGGTGGGCACGGGTCCAACAACCGGGCTCGTCGTCGGAGAAGACGGCTACGTGCTTTCCAGCGCGTTCAACTTCGTACAAAAGCCGGCTTCGATCTTGGTTACTTTTTCGAGCGGCAAAAGAGCATCCGCCGAAATCGTGGCCCGCGACCAAAGCCGCATGTTGGTGCTGTTGAAAGTGAACACCGAAGAGAAATTCGTCGTCCCCGAAGTCGTTCCGCGCAGCGATCTTGTCGTCGGGCAATGGACGGTGGCGATCGGAAAGACGTTCAGCGGTAACCAACCCAGCATGTCGGTTGGAATCCTCAGCGCGACACACCGAATCTGGGGCAAGGCGGTTCAAAGTGATTGTAAGATTTCGCCGAGCAACTATGGCGGGCCTTTAGTCGACATCCGGGGTCGAGTCATTGGCGTGTTGGTGCCAATGTCCCCGCAAGGCCAAGGCGAAGTGGCGGGCGCGGAGTGGTACGATTCGGGTATTGGATTCGCGGTGCCTTTAGAAGACATCAATCGCCATTTGGAAAAGCTAAAACGAGGCGAAGATCTGAAGCCGGGTCTGTTGGGCATTTCGCTAAAGGGCACAGACATTTACTCGAGCTCGGCGAAAATTGCCGCCGTCTCCGCAAAATCTCCCGCGGCCGAAGCGGGACTCAAAGCCGGCGACACGATTGTCGAAGTCGATGGAATGAAAATCGTTCGACAGGCACAACTGAAACACGCACTGGGATCGAAATACGCTGGTGATACCGTAGCCGTGGCCGTGCTTCGGAGCGAACAACGAATCGAAGCAAAGATTG
>CAYFJO010000598.1:0-6051 GCA_964343305.1 uncultured Pirellulaceae bacterium | reverse complement strand
TCTGCCGCCGCAGCGTCAACCACACCCTCGTAACGGTTCTGGTGCGCGCTTACGGGATGAAATCGAATTTGGTAACGCGACGCCAGTCCCTCCTGCAGCCATGCTCCGTTGCTCTGAATTCGCACGGTGGCACAAAGCAGCGAGTGAAGGAATTCGTGGGTATAAACTGGTCGTAGCGTTCCATGCTCTTGATCCCAATACGATGTCGACACACCATGAATCGTGTAACCATTCGTACGCGGTGGGACGGCAATTGAGTTTAGCTGCTGGGCGAAACGCGGAGTAAATACCTCGTACTCATCACGAGTTTGGAAAACTAACAAGGTTGGAATTCGCGACGGAGGATCAAGAAAGGGAAGATCCTCTTTGACGGCTACCGTGACCGCTCGAAGATGGTCCTCGAGTTTATCCATTCGAACATGCGATGCGTTCGTCAGGACGGCGAATTCTTTGTTCTCAATCAGCTTTACATCGTTTTTTTCGGAGAATCCCACGGCACGAAGCTCTGCAACAGAGAAATATGCGGCGCGCTCCCTTTTCGATGTGTTGACGAATACGGTGTCGATCGAAAGTGTCGCGCCGTCGCGAAACCACCAACCGAATCGGTCGATGGAGTTCCAGCGAGGGACTCGCCCTTTGTCACCCCAGCGAAACCAACGAAGCCGTAACGACACCTGCTTCCAACCTTCGTGATCGACTTCCACGCGATGCCAAAATCGCGCTTTCGTATCCGCTTCGTAGAGTTGGACTTCTAACACAGAGTTCGCACGTTGTTTGGCTTCTTCATCGCTGCGATGAATCCAAAAAGAAACCGTGTCAAAATGATCCCATTGAGCGGGAATACGTCCGCTCTTGGCGAAGAATCCTGCTTTGCCGTCGGTCGTAACCGTTACGCCTTTGCCGCTGGGATGATTTCCATTTCCTTTTTCGAAGGCGGGTGCGTCCTTTCGAGTCACCGTGATTTCTCCAACGGCTGACCAATCTAGTGAAAGTGCTTTCTGATCAAAGTCAAACAACACCCGCTCTTCCGCAACGAGGGCCGTGCTACAAAAGGAAGAGCTCAGTAGCGCAAAAATCAATCTGATTGAATTGGCACGCTTTTCCATTTTCGTCCCTTTCTCGATGCCGCTACCAGGACGCTTGTTCAAGTGATGTTCACTCATCATAAGCATTCTCAACACTTTTCTCGACCATAAACGCGGCTCGTTCCGTTCTCAATCAAACTCGCGAATTATAGAGGGCTTTATTCTCTCACAAGCGTCATTCCAGATCGCGGGCGCGCAAGCGATCGTGCATCAAACAGAACGCGTTCAAGGTGCTTACCAAGTATCACGTTGGGATTCCGGCACCGACGAGAAATCCCAGAACTGACGAGTTTACGGCGAGGGTTCGCCAACTAGCCGTGGGATGCTTCCAGCAAACCGCTTTGAAAACCGTAATACGGTCGTTAAACGGTGACTATCAGAAGTCAAATCCACCTCCCACGGGTTTTCGGAACACCAGACTGCCCGCCGCGTTAACTGCGACGGACGACTGAAACGAGGTGAAAATGGCGATATCCCGATTGAGCGCTTTACGACTCGACTGGGTCCGCTTCCGGTGGAGTGGGCATACTGGCCGCGCGCTTCCAGCAGCCCCCATGGCTGAATGCATTCCAACCTGTTTGCAGCCAGCGGAGCAATGCCATCGCCAGCCACAACGCCCAAGCGAGCATTAACAGTCGGTAGAACCAAACGGAAGTGGAAACAATGTAAGGCTCCGGAAGTTCCGGCCCCGTTCGCGGCTGAAACCAATTCAGATGGGTTCGCCAGGAATCGTTTCCCACAATGAACATCTCGGGATTGCCGAGCAGTCCCTCCCCAACTACCACGATGAAAATGCCAAGAACGATAACGGTGAGTATCACCAGCGCCACTTGGAACAAATTGAATCGCCAATGCCTTAACTGATCGGGATCATATTTGCCGCGCCACGACAGGAGAAACAGCCAGACAACCACCAGCATGGCCGCCGCCACGTGAACCTGGGTCAATCCCAGCACGAGCAGAACCCATTCGAACCGACGGAGCGGCGAAAGAGTCAAGTTTCCCAACGCCATGGCCACCAGGATCGCGGTGACGAGAATGATCCAGAAGCGGACCGCCGGTCCCCGCAGCGGACCACCCGCCCACAGTATCCAGCGGTTCTCGGGAACGAGCAGGATGGTCGTGACATTCGCGCCATCGACGGGCAGCTTCACGTCTCCGACTGGAACCACGGTTTTCATCGCTTTGGACGTCGTCCAGGCGACCTCGACCGACTGTTTCCCGGGACGCACAGGTACAAACACCAGCATGCCTTCGCGGCGAACGGGAGTCGACTGACCATCCACCGTCAGCGAGGACACCTCAGCTTCGGAATCAAACTCGATGGCGAAGTCACTTCCAAGACTGGATTCAACTTCTAAATTGAGATTGATCGTGCGTTGGCGAGCGCCCAACGTGGTTTTGTGAACGACTCTCTGGACAGTCATGATCTCGCCGCTGATCGCCTGCGGGCGGCGAAACGCCAACGTGACTCCTTCTCCCGGCCAAGGATGCCAAACGGGAATCAGGTTCTCTTCGCTCGATTCGAAGACCGGCGCTAGTCTGGAGAAGGTGACGTTCCAGACCGGCGAGCTTACCAGGTACCAGCGTTCGACCCACCGCCCCGCCGGCGCCGTGTCCAGCCGGATTTCTTCAACAGGTTGAATCTCGCTGTCCCATGTGAAATCCATTTGATTCGCCCCGAGATTTACTTCGATCGAGCCATCATCGAGGACGACATTCGATGTCAGCACGTTTTCGCCGGACAACAGCGGGACCTTCAACGAGACAGCCTTCCCGGGCGCGGAAAGCCGGGTGACTGTGTTGCGCAGTTTCCAAACAAGCCCGGCTTCCAGACGCCGGTCCACAGCGGCGACGGCCCGAAAATTCTTTTGACCATAGGTCGCCCCGCCTTCGGTGGGTTGTTGCTGCCGCGCGAAAAAGACCTGGGCCTCCGGCATCCCGTTGGGACGTACGCCTGTCACATTCCACCCGGGCGCGTCAATCGAGACCTGGCGAGGCTTCAAGAGAAAGCTCCATTCCCATTCGGTGGCTCGGGCGAGCCATCCCTCCACAACGATCTTGTGCACGCCTTTCGGGACCGTCACCCACAAGTAACCGTCGTCCCTGCGGCACACGACCGCGTCGGCTTGATCATCGATTTTGACAGACAACGGAGACCAACCTGGTAAGCGCCCCGGCAGAGGGACCGCGACATCGATCGCGGCGTGAACCTCGGCCTGCATGACGATCCGGCCCTCGTTCAACGTCAAATCGACCGACGAGATTTCAGCGGCGCGCGGATAAGCGTCCGAAGGTTCCAGCAGCCGCTCGCGCAGCGTGTTTAGCATCTCTTGATCAGGGATCTGTGCCTGGGCCACGTTTGCCGAGAGCGATGCGGCAACGATCACGGACAATCCTACAGTGCGTCGCAGGAATGGGATGCGAATCGTGCGCACGCCGAAGATAATCGCGGCCAGCAGGGACAATAGCGCGAGTCTCACGACGGTCAGCCCTTGGTGCAACGGAGGCGAGATGAGCACGGGCCTGATCCTCTGATCCTGCGCAACAGGACCGCTCCATTCGCAGGATACTTGGTTCCAACTCCATTCAGGTTCGGCGGGACCAGTTTGGATTTTCGTTCTGGGATCAAAGAACAGGTTCCGCGATTTAAAGGGTCGACTCAGCTTGGCTGCAGGCATTTCGACCTGGGACGACTCCTGCACATAGTCGGCGACCGTCGCGCTTGTTTCGTAGGCGACGTCCAGCCCATGAAACATGTCTCTGTCCTGGTAGGCGACGCCCGCCGTTTCCAACTGAGGGTAGATCGCGCTCTGGATCTGACTGGCAACGAACGGCACGAGGTTGAAAACTAACAGTGCCAACGCCAGATACTTCCACACGTCAAGCCATCGTTTACCGCTCCCCTCGCTCACGACACGGAGCAGCGACAGGGGAATCAGCAAGAAGAGCCACGTAAGACGTGGGGCGCCAGGTTCGTGGTAGGACAAGCCAAAAGCCAAGAGTGCCACGACACCCGCCTTGATTCCCCAAAGCCGATGCACGGCCAGCGAGAAAATCAGCAGCAGAAACAGATCCAACAACGACCAGGCGGTCAGCCAGTCGCCTTCCACACTGTCCGCCCCAAACACAGCGAAGACTCGCCAACCAGGCGGCAGCGAAAGAGTCAGTCGCAGCGATTCAGCATCCGTTTGCCAGCCCGTCGCAGACAGCTCCGCAGTCCGGTCGACCCGGCCGATCGTATCCATATTCAGATTGCGATTGCGGATTTCGACGCCATGCGCGCCCGATTGCGGATTGGTGGTGATCAGTTGGTGCTTGCCGTCGACGCGAACGGCACCGAGCTGCATGCCGTCGGCCACGTCCAATCTCCAGATCCGCTGCGATTTGCCGCTGAAACGGTCACGGTATGTGATGCCCTGACCGTCCTCATCCAGCCAGAAATGGCGGTTGATCGCTAGCCCTTTGGGCCGCTGCAGCCCCATCCCCCGCATCTTCTCGACGAGTTGGAATGTTCTTTCGGTTTGCCACCTAAAGACGGGAACGTCGCGCCATTTTTCGGGAAAGGTGGTTTGGTTTACGTCCACGGCCTGCACGCCTTGAAACTCCGCGATGCGAAAGTCCGGCTTTGCTCGGAAACCGACGAGTTCCAAGTCGGTGACAGGTTGTGCATCGGAGCCAAATCGAAACTCGGCGATGTCCGTGTTGCGGAAAGCGTGGACTTGGATCTTCCAGGTCCCGGCGCGAACCTGCGTTTTCATTCGCCCCTGTTCGTCTACCGCGACGGGGATCGGGCTTTCGACCGCGGACAACTGCCAACCCTCCGGCAGGATCCACCCCAGTTGCTCTTCTCGGCTTCGCCCCGAAACCGTCAGTTCGATTTCGGTCCGCAGCCACAGCGGGATACCGTCTTCCACCACACGATAGATTTGCGCCGCCAGCAGATCTTTTTCGGCCGCCTCCAGTCGCAATCGTTTCAGCCAAACATGCCCTGACGCATCCCAGTTCGGAATCGTCACGGCCTCACCGTTAACAACCAAAGATAAGATTCCGATCTGCTTGGGCACGGCGATCCGCTGGGGCATCTCATTCCAACGGAACTCCCCAGAGAGATTATGCAGACCCACGGGCAACCGTAGCGATGGGACGTCGGCCCGCTCGACCACGGCAAGCTGTTGGTCATCCGCGCGCACATTGAACGGCCAAGTCTGGCCGTTACCTGGAAGCGACACCCACGCGTCCTCAAAGACACGCACCTGGAACTGCCAGGAACTCTTGTCGTTATCCGCCAACAACGTCAGCCGAGAGGGCCAGGAGCAGATGTGCTGAGCATGCGTGTTGAACGGCGTCGGGCAATCCGGATGCTGCTCTCCCCAGAGAACCCAACTCTTCCAAGGCTCCAACGCTGGCGGGATCTCCTTCGGTTGCGCCTGGGCAATGTTGGCGAGCAAAGGGATGCAGATACAGAGCATCAAATAGCAGACTTTCCGTAAGGTGTTCATGGCAAATCAACCGCCTGGAGTTTCAAGCAAACTGGCTGGGAAACACGATGCATCGCGTAGGACCTGAGGCTCGCTCTATCGAGCACGCCCAACAAACATATCCGCAGCCATTCTATGGTAGTTGGAAATCAACGTGATCAAAACGCTGGGTGCCTGGTAACACCGGCGGACTCCCCGCGAGCCCGGAACTGCACATCCGGACGGGTAGCACATACGTTGGTTTGCCAGGGCTATTCATACAACCCCTGTCCGGACGAGTTCTCGGAACTCGAAGTCTCCACCTGCGGGGGTTGGTTCCGGATGGCCGTTCAAAGAACCGTAATACGGTTCTTTTCTCGAACGAATCGGAAATTGTATGAGTTCTTGAAACTAGCCAACAAAAAACCCGCCAGCGATGCCAGCGGGTTTTGATGTTTGTCGCTTTCGTTGTTACGAAGCCAGTGCCTTCTTTCGTCTCTTTCGTC
>CAYFJO010000597.1:0-6066 GCA_964343305.1 uncultured Pirellulaceae bacterium | reverse complement strand
CTTGTAATCGATCCGGAATCTGGCAGAATGATGTGTTTCGAAAATAACCCGAATGCCCTCAGGCGACTCCTTTACGGCGGTTGTTTTGATGACTGAGTTTTCGCACTGGCTTGAATTCAAAAAGGTGTAAATGTGGCTGACCCAGATGTACTGAACGTATCCAAACGTGATTCGCGCGGCACGGCGAATGCCCGGCGCGATCGTCGAGCGGGCAAGATCCCCGCGGTGCTATACGGGCATGGAAAAGATTGTATCTCGTTATCAGTGCCCTCTGAAGAAGTTAATTTAGTGATTCGTCGCGGTGGCCAATTCGTAAACTTGGCTGGTGACGTGAGTGAAAGTGCATTGATTCGCGACGTTCAATGGGACCCGCTTGGAACCGACGTGCTTCATTTGGACTTGGCTCGCGTCAAAGCTGACGAAACCGTAGAAATCTCGGTTTCCATCGAACTGCGTGGCGAAGCTCCCGGCATTAGACAAGGTGGCGTGGTTCAACACTCGCTGCATGAAGTGCTCGTTGAATGCCCGGTAACGGCGATTCCAGAGAAAATTTCCGCCACGATCAATTCGTTGGAATTAGACCAATCGCTGACACTTGCTGACCTGGAGTTTCCAGAGGGAATAAAGTTGCTGGCCGATCCGGAAACGGTCGTCGTGCAATGCGTCGAGGCGGCGGAAGAGCTGGACGAAGAGGAAGCCGGCGTGCCCTCGGGTTCCGTCGAACCGGAAGTGATTGGACGCAAGGCCGAAGATGAAGAGGGCGGGGATTAACCCAACACGGGCGACCTCGAACCGCAACGATGAAGTTGATCGTTGGCCTGGGAAACCCCGGACGAAAATACACTGGCACGCGCCACAATATTGGATTTGAAGTAATCGGCGAATTAGCTCGCCGGTACTCGACGGACAAAGTCAAAGACAGATTTAATGGAGAAACGGTCGAAGCCACCATCGAAAGCCAACGGACGCTGCTGTTGTGCCCAAGCACATACATGAACAAGAGTGGCAGCAGTGTCTTGCCGGCCAGGGATTTTTACAAGATTGCGTGTGAAGACCTGTTGGTTGTGTGCGACGACTTTAACTTGCCATTGGCCCGGCTGCGGTTTCGAGCGAAAGGCTCGGCCGGCGGTCAAAAGGGCTTGGCAAACATCATCCAACGATTGGGAACGGACGAGTTCCCCCGGTTGCGAATCGGAATCGGACCACCGCCGGAAAACTGGGACGTTGCCGATTACGTTCTGAGTAAGTTTAGAAAAGAAGAGTTCACGGAAATGGAACATGCCGTGCTGCGAGCCGCGGACGCCGTGGCTTGCTGGATTCGCGACGGAGTCCAAGACTGCATGAACCGTTACAACGCGAACACGGACAACAAAGAATAAATCGTATCGGCGGCACGCTGTCGACCATACACAAATACACACCCTTGGCCGCAGCATGCGGCCAACACCCAGAAAAAACCGTAAGGGGACCTGTTTTGCCACACAACGTTTACGAATCTTTGATCATCTTTGATTCCAACAAATACGCCCGCGATGCGGCCGGAGTCAGCGGAGTCGTTGCCGAAATGGTCGGCAAGATCGACGGCGAGTTGCTGGCCGATCGACTGTGGGTCGAGCAAAAGCTTGCCTATCCAATCAACGGGAACCGTAAGGGTACTTACTGGTTGAGTTATTTCCGCTGTGACAGCCAGAAGCTTGATGAGTTCAACCGTCTTTGCCAGTTGAACGAAACCATTTTGAGACATATGGCGGTTAAGATCGACGAGCGATTGGTCGATGCTTTTGTCTCACATGCTCGCGGTGAAAAACCGTCAGAACCCCCCGCAACTGAGACACGGTCCGATCCATCCTCTAGTAAACAACCAACCGACGAAGCGAAAGAAGATGTCGGCACAGGTTCGAAAGATTCTGATGAGCCAGCCGCTGAGACCGTCGATGCGTAGTTCCGTTTGTTGGCGGATCGTGGATGTCAACGAGTGTTTCGATTTGGTAGGCTTAGAGGGTCTCTGACCCAAGCCGTTCAACCAGCAGCAAAAACTGAGAATACCAATGCGAAGTTACAATCGAGTCATTTTGATTGGCAACATCACACGTGACATTGAATTGAAATACACGCAGGGCGGAACTGCGGTCACCGAGATTGGTTTGGCGGTCAATGACCGCTACAAGTCAAAGACTGGAGAATGGGTTGAGGAAACGACCTTTGTAGATGTGACGTTGTGGGCTCGAACGGCGGAGGTGGCCAGCGAGTACTTAAGTAAAGGGCGGCCAGTTCTGATTGAAGGACGGCTCAAGCTCGACACGTGGGAAACCGAAGGACAAAAGCGATCGAAACTACGGGTCGTCGGTGAAAGATTGATCATGTTGGGCAGCCCGCAAGGTGGTGGTGGCGGATCAGATCAGCCGCCGACGCGTGAGTTTAATGAATCCGAATATCGGCCCCATGCCGGTGCCGAAGTTGGCACACCGGATCAAGGCGGACCTGCTGGACCACCATCCGATGACATTCCTTTTTAGTGAGCGTTAGAGAAACCATGCCGAACACAGAAACCAAGAGAAATAGCGGATATAAGCGATTGCCCAAAGGACCCAATGGCGGCATCCAATTGTTGTTGATTCACTCGGTCGACCACCTTGGCAAACAAGGGGACGTGGTGGAAGTCAAAGCCGGTTATGCCAACAACTATCTTTTGCCACAAGGGCTCGCCACACTGGCCAGCGACCATCACAAACGCATGGTCGACAAGCACAAAGAGAAACTTGCAGAACTCGAGAAGTCTCGCATGAAGGATCTGCAATCCGTGGCCGAAGCGATTGCCAAGTTGAGTGTCACGATTGAAGAAAACGCCAACGAAGAGGGGCACTTGTACGGCAGTGTCGGCGCGGCCCAGATCGCCGCAAAATTGAAGGAAGCCGACTTCACTATCACCGCCGACCAGGTTCGAATGGAAGGCGTCCTGAAGGAACTCGGCCTCTATACGGTTCAAGTTCGACTTCACCAGGATATCGAAGCGGACTTGAAGGTCTGGGTGGTTCCCACTGTGACCGACGAAGACGAGAAGAAGGCGGACAGCTAACGCGTCCGCGCGAACGAATCACTTTGAACTTACGACAAGCCCGGCTGAATCAGTCGGGCTTTTTTTGTTTACTGTGAATTGGAATCACCGCGCAGGTGTTAATAAGGTGACGAGCTTGAAGATAAATAGGCGGATTCCCTTCGAAATAACAGGGAAAAAGAAGGTGGCGGCGAGTCACCGCATTCAGGGTTTCCGGGTTTTCGCCGCGGAATTCCACGTGTGTGAAGATTCGGCCCACCGCCAAATATCTCACGAAACACTCGGCGCGCGGCCTCATTGTGTTAAACTATGAGAGCGCTAATCTTCACTTTCACGACCATTCGCCGGGGGCAAATAAAACTCGGCTGCGTAGGTCCATAATGAGCGAACACAATCTATTTGAAGTGCACCATCACGGTGACGTGACGGAGATTCGGTTTATTGCCAGTGAGCTGTCCGATCTTGTGATCCACGATAGTTTATCTCGGGCGCTCGATGCGCTGCTCGACGATGAACGTTTGGACCGAGTGGTCGTCAACCTGGAAGCGGTCGAGTACTGTACGAGCGGCGTGATCGGTAGTCTGTTGAGTTTTAAGAAGTCCGTTCAGTCTCGCGGGGGCACGATTCGACTGACGGGAATCAACGGCAATGTCCTGGAATCTTTCGAGTCGCTAAACTTGATCGGTGCCGTTTTCGAAGTTGATGGGTCCGTGACGGAAGCGATGGACAAGTTTTAGCAAGATGTCAAGTCGCAGCAGCAGAGGATGATTGTGCCTGGCCAACGCTTCGTCGTCGCCCTGCTTGCAATCGCCGCGTCCTTGGCGACGTCGCTCTGTTGGGGCGACGAACACACGGACTTGTTGCAGCAGTATGGCATCGCGCCCGATCGAAACTCGATTGCCGCGTATCTCAAGTCGCTCCACCCAACCGCGGAATCAGAACGAGTCTATGGCAACCTGATCGAGCAGCTTGGAGATAGTCGATACACGGTTCGTGAAGCGGCCATGCGGAAACTGATGCGGACGCCGATTTACGCGCGACAAATGTTACAGGACGCAGCCAATCACGAGGACCGTGAAATTGGTTACCGCGCAAACATCGTCCTTGGTCAAGCCGAAGAGAACTACTCTCGAATTTTACACGCCGTCTTTCAAACCGTGACGCGTGCGAAGATCCAAGGTCTCGCCGAGCCAATCCTCAACTCAATGCCGCTTTGTGTGCGACAGCACGTCATCCAATCGGCCCATCAGGCGCTCGCCAGTACCGTGAACGTGGATTCAGATCTGGGGCTGATCCAACAGTCGCTTCACGATGAAAACCTCGCCATCCAAATCGCGGCGATCTATCTTGCGGCCCACGCTGCCTTTGACGATTCTCAAGAGACCTTTGCCGAATTACTGAAAGCCCGCGACCCGCAAGTCCGATTCGCCGCGGCTCACGCGCTGGCCAATCATGGTGATCGCCGTTGCCTCGCCGCCCTCGTCGAACTACTCGATGCGGAAGAGCTTTCGGTTCGCGTGAATTCGGTTCAGGCGCTGCGAGCGCTGACCGGACAACGATTCAATTTCGTGGCCTATGCCGAGCAACCAGCACGGTCGGCATCGGTGAAAAAGTGGTCGGATTGGATCGCGGCTCGTGGCGACGATGCCGAGTTGAAGTTTCCGCCAGAACGTGTGCGCGTGGAGTTGGGCCGCACGTTGATCTGTCTCGCCACGCAAGGAAAGGTGATCGAATTGGATGCGTCTGGCCGGCAGATTTGGGAACAAGGGAATTTGAAATATCCGTGGCGTGCCGCGGGACTGCACAACGGCCACCGTTTGGTTGCCTGTTACAACGGACGCTGTGTCCGCGAATACGATGCCCAGGGCAAAGAAATCTGGAAAGTCGAACAATTGCCCGGCGGACCGCACAGCGCGGAGCGACTCGAAAACGGCCACACCTTGATGGCCTGTTCGGACAGCAACCAGATCGTCGAAGTCGACTCGGGCGGCAAACGTGTTTGGGCAAAAACCATTGACGGTCGTCCGGTGGACGCCCGTCGCATGGAAAATGGGAACACGTTGGTCGCCCTGCAACGAGCGGGCAAGGTCGTCGAAATTGATCCGACGGGCAAGGAAGTTTGGAGCCTGACGGGCCTCATGGGTCCGAACACCGTCCAGCGGCTGGACAACGGAAATCTGGTGATCTCCGAAGTCAGCACGCGTCGCGTTGCCGAACACACGGTTGATGGCAAGGTCGTTTGGAAGGCTGAGTTAAAATCTTCGGCCTACGATGCCCAGCGGCTGGCCGACGGGACGACGATTGTTGCCGAGCAGGGCCGCATCAGCGTCTATGACCGTGACGGAAAAGTCATCTCAACGCGGACAACCAACGGCGACACTCGTGTGACTCGATACTGAGTTTGCGGGTTGCGCGTCAGCCGTCGTTGCTCGTTGCCAATCGCCCCTCAGTTATGTCGATCGCCAGATCCGATACGTCGATTCCAAGCCACGTTCTGCCCAATTCTTCCGCCACGACCAGCGTGGTGCCGCTGCCGCAGAACGGGTCCAGTACGACTTCGCCCTCTCGCGTGCTGGCCTGAACGATCCGCTGGAGCAACGCCTTTGGTTTTTGCGTGGGATAGCCGAGGCGTTCATTGGACGAAGGCAGAATGGCTTGCATGGGCCACCAGTCGTCGGGGTGCTTACCGCTGGGGTTGGGCCGGTAGCCCTCGTACACTTTGTTGTCACGATAGGACTTGTCGTAGCGGCTGGGCGAGCTTTGTAGCACGTCGTCCGAGTACGGGACACGGACGGCATCGACATCAAAATAGTAGTCGTCCGTCTTGGAGTAGCGCAAAATGATGTCGTGTTTGCGAGCAAAGTCGCGCCGCGGGACGCCGCCGCCGCGATAACACCACACAATTTCGTTTCGCATGTTCTCGATGCCAAAGACCGCGTCCATCAACAGTTTCAAATAGTGGCTCGCCGACGGATCGCAATGCAAATAGATCGTCGCGGTGGATCGCATGA
>CAYFJO010000596.1:0-6074 GCA_964343305.1 uncultured Pirellulaceae bacterium | reverse complement strand
CTCCCTGCTGCTCGCTTGGCCAAAGGCAACAGCTACTCTTTGAACGTCACCGATCCCGGGTTTCAAAACGGATCATTCCCGGAAGTCGAAATCACCCTCTATTTCCGAGTGGATACGACGTGCACCATCCAGACGTTTTACCGAAGCAAAAACGGAATGAAGCTCGGCGATACCGTCGACTTTGAACTGAAAGACAAACCCTTCTGGAAAGAGCATCGATTCCGGGTCAGCGACGCTCACTTTGATTCGGATGAGGACCTCCGCATCGAAGTGGAAGGACAGTCGCCCCTCCTGGCCATGGTCGTCATCGCTGCACCCGTGGTTCAGAAATGAGACAGGAGCAAGGCTATTGGCGCGAACACCGGGAAGTGTTTTTCTGATATTTATTGCTAACAGTCGCGGCTCCTGTGTCATTACATCTGATCCCCAGGACGAAAGCGAACCTCCCAATGAAGAGCGACGAGCCCACCATGTCGAAGGTTACCCTATGCGCGGTTCGACGGACTGCTTGATGAGGTCACGGAAGGCACCTGGTGACTGTCCGAAACGACGGCGGAAATGAACGCCGAAGCGTGAGGGATCGCCGTAGCCAACGCGAACGGCGATGTGCTGAATGGTATGTTCGCTGCTCCGCAGCAGTTCTGCGGCCTTCTGCATACGGAGTTCTATCAGGTAGTCGCTGAAACTCAGGCCGAGTTCGTCACGAAACAACCGTGCCAGATGGCCACCGCTGCAGCCGGCGATTTCCTCGGCAAGCTGCGTAATTCGAACCGGCGAGGAGAAGTTAAACGCCAGCCAGGCGCAGGCACGAGACAACGGGTTCCGAGGTAATGTGTCGTCGTCGGTCACAACCGCCAATCGAAACCAGACTGCGTCGAGATGGGCAATCGCGGCTTCCTCAGCGTCTTCCGGATGACCGGCGGCAATCGAGTCGACGATGTCGCGATGGGCTTCGAACAGAACGGACAAATCCGGCCAGCAGCGCCGCAGTGTCTCGACGCGAAATGTCTCCTGTACGCGAAAGGCCGTCTGCCAGGATTCCAGTAGAGCCGGTACGTCTGCGAGGTCAATGATAGATCGGTGCAATGCGCGGTCGGCGGTGGCGAACTGCCGGTAATCAGCGTTCCGCGCGGCACGCCCCATCTGAAGGAAACAGTCAAGTAACGGCTGCGGATCCGCTTCGTCGCGAACTCTCTTCGCCGCGTATCGAGCCGCGAAGCCTTCCAGAGCCGCTCGTAAATCTGTGACTGGTTTCATCGAGAGTTGTCCATGAAGAAATCGTGAGGTGTGCCTTCGAGCTTGCCATTAAACGCGGGAACTCTGGAGAATCCCACTACTATTCACCTCTATGTGAATTCGCGCGCCGTTTCATGTCAATGCGCCGTTGTAATCAATACGCAGTGTGCGAGAATGGCTGGCTGCTGAAGAAGAGGTTGCCAACACGTTTCAGTTAACGAGGCCATCACCGCATGAACGAGCAGATACACGGCGTTGTCCCGCCCATGGTGACACCATTTCGGGACGACGGGTCCATTGATGAAGCAGCACTTCGGGATGACACGCGATACCTGATCGAAACGGCCGGCGCCCACGGTCTCGCCGTCTGTGGCAGCACGGGTGAAGGGCATACGCTTTCGACCGAAGAAACTCGGCTGATTACAGCCGCCGTCGTGGAAGAGGCCGCCGGTCGCGTTCCGGTGATTACGGGAATTATCGCCAACAGCACTGCCACGGTGATCGAACGAGGCAAGGCAGTCAAAGACCTTGGCGTGGCCGCGCTGCAAGTGACTCCAGTGCATTACCTGTTCCGTCCGGACGACGATGCGATGGTGAAACACTTTGCCGAGACCGCTGACGCCACCGAACTGCCTGTCATGATCTATAATGTTGTTCCATGGACGTATCTGTCGCCGCAGTTACTGACGCGCATCATCGACGAGGTTCCTGGCGTCATTGGTGTGAAACAGAGCGCGGGTGACGTGAAGCTGCTGGCCGATCTGTTGCTCATGGCTGGCGATCGCGCGCGGATTATGACGGCCGTCGACGCGCTGCTTTATCCATCGTTTGCACTGGGAGCAGTTGGTTCGATCGCTGCGATCCTGACCGCGGCGCCAACGCTGTGTGTGGAATTGTGGAACGCGGTGCAGGTCGGCGACCACGCTAAAGGTCGCGAGTTGCACGAGAAGTTGCTCCCGATCTGGAACGCGATCTTCGCCGACAACCTGCCGGCCAACACTCGCTACTGCATGGAACTGCAGGGCCGGGATGGAGGAGTTCCTCGTCCACCGATGCCGCCAACGTCGGACGCGCAGAAGGGCCCAATCCATGAAGCGCTGGCGGCGGCTGGGCTGCTGTGAGAAGTGATGTCGTGGATTTCGCCAGAAATCCCGGCGGCAGGGACTTCTGGCGAATTCCACTACGGCCTGCGGTCTGGTAACAACACAAACCACGAGTTCAAGACATGATTCGTATTCTCCTTTTCGCCGTTTTGTTTCTTTCCTGCTCGATGCTCCTGGCGGAGGATCACACCTGGCCGCTCGATTCGCTTGACTCATCCGAATTCAGCGCTCATGGCGAAGTCACCGCGGCTGCTGGCGTGGAAGCGAACAGCGTCGTTTTCGATGGCTCGTCTCTTCTTAAGATTAAACACTCAGAACAACTCGCTGGTGGACAAGCAGGATTCACCTTGACCGTGTGGGTGAATCCTTATCGGCTCAATGGCGATCAGCAGATGATTGCGGCGAAGAATCGCTACTCGCTGGGCGAGCGGCAGTGGAGCCTGATGATTGATAAGGACAATCGCTTCCGCCTGTATGTTTATCAGGGTAAGTGGGAAACGGTCGGTTGCGACACGCTGCCGAAAGCCGGGCATTGGCATCTCATCGGCGTGGTGGTTCGGCCGGGCAGCGCTGAATTATGGGAGAACGGGAAAATGGCGGGAAAGGTTGAACTCACGAAGCCAGTTCCTCTGACAAAAGCTCCACTGACGCTCGGTGGAGTTGATGACAACGGTCGTGTCCGGCAGACCTTCGTCGGAGCACTCGATGAGTTTCGTCTCTTCGACAAACCACTTGACGCCAGAAAGATGGCCGTGTCTTACAAACCGGTGACGGCCACTCACAAGATTCCCGAACCGCCGCAACCGTTGACGTTGTGGACCGGACAGACGATACCCAAGGCGTCGGAAGCCGAGGTGCTCAAGCACGTTCGATTTCACGTCCTCAAAAAGCAGCGCCCAGACACCGACGGCTGCCGCTGGACCCTCGGCGTCGGCCTCGCCTGGCACAAGGGCAGTCTCTACGCGTCCTACGGCTTCAACAAAGGCCACGAAAACACGGCGACTGAAGAGGCGCATGTGCGCGTAAGCAACGATGGGGGCAGGAATTGGGGGCCACCCGTGGTCATGGATGCGGGTAAGGGGGACCTCGGCGTCAGCCACGGCGTTTTCCTCTCTCATCAAGACAAGTTGTGGGCCTTCATGGGGGCCTTCTATGCTCACACCCGACTTTACCACCGCGTTCACACCCGTGCCTACACCTTGAATGAAACCTCGGGCCATTGGGAACCGCGTGGCGCGGTCCTCGAAGGTGGCTTTTGGCCGATGCAAGAGCCGCTGAGAATGTCGGACGGCAACTGGATCATGTCCGGGTTCCGAATCGGCGGTCAGTTTGGCCAGCCAGGCAACGTCCCCGCGGTCGCAATCAGCCGAGGCGATGACTTCACGAAGTGGAAGATGGTTATCATTCGTCCCTCACCGGGCCTGGGAAAGATCTGGGGCGAGTCCACGGTGATCGTGGAAGGCAAACGCATCCTCAATATTTCCCGTTATGGAGCCAGGGCAGTCGCACTGCTCTCAGTGAGTGAGGACCACGGCCGCACCTGGACGCCTGCTGCCCCGTCGAACCTGCCCATGGCCACCAGCAAGCCCTACGCGGGAATCTTGAGTACCGGTCAGCGCTTCCTCGTTTGCACCACCACCGCCGATACCGGCGGCAGACGTTCGCCCTTGACCATCGCCGTCAGCAAGCCGGGCGAGTCCGCCTTCAGAAAAATTTTCGTAATTCGCCACTCGGTCTTCCCCCAAGGCCCGGGCGTCTCGGATCCAAAAGCCGACTTCAGCTATCCCTACGCCGTGGAGCGCGAAGGGAAGCTCTACATCGGCTACACCCACAAGAGCCACGCCGCAAACGAATTGGCAGTGATCCCTGTCGAGAGCCTTGAGGTCAAGTAGCCGAGCATACATGTGGAACAGTCCAAAAATACTCAACAACTGCGTATCGCCGTTTCAAGAATCCCCTTCACTGTCTGGGTGATCGTTTTCGGTGCCAGCGGTTACTTCTTCCCGATCGTCTACACGTGGAACTGGCACGAGTGGCAACCGAAGAACGCGATCGGCCCGCTCGTGCAGTTGATCATGTTCGGCATGGGGGTCTCGCTGAAGTTCGATGATTTTGCGAGGGTTCTGAAGATGCCGAAGGCGGTGTTGCTGGGCATCGTCTGCCAGTATTCCATCATGCCGCTGCTGGCATTTCTGTTCGCGACGATGTTCAGACTTGAAACCGAAGTGGCTGCGGGCCTCGTTTTGATTGGATCGTGCCCAGGCGGAGTCGCCTCGAACGTCATTGCCTACATTGCCCGAGCCAACGTTCCTCTTTCGGTGACCATGACAGCGTGTTCGACTCTGGTCTCGCCGCTGGTCACTCCGTTGGCGATGAAGCTGCTCGCCGGCCAGTACGTACCGATCGAGTTCACGCTGATGATGTTCTCGATCCTGAAGATGGTCCTGCTGCCAGTCTTGCTCGGGCTGCTGGCCAATCGTTACGCCCCCAGCATGGTCCAGCGATTCATCGGTAGGGCCGTCACCCTCGGAGATGGTGGGATCAAGTTCGGGTGCGTCGGGTTCGGCCTGAGTGGCACTTTGTTTATCGCGTTTGCCATAGGTTTCCTCCAGCCAAGAAGTGCGAAGATACCACATGGGGTTGCGACCTGCACTCCGCAGAGACTTGATCAAGTCAACAGTCGCGTCAACTCCGTCAATGACTTCCCCGTCTTCGGTTCGGATCTTGAGATACGGAAGTACGTTCTCATCGCTCATTTCAATGGCAAAGGTGATGTCGCGAGTCAACTGTCTGGGTGATCGATCGTAGCGTTGGCTCGCGGTTCGCTTCTTGATGAAGCCAGGGATTGCACTAGATGGCATAAGCCAAGGGGAAGAAATCGTGAATGTTGGCTTGAGCCTAGAACGTCTCGAAGGAGCTTGTCAACGGATCCCAAAACGTGTGGAACAATCCGACGAGTTGAACGACTTTTACACCGACTTTGATGACTTGACCGTGCTTCCCGCCGAGCGCAACAGTTATCGCAACTTGCTCAAGGACCTCACACCGAAAGAGCAGGAGTTGCTGCAAACTCGCGGCAACTTCTACGTCGTCGACTGCAAAAACGTTGGTGGTGTTGTGATGCCGTTGGTTCTCGAAATCAAATTCACCGACAACAAAACACGCACGGTTCGAATCCCCGCCGAAATCTGGCGACTGAACGGTCGCGAAATCTCGAAGCTGATCTTCACCCCAAAAGAAATTGCCAGTATCACCCTCGACCCCCACGATGAGATCGCCGACACAGACCGCCACAACAACCGCTTCCCCAGAATGCCGATCGACGAGTCGTTTCAATTGCAAAAACTCAAGAAGCCAAAGAACGCGATGCAGCAGTTGAAGAAAGAGGAGCCGAAGAAAGAGCAATGATTTTGTAAGGTCCGCTGTGCGGACCGTGCATGTTATCGGTCCGCACAGCGGACCCTACACTCTGTATCGCCGTCTTAACTGGCCGAACGAAAGTTGCTCATTCAGCCCGCTTGACGCAAAATCGCGATCGCACGGATGCGGTCTCGCCCGAAGGACGGATCCTGGCATGCCAATTAGGAATCGTGCCATGCTTACCATTTGGGGATCGAAGCAGAGTTTCTGCAACGGCCTTAGCGTGGATTATTCACTAACCCGACGCGCAAGCGAGGGGGCTTGGACGTCGCCCCTCGCTTGCGCGTCGGGTTAGTGTGGATTCGAATTTGCGCG
>CAYFJO010000595.1:0-6104 GCA_964343305.1 uncultured Pirellulaceae bacterium | reverse complement strand
GGCCGACTTCATCATCAGCCGCATCAGGCTGTTGAGGTCGTCGGCCGTTTCAGCTGCGGCGGCTCAAATTGAATGGACTGGTTTGACTCATTTTCGTTGGCTGCACTTAGAGAGGGGTTTGGGGCTGCTGCCTAAGAAGAAGGACCGGCTTTTACCGGTCCTTTTTTGTGCGTCGCTGTTTGGCGGACTACCCCGGTCGTAAGAGCGGTTTGAGGAATTCAACCGTCTCGACGAATTCCCATTGACGAGCGCACATCGTGAAGTCGATGGGGTTGAAGTTCGTCTCGCAGCAGAAACAGCGAGCGAGGTTGGTATCGGGGTTGACGTCTGACCGGGATTCACCACAACGCGGGCAGACGAAGACGAACTGGCCATCGCGGCGCCGGCAGGGCCAACGCAGATGCTCGATCAAGTGGTCGATCGGAATCTCGTTGCGGAGCTGCCGCAGCAACGCATCATCGTATTGTTTGGATGGCATGGCAATCTCCTACGACAATTGGAACTCCGCCGTGGTTTGCCCGAACAAGGCGTCGTCGATGCGCATCACGCCCGTGGCGGCGGCTTGAATCAAACACCCGGTGGCCAAGTTGTTGATCTGACGCGGAATGCCACCGGTGAAGTCGTGGATCAACTCCTTGACCGACGTGTCGAAAACATCTTCGGGTCCCCCCGCCTGTTTCATTTGGATGTCGATGTAACGTGAGGTCTGTTCCTTGGTCAGGGCTCGCAGTTGATATTGGACGTTGATGCGGTGCAGCAGATCGACGTGCTGCGAGCGCTTCAAGACGGCGCGAAGCGAAGGTTGTCCCACCAGCAGGATTTTCAGCGGCGGCGCGGTGTCCACGGCGGAACTGACCAGCAGCCGCAAGTCGGTTAGCGCCTCGCCATCCAACAGATGGGCTTCATCCAACACCAGCAGCAAGGTCCCTTCGGCACGCTGGGCCGCTTGAAAGATTTGTTCAAAGAGACGATCCTTGCCGCGCCGCGGTACTTCACCGAGGCGGGACACGAGCATCTTCAGCACGCCAGCGGCGGGAAGATGCGTGAGATGGCAGTAGACCGCTTCGCAGCGTTGTGGCAAATGGGCCAGAAAGTACTTCAGCAGCGCACTCTTACCGGCGCCACTGGGGCCGGTGACCAGTCCCAAGGCGGCCTGGTCGACCAGGTGCGTCAGCCGCGCGGTCGCTTCTTTCATCCGTGTGTCGACCCACAGGGAATCAACGGCCGGGTGTTCACAAAACGGTTGGCGTTTCATTTTGAAATGTTCTTGGTACATCAAGAGTTCCTTTCGTGAAGTAGGTTCTGTAAGTGAAAAACAATGACAGCAATCGTCTTGGGATCCGATTGCTCGAAGGCCTCTTCGAGCAACCGCCGGGTGATCCGCCCGTGGCGCTGATGCACGCCGCTGAGCAGTTCCATCTCTTGGGTCGAGAGCGCGGAGACACCGCCCTTGCGCCCCAGCAGCTTGGCGAACGTCGCGGCGAAAGAGGCAAAGGGCCACAAGTGACTTTGCCCAGCCGCGTGATAGTCAATGCCGCGCTGCGATTGTTGCTCTTGTTGTTGGCGGTGCTTCTCTTCCAACAGTTTCAGATAGTCATGGTCCAGCGGTGTTTGTGGTTCGCTCGGCGACTGCGATGGATGGGCGCCTTTCTCGCGCTGGTAACGTTTGGCCACCGCCAGGAACTCACCACGCAGCGAGTAGATGCGCACTTCGTCCATGGTCGAGAACGGATCGTAGCGGACCATGACCTGGTCGCCGCGCAGCTTAACGTCCACGGCAAAGTACCGATTGTCGACTTGCACGTCGCAGTAGTCATCGTGGACCTTGCGCCGCTCCTGGACACCGAAGAACTCCAGCACGTCACTCAGCTTCACGTGGCGGCGAAAACGCGTCTGCTCCTCGAAGCGGGCTTTGGGGGTTTGGCCGGTCTGGCTATGCAGCTGAAGGTGATAGTCGGCGTGTAGCCAGGCTTGGAAGTACCGGTTGAGATCCTCCAGTGTGAGGATCTTGCCGGCGCGGACTTCCGCTTCGAACTGGTGCTGGGCCGTTTGGATGACTCGTTCGATGATGCCGCCCGCCGGAGGATCGCGTGGCGGCCGGTGCAGCAGAGCGATGTTCAACTCGGTCGTGGCCAGCGTGAGGGCCTTGGCGTGATAGACCTTCGCGTTGTCGACGTATAACTCGCGGCTGGCCCCGTGACTTCCCCAAGCGCGGAGCAACGAATCGATCAGAATGTCAAGATTCTCGCGGAAGTAATACCGTCCTTCGACCACGTAGCGGCTATGACAATCAATCCAGATCGACAGGTGCGTCTTGATGGCCCGCTGCTGGTGAAACACTTTCGGGCCTTCGGAAAAATCGCCGACCCACAAGGCGTTCGCCTGCTCGCGCGTCCAACGGCAGCGAATCTTCTTTGGGTCCACTCCCAGCTTGCGGCGCGTCGCACCTGCCTGGTGCAAATGCCGGTTGAGGGTCGACTTGGGAATCGTGCGGCCAAATTCCGCTTCCAGAAACCGATTGATGGCCCGGGGGCTGCGGCGCGGTTGCTCACGTTTCAGCTCGATGGCGCGAGCAATCATCGCTTCGCGCTGCTTTCGCGATTGCCCTCGATCCTTACGCGCCTTGCGGCGCAGTCCGGCCACTTTCTGCTGGCGAAACTGGCGAACTTTGCGCCGCAGCGTGGAAAGCGAGATGCGCTTGCGTCGTCCATTGGGGAGCAATACTTCCCGCTGGCTCAATTCCTGGAGAAACCGTCTGCGCTCTCCTGGATCGACTTCGTCCAGCAGGATCGGTCCGAGCAGCGAGCACCAAAACACGGTCCAGTCATCTTCGTTACGACTCATCTCTCTTGACTCCCATGGTTCGCTCGTGCGTTTTCAGGAAGCCTCAAGATAGGTCAGTCGAAGCCCGGCCTCGTGGCGAATCGGGGGAAGAATTTACCACCGAAACATTCCTCCCATTCGGGGATAATCCGCAGAAGTTGCCGAGCCGCCAGCAACGTGGCCCGACGCGAATCGCTGCGCGCTTTATGAGGATCAACGTGACCCTCGGTGCGATGACAAAGCGAGTTCGGATTGCTTTGCAAAATCATCTCGCGCGCTTTGTCGAGCGAGATCGTCAGCATGCCCAGCCAACCGACCAGCCGCCACAGAAGGCTGTGATCGACAACCGGCTGATGCGCCGTGGGGTCGGCAACCTCATAACCAATCCGGCACCGCGCGTGTTGGACCGACTGGCGATAGCTCGTGTGTGCCTTTTCGAGGAACTCCGTGGCCCGGGATAACAGGTCGGGCGCCGCAAAGCGTTTATACGGCAAGACGAAAGTCGGGATAGTCGGTAAACGTCCGACCGCAGCCGCGACAGCGCCAACGAGCCAGCCAAATCACGACGCAAACCACGCTGTTTCGAACGATGTACCGCAAGTTGCGAGGACGCACCTGATGGGGCGCGAAGGGTGCATTCTTCCCGCAGGCGGCACAAACGGTCCGATAGCAGACTCGATCTCGACAATTCCGCTGCACGGCCGCATTATGTTGCTTGATTTCTTCCGCCAGATTCACGATGCTCCTAGCGCATGATGATTTTGAGAGCCAGGTTCTAATTCACGATGGGGCCTCGCTCCTTTTTTGTTGCGCTCGATCGAACATCGAATTCAAATCGGGAAAAAAGAGGCGGGGTTCTAGATGCAATCTACCGAAGCGGGGTGAAGAGCGGGATACTGGCGGGATAGGGCGGGGGCAAATAATCCAAGTCGATCGCCGGTTATTCCAGTCAGAGAATTCGCGCCGCCGCATCAGCCTGGCTTGCCATTTCACGGGCCAATTGTTCTGCGCGGTCTTGCAAAGAAGCGTCCATGCTTCGGTCTCCTGTGTTAGAAAAAAAAGGAAAGGTTTCTACCAATTTCTGCTAGCTGACACAAGATTTCTTACAGGCTTGACAATTGTGAAAGTGCCTTCGCGCGAACTAATCTTGAAAGCATCTGATGGCATCAAGGTCTGGACGCGCGGTGCGGAGCGTGTGTCTGACAAGCCTTTGCTTGTCTTGTACGCTCTCCGTTTGGCGCCAAAGTCGCGGCAACGTGAGCGGCGCACGTCCAAACGTCGCGCTGCATGTGTTGCAAAATACTTCTACATGCTTTTGTCCAGACGTTTCAGTTCCTTCAATTGTTCGTCATTACCATCTCCCTCCTAGTTGTCTACTCATGGTTTTCGGGCGTCTGCTGACTTTAACAGCCGATGCCAAACCGAAGCTGTTACCAACGGTTCTTCTTTACGAATACCCGCGACCGAAATTGCTACTGGCGTATAACCGTTCGACGCCTGTATTCGACACCACTCAAGATGTTTAATCGGCGGCAACCCGTGAGATTCAACCGATTGAATTGCTGGATAGTTCATCCAAACGCCAGAATAACGTGGCAAGTAACCTCCGTCGACGGGACATCGCGTCACGTTGATATCGATCTGTAATTTGCGATGGGGAATCCGTTTCTCATACTCAGTTCCTCCGTTGCCCCAGAACGTTACCCACCATTCCGGTGGACCTGATGTAAACCAAACCTGTGTTACACGTCTTTCGTAATCTGGAAAAACCTGTTGATAGGTTGTCAGGTTGCTTTTGGGCGATAGTCTCTTCCAGTTAGCTAAATACTCTTGATTCTGGTTACCAACTAAGATCTCCCATGAGGTTCCCTTGGCACGACGTTGGGCCCAAAGCGCACAGTACTTCTCACCTTCGGAGACATATCCAGCGACGTCTATCGGTCTGAGCCCCAGTTTCTGAAGCTCACCATCCTTTTTCTTGATTTCATCAGCGGACTTGCCGACAAGCATTTCCCATTGCAGTCCATCCCGTATCCAAATCGCCGCAACGTGAACGTCTTCAGAAGTAGCAAATGGTCGACATCGAATTGGCCGATATCCGTTTGATTGCAGCTCTTCAGAAACGGAGACAAACTCGTTTAGGGGCATTGTTTGGCAAAAGGCAAAGTGATCCGTCAGGATGCCCAATGCGACATCCATTTTCCCCCCCATAGTGGATATTACAGCTTTGGGAACTGGCTTCAAACTATTCGACAAAAGGTATTTCACAGGTGAGATTCTGGCCGATTCTCGATGCAGGATTCGCACATTGGGGAATCTCTCCTTTAGTTGCTCTGCCCCATCGGTTGTCACACCCGATTGAAAGAGGTTGATGTATTCTAATCCCCTAATGTTGTGGAGGTTGCGTAACCCCGCGTCTGTGACGCTAGTGCCGAACAAATTGATGGATTTCAACGCGGTAAGGTGTTTAAACGAATTGGTCGAATCTTCTTACGCCAAGACTCCATTACGGCCGCGACACACACAACCATGAATATGCCAACGAGCACATTTGCGGCAAGATGGCTGGGGTGAAAACCTTCCTTGTGCAACTTGTCTGTTGGCCAATACTCTGAGTCCCAACGACTCCAAGATCCAAGTGTTTCGTCGCGGCACTGATAGGAAAAAGGCCAGCCTTTAACGTCTACAATGTGATACCGATCGCCATAATAAGTTGTCCACACCTCATTGGAGTCGCTGCCGCGATAATGAATTGGTACTACATTTTCAAAGACGAGCGACAAAATTACCACAAGAACCGTAAGCGATGCGACTGCGACTCGGATCAGTCTTGTCTTCATGCTTTGCTTCAGTTGGAAATGGAGTGACCAAGCAGCACGATAAAAGAGGTCCGCCGATTGTATTGGACATTCACTCACCCATTGGTATTTTCAACCGTTATTTCATTCCAGCGCTAAAGTAGATTGGCTGGCTAACAAGGACAACGAGTCTCGGCTGCGTTGCAACAAGCCGGTCTAGTTTGGCAACCAACTGATTGGACATTTGATCATCGTTTGCAACTCCTGGAGCCCGGCAGACGTAACGTTTGAGTAAATAGACATTCTTCAGCGTTTCAACGTCCCAAATCTTCACGATGTTTTCGTCGTCGCCGGTAACAGCCTATTTACTATCTGAACTGAAAGCGGCGGAGTTGATCGGATGATCATTCAACACCTGCCGGCTTGAATCTAGCGAGGCTTCGCCTCAAACCAACTAACGAATATGGGTAGTCGAAAAAACAG
>CAYFJO010000594.1:1991-6123 GCA_964343305.1 uncultured Pirellulaceae bacterium | reverse complement strand
CCATTCCAAAACACAGCGACTGATCGAATGGGCCGCTTCGAGACATGGGGTTGCAATCTGGCAAAGAGATATGACTTGGCCTCTGGTAGTCACCTCGACAGCTAGCTACGGCAAAACAAACCGCAGAAAATTGCGGAGCGGCTGGCCGTCGACATAAGCTTTGGGCTGGCCAATGAGGCCCTCGCCAACGTACACACCGTGCGGCAAGCTTTGGTTGGGAATCGTTGGCCGATAGCTGCTGTATTGGCTTGAGAAACCAGGCTGATAACCGACCTGGGTGGGTGCGTACTGATAGGCCGCCATCGGAGTACAAGCACATGGATCACATCCGATGACCGTGGGCGAAGTCGTTGCTTGCACGGTGGTCGTGTTGTAATAAGGTTCGGTGTTCTGAACCGTTCGAATGGTCGGTTGGAAGTCGGCTTGAGATACGGGCTGAAGATTAATAACACGTGTCGCGGGTGTGGGTTGCTGCGGGGCATAATATGTCGTGACAGCTCGACCGTCGCTCAATGGTGAAGACGAAGTCGTGTATTCAACGGGTGTGATCACGGGCGCGGTGCTGCCAACCGTTTGTGCTGTCGTAATCGTGCCAGCGAACAAAATCAACAAGGCTGATGCCATCAAATAACTTTTCATCGATCTGCTTCCTTTCACTGCGACTGGAAATCCCCCCACTTGATTTAGCAATTCTGTCTGCGCGATGTCAAAAGGCAATCTCAAAAAATGACTTCGCACGCCGTGATGATGATCCCGGCGACCTGTCAGCCTTCGCAAGTTGTTATCGCGAAACGGCAAATGTCTTTGCCAACGATTGCTAGCGAAGCCAAACGTTGGATGAGTTTTCCGAAGTGGTCACTTTTGCAACGGGCGTTGCTCGCTCGCCACATCATCTTCCGCCCGTTTACCAAAAATGAGCAGACACGCCAACATCACAATCACACCCATGGGCAACAACACCCAAACCGGCACGCCCAATCCGATCGGCAAAGTTCCGCAAACGATCGAAATAGCCCCGACCACCAACGCGTATGGCATCTGAGTCCAAACATGAGCGACATGATCACAACCGCTGGCTTGCGATGACAGCACGGTTGTGTCGGAAATGGGAGAGCAATGGTCACCAAAAATCGCGCCGGCCAACACACTGCCCACGGTCGCCAGCAAGATGGGATGGGTCGCCGAGACGTCCACATCCGCCGTAGCCAGTGCGCCGTATGCCAACGGCAATGCTAACGGCATCACGATTCCCATCGTTCCCCAACTTGTTCCCGTGGCAAAGGCGATGCCTGCGGCCAGCACGAAAACCAGCGTCGGCAAAAGGAAACTGGGCAAGCTTTCGTCCAGCGTGTTGCGAAGGTAAGCACCTGTGTAAAGGCGGTAGTGAGTGAATCGATACTGGTGTGCTGCCGCAACCTCGTTCCATTCGCTCGACTTGCTAGTCGCCGCCAGCGCGGTGGCAATTTCGTAATCCTTGAACCCCTTGCCTTCGAGTGAGCGAGCGATTTGGCCGATTGAAATATCGTGGGATGCAAGCGAATCGGCGATCGCAGTGGCGGTTTGCTGTCGTCCATCATCTTGATTGTTTGGGCTATTGCCAGTCATCACAGACAACGTGGATGCCAGCCACAGAATCGCGAGCGCTGGCACAACCAGTAGAGCACCCGCACTCGATGCAGCGAGAATCTGTGCCGACGTCAGCAGCCCCCGAAACCATGACATCGCAGCCGCCATAACAACGCCAAACAAGGCGCCCCACAACAACGACCCATAAGCATCCGCTGCTCCAAACACCTGCATCATTGACGGCGTTTCATTAGCACTAAACTCGGCGCGCCCGGTGACATAAAGCAGCCACACGATCGAGCCCACCGTTGCAACGACGGGTACGACGGCATCAAACCACTGTCCATGCGCCGCTTCATCTGGATGAGTCGCGGGCGCCGTGGTTTCGGAATGGCCATCCAGATTCGCTTTGCCCGAGAGACATCGCCGTTCGGCGTTCAACATCGGGCCAAAGTCGCGTCGAAACCATGCGACCAAGAGTACAAACACCAGCGCCCAAAGGACGTAAAATCGATAAGGAATGCTGTGGACGAACACGTTAAAAGCCGTCCACGATTCTCCCGAGACCGAGAGTTTATCAATGCCTTCTTGGACGAAGCCAATTTCTCCCGCGACCCATGTCGACACGAGCGCGAGGCCCGCAACAGGTGCCGCCGTCGAGTCAACAACGTAGGCAAGCTTTTCCCGCGAGATCTTTAGTCGATCGGTCAGCGGCCGCATTGTGTTGCCGATCAAAACGGTATTCGCGTAGTCATCGAAAAAGATAAACAAACCGAGCAGCCAGGTAACAAACTGGCCACGTTGCCGGTTGTTGGCCCATGTCGCCACCACTTCGACCAGTCCGCGCATCCCGCCACAGCGGCTGATGATTCCCACCATCGAACCCATCAGTGCCGTGAAGACAAACACCGTCAATTTGTCTTCGTTGATCAGCGTCGGCCAAAGATGCGATTGCAGCGACTGGCTAACGGCTTCGATGGGATTCCCGCTGGCCATGATCAGGCTGCCCGCAAACACGCCGGCGAGCAAAGAAACAATCACACGTCGCGTCACGATCGCCAAAACGATTGCGACAACCGGCGGTGCCAAACTTAACCAGCCATAAGGATGTTCGGGCATGGGAAAGCCATTTTACAGAACAGGAACGCTAACTCGCCGCTGCCTTGTGTGCCGAGGTCGCTTCAAGGGGCAGTCGAATTGTGAACGTCGTTCCGCGACCCTTTGCGCTCTCCACATCGATCGTGCCGCCGTGCAGTTGGACGACGCCCCAGCATTTGCACAATCCGAATCCCAAACCACGGCCGGCTTCGCGACCAGAAAAGAACGGATCGAAGACGTGCCGTTGTATGTCGTCGGGAATTCCCGGTCCCGTGTCGTGGACTGTGATCGCGACATGGCCAGCGGACTCGTGGCGCGCGAACATTTCGATACGGCCGCCTTTGCGAAGCGCTTGTAGCGAATTGACAATCATCGCCTTGAGCGCGGAAATCAGTTGGTCGCTGTCCACGTGCGCCATGACGGTTTCGCCCGCGGAACGATTGATCAGCTCGGTCTCCTGTGGCTGTGCGTCGGGAAAGGTCTTTGCGATCACATCGTCGATTAAAGACACCAAGTTCGTGTTGGTGACCGCCAGCCGCGGTGGTCTGGCAAACTGCATCATGTGTGTGATCATTTCGTGCGCGCGAAAAGCTTGCCGGTTAATGGTCTCCAGTTTTTGACGTCGCTCGGGGTCCGTTTCATCGCGCAACAAAGTCTGGGCGCGAGTGGAAATATTGGCGAGCGGATTATTGATCTCGTGACTGGCCCCGTAGGCCAATTCCTTCAGTGCATCAATCTTCTCACGCTGCAACGTAGCCTCGTAGTCGCGCTCCAACGATCGTAATCGACGGAGCTTTTGAATCAGCGGAATCAATAACTTCTCCACGCCAGGGATCGTGGCGGACCATTGCTCTGCGATTTCGGTCGGGGATTGCCGAGCAACATCCGCCGCGCCAACGTGGCCGTTGTCAGCGGGTCGAGAAACCGAAATGGCGTCCAACTCTTGCGTCAACCAATCCGGCAATAATGGGTTAGTTTGGGACGTTTCGCCTTGTTTTTTGCCAACTCGCGCGTCGTCCAACCAGCGTTTCGACTCGCATAGCAGGCCGGCGAGATAACATGACGATTGTCGAGCCGCTGTAACACTTTGGGCGACCCGCTGTTGCCAGGCAGCCCGTTGCGAATCGAAGGATTGTTGATCCCAAACCAGGTCGGCCTCTTCCCAATCCAGCACGTCCAGCGCGTGGCACTCCAACCAATGGGCCAACTCGTCAAGCTGTTGCGCTGCGGACTGGGCGCGACAGAGCGTCCACAAGGCGAGCGTTGGATCATGCGAAAGCAAGCAGGCAAGACTCTCCACCCGCGCTTGCTGGTCATCCAACAACAGCGCTTCAGTCAACCGCGCCGCGGAAGTATCCGCGAGCGGAAGCTGATAACGACTTTGTCCGTCGGTCAGCGTCGGTAAACGTTGCATCGTCCGTGGTGGTTAAAAAGGGGTCAGGAGTCTTTTGTGCGAAGCACCCTTTGG
>CAYFJO010000594.1:0-1891 GCA_964343305.1 uncultured Pirellulaceae bacterium | reverse complement strand
ATCAACAACTTCCGCTTGCCACTTTCCAAGGCATCGGTCGGAATCCCGTTGTCCTTCATAAAGGCGAACAGTTGATCGCGAGGAATGCGGCGGAAACGGCTTCCCGGCACGCGAAAGCCCTTAAGTGAGCCGTTGTCAAAGCATCGAATGATGGTTTGTTGACTAACTTTGCAGATCTTAGCTGCTTCTCCAGTCGTAAACACGGTCTTGGTGGTCATGTTTCGACCCATCCTTCCTTAGGTATGACTAGCAAGTCGGAGAGGACAGAAGGCGATTGAAATGTTCAATCAACCTAAAACCCCCACACTTCCATGAAGCGCCACGCACTTGCTAATCCATAACTCCGTCTTTGATCAAACCTTCGTGGCGTACGCAAACAGCACACCTTCCTGATTCGTTAATGTTTGATCGACTCATCTGGCTTTTGCAAACTTACCAAACTTGCCAATCGTCCGAATTATACCCACCTATCTCATGCCGTCAAGATTGATCTGTTTTACATAAAGTCCCCAAAAGACAGGGGTTGTGGCCGTAACGCATAAATATTGGTCAATAAAGTAGAAAAGAACGGTGACCTGCTTTCTTTGACTGCTCGAAACAGCCATCGGTACGTTTCGAGATGGCTTGCACCCCCCGAATTCAGCAGATTGTGGACGATTGACGTTGGCGTCAATTCACCGAATTGTTACGATCCCCGACCTTATCTTTACACTGCGGTTGTTGATGCGCTTGTTGGATGAAAGCGTCTTATCAAAAGCAGCCGTTGCGGAGCAATCTCAATCGTTGAGGAGTCGAATGTTATGCGATCCGCGCCATTAGCTGGATTGCTGGTGCTAGTCATTTGTGTGTCCATTGGTTGCAACCGAAATGCCTACTTCGCACAGCGGCCGTTTGGGCAACCCGACGGACAACCGGCTGACGCTCACACAGCACAGCTCCAGGAACTTACGCGACGCATCAATCAACTTGACGTGGACAATCGCGATTTGCACGCTCGTCTCGCCCAACGAGATCAGTTGATCCGTCAAAAAGACCAACTCTATCAAGCGACGCAAAAGCAACTCGCCGAAATGGCCCGGCAACAAACCGAGATCGTCAACCAGCGGAACGACTTCGAGCAGAAACTGGCCAGTCTGAAAACGTCCACGCAACATCGCGGTGGTGCGACAATCACGGCCAATAACAGTTTGCAGAATTCATTGAAAGTGATCGACATCCCCGGCGTCGATGTTCGCCAGGATGGAAGTGTGGTTCGCATTGAATTGTTGTCTGACCGCGTCTTTGTGCAGAATAGTTCGCAAATGCGGCAAGAAGCCATCGCCGTTTTGGACCAGGTTGCGGTGGCCGTTGGACAAAACTACCCGCGCAATCGTATTGGGGTCGAGGGACACACGGACAATTCCACGCTACCCGGCTTGGGCACGAATCATCATTTACTAGCCAACGATCAAGCCAAAGCAGTTTTTGACCAATTGATTCGCAGCGGCCGCATCCAGCCGAACCGCATGTTCGTCGTTTCTCACGGAGCCAATCATCCACGCTTCTCCAACGGCGAGCCGGCGGGTCGCGCTCGCAACCGCCGCGTGGAATTGGTGATCTATCCGGACACGATTCAGTAAGAAATGACCGCGCTTCAATGACCAATGCCCAAGGCTCAATGGAACGTGCCCCGCTGGTCATTGGTCATTGAGATTTGGGCATTTCCGCGGCATCTGTTTTCGATTCGGCCTCTGAACTAAAATCGATGTATCGCGAACGTTTCGCTGCGCCGCGTGTCGCATTCGTATCCACTCCACATCTCCCTCCAAAGAGTTCCCTATGATCGCCATCATCGACTACCAGATGGGAAACCTGCGCAGCGTACAAAAAGGCTTCGAAAAGGTCGGCCATG
>CAYFJO010000593.1:0-6144 GCA_964343305.1 uncultured Pirellulaceae bacterium | reverse complement strand
GTTTGTGCGCGGCGGACGACGGACGGACGCTGTGGATGAGTTCCCGCTATCAAATCTGGCGTTTGTGGGCGCGATGGCAAGTGGTCGACTGCGGTTGGCCGCGTACGGATGGTCGGCACCGCTCGCACTTCTTGTTTTCGGAATCTCGTTGGTTTACATCTGCTGCGCGTGTGGAAAGCTGATACGGCTTCCGAACGATGAGTCGTTTACGGCTGCCATTGAAGTCAGCGTCCGCAACACGCATCTGGGTGTGTTGCTCAAGGCCAGTTTGTTTCCCGCGCTGACGGACACATCCGACCCAATCGGTGACGGAGTTTTGTATGCGGTCCTTTGTTACGGCGGCATCTGTATCGGCATCGCGATCTCGGAGGTCATCGCCCACCGTCGAGGCTACGGTTTCTACACTGAGGCGACCGGCGGGAAATGACCTATCAGTAGGACGGCTTTTCACACCGCCCAGATGGATTCGCTCATCCGTCCTACAGGTATACACCGCACCTCGGCGACCACAATCTCATTCCTTTGTCGCATACGAAGCCCCTCGATATAAGTGCTAGTCTTTGTCTCTTAAGGGGCTTATATTGTTGAACTGATCCTATTCCATTTGAAACGGATTTCTCAACGAAGCAAAGTCTCATGCTTCACGCCGTTTTTCGTCGCTCGATGATTGTTCGACAACTGTTGTGTTCTCTCACTCACAGGTCGAAGCTGCAAATGAGGTGTTCCCATGAAGTCCAACCGTTCCTTGTCCGCCTTGTTCCAACGTAAACGCAAAGAGCGAACGAAGCCGCGCCAACGACGCCGGCTGATGTCCGAGGAGTTGGAGCCGCGCTTGTTACTGACCGGCGCTTCGACGAGCTTCGAAGGCATCTCGTCAAACGACTTTGACATTGGCCCATCACCACACTCAGCGAATTTTGCAGGCGACGGGTTTTCGGGTACTGCGGGAATTCCTCATTTGTACCGAACAGGCAGTTTTGCGTGGATGGTGAATGCCGGCGGAACGGGTTTCATCAATTTCGAGACTCCGGCTCAATCGGTCGACTTTTGGGCTCGCCTACGGAACAACGCGACGTCAGGTACCACTGTCATCACAGCCTATGATCCACGAAACGATGTGGTTGGCAGCACGACGTTGAGCAATCCTGCCGATCCGTTTCAGCAAGTTCAATTCACCGGAGTGATTGATCGCATCCAAGTCGTCAATACCACCGACCAGATGAACTCGATCGACGACTTCACTTTCAATGTTTCCGCTCAAGATGATTTCTCGAACAACGCCTTTGCGAGAGTGACGCTGGTGCACCCAAGTGGCCAGCAGGAGCTGATTTCGCTTACCGGCGAAAAGCGCCTGAGAACGTTCTGGGACGGGCAGAATCCTGGCGATGCCATTGATGACTTGTTCGGCGGTGGAAACAACCTAGACGATGTGCAGACTGAGTTAGTGAGCCTCGAGCTTGAAGGCAATTCCTCACTCGGACCAGTATTCTTTCAGGCGAATCCTGGCCCTGGCGTCCGGTCGCTGGGGTTGTTGGAAGAACTGGTGGATAACAACACAGGTACTTTGGATCTGGACCCTTTCGCTCCAGGTGACGCTCAAAGCTTCTTCGATGTTTTCTTTCAGGTCGACGTAGGTGGAGTTCTTCTTCACAACGAACTTCCGTTGCAAGTTACCGGCAACATCTCCGCGAAACCGGAACCATTTGGCGAGGCACTCACTTTGATTGGACAGCCGGTTACACTTTTGGACGCCGCCAGCAATCCCAGCGGATTTGTATTAACCGGCGTCAATCACATCGCCAATCCACGGCTCGAATGGGACCCGTTCCCACACAGCGTGGCCATGATCACGCTGCGCAACACAGTTTCACAACAAGAGACACAAGTGACCCTCGCCGGTCCGACCGATATTCACGTTTATTTCGAGGGTCCCAACGAGGGCGACGCCGTAGACGACGATCCCAACAACCTTGTGGGCGGCCAGATCCCCGACGGATTGGACGAAGTGCTCGTCGAAATGGAGACCCTGTCGCTGACGGGCAATTCACCGCAACTAGGACCCGTCGAAGTGCGCCTTGACCCCACTCGCCTGACGTCGGGATTGATCACCGAACTGGTCAACAACAATCCAGGTCGGCTGGATGTTGACCCGTTCCACGCAGGCGATGCAGACAGCTTTTTTGACGTGTTTGTTGAGATCGAAGTTGGTGGAGGACTGGTGTTGGCTCCCAACGGTCCGGTGCGCGTGGAAGGCGAGATCAGCCACAAGCCGCCTCCACCGGACGAGAAGCTCCAGTTCAATGGCGTAGCGCCGTTGTTCGCCGGTGGCCAGCCGACGGACTGGGAAATCACTCAGATCATGCACTGGCCACAAATTAACCTCGATTGGGGTGACGCACCGGATCCCACTGGTGGGAACGCGGCGGCCGATTATGATACGCTGGCCGTTAACGGCGGACCGTCTCACTTTATCGTCCCTGGGCTGATGATGGGACCATTGATCGACGGTGAACTCGACGGGCAGCCGACACTGCCAGCCGATGGCGACGATATCGCGGGCGCTGCGGACGAGGACGGCCTGATCAGTCCCGGCCCCGATCTGATGTTGACCGAAGGCGAAGTACCAACGGTCGACGTTGCTGTGGTGAAGCCCTTGGGTGTGACAACTGGTCTGTACGGCTGGATCGACTACGACGGAGACGGTGTGTTCGAGCCCGGCGAAATGTCCACGGTCATAATTCCGGCGGGCGTTCCCGGTGGAACGGTAACGATGACGTTTCCAACGGTTCCGGTCGGAATCGGCGCAAAGTCGACATATGCCCGTTTTCGTTTGAGTTCTGATCTAGCTGCTGCCTCGAAACCAAAGGGTGTTGCCTTTGATGGTGAAGTCGAGGATTACACTGCAATGATTAGCCAGCAAGCTCAAAACGTAGACTACGGCGACGCCCCGGACGACGGCGATGCGGCCAACGGACCTGGCGAGTATGACACACTGGCGGTCAATAGCGGACCGTCTCACGGCATCACGGCCAATGTGTACATGGGATTCTCGGTCGACGGCGAGGCCGATGGTCAGCCTACTGCTGGCGCCGACGGTGACGACATAGATGGCAATGATGACGAAGATGGATTGACCAATCCGGGAGAGGCGCTAGATCTGGTCACTGGCCAGACTCCGGTTGTTGATGTAACCGTGACCAATCTAACGGCGTCGCTGGGGATGTTGTATGGCTGGATCGATTATGACGGCGACGGTCTTTTTGAAAACGCCACCGAGCGCGCGTCGGTCGCCGTGCCAGCCGCGACCGACGAGGAAATCGTCCAATTGGTGTTTCCCGCCGTACCCGGTGGCAGCGCGGCCAGCACGTATGCTCGGTTCCGTCTGGCGACCACGACGGCCGCAGCCGACCCCACCGGTGCGGCCACTGACGGCGAAGTAGAAGACTATCCCGCGAGCATCGGTTCGCCGTCACCAGACGACATTGGTGTGCGCCGCGGTGGCCAGTACTTTCGGGACGGCAACGGCAACGGCACGTTTGACGGCACGGGTGGTGGTGATCTGGTCTCGACTTTCGGCAATGCGTTGCCGGGCGACGAGTTGATTCTCGGTGACTGGGACGGCAACGGTACCAACGATCTCGGCATCGCTCGCGAAAGTGGTGGCAGGAAGCAGTTTCTTCGCGACGGAAACAGCAACGGTGTGTGGGATGGTACGGCTGGTGGCGATTTGTTCAGCGTCTTCGGCGTCACAGGCGACATGCCCGTGGTCGGCGATTGGGACGGTGACGGCGACGACGACATCGGCATCCATCGCAGCGACCGAATCTATCGCGACGGTAACGACAACGGGACCTGGGACGGTACAGGGGGCGGCGACTTGCTCGGCATGTTCGGCAACTCGGGTGACTCACTTTTCGTCGTCGATTTTGATGGTAACGGTGTCGATGAGATAGCGATTCGCCGTGGAAATCGAAACTATGTGGACCTGAACGGCAACGGTTTTTGGGAAACGGCGGCCGGCGGCGACTTCTCCTCAGACTTCGGTGCCACTGGCGACGAGTTGGCTATCGGCGACTGGGACGGCAACGGAACGGACGATTTCGGTGTGCGACGAGGTAGCCAAATCTATCGCGACGGCAACAGCAATGGAGTGTGGGACGGAACAAGCACCGACCTGCTCACCACGTTTGGTATCCCAACCGACACAATGATCGTTGGTGACTGGGACGACAACGGAAAGGACGACATTGGTATGCATCGGGGCAGCAGCGTTTACCGCGATGGCAATGACAATGGCACCTTTGACGGTACGGCTGGCGGTGACCTGCTCACAACCTTCGGCGCTCCGGGCGATGTGCTGATTGTGGGTAACTGGACATTGCCGCTGGTGGCTGCCGCAGGCGCGGCAACGACACCGGCCGCGTCCGCGCCGCTCGCGATCGATGCGCTGTCCCCGATCGTCACTGCGGCGACGGACTTGCTGATCAGCACGGGACTCAGCACATCGCAACTTTCCGCGCTCAACCGAGTCGAATTTCAGATCGCCGACCTGGCCGGTGCTCGCCTCGGTCAAGCTTCTGGCTCGACGATTGTCATCGACGCGGGCGCCGCCGGGTACGGCTGGTTTGTCGATACGACACCTCACGAGAATGAAGAATTTCAGTTGATTGGTAACGATGGTCTCCTGGCATCTGGCGATAGTGCCGCGTCGGGACACATGGACTTGCTGAGCGTTGTGTTGCATGAACTGGGTCACGTTGTGGGAATGGAACATGGCGGGGATGATGAACTGATGGATGTTTCGCTGAGTACAGGCATTCGGCGACTTCCAGGTTAAAGTGGACGTCCGTTCGACTCTTGAGTTGTGAGTTCCGTATCTGTGTTTTTCGTCTCTTGGGGATACGATGAGCGGAAAATAGAGTGACACCTTCTTCTTCATCCGTGGGTCGGCGTTGCTATCCGTGGGGTTGTTTTTTCCCACGGATAGCAACGCCGACCCACGGATGTGTTTGAATTGTGTATCAAATTGAATTCCGCTGAGATCAGGAGTTCTGAACCAGGGCTTCGCGTGCAGGCAACGTGTCATTGCCAGTTTTCGCTTGATACAATCAAATCGTTGCCGCATTTCACGTGGTGCAATTCTCTCAATCGAACGAACGAGCCGCAAATGGATGAAGCAAACAGTAACGATGCCGACCCTGGCCGTGGAGCCTCACAACCCTGGCTGGAAGTGGTCGGTTCGTGTTACTTCCTCGATTGGTTGGCCGAACAACAAGTCAGTCTTGCGTTTACGACTTATCAAACCGGCAAGGTTTTCTTCGTGGGCCGCAAGCCGGATCATCAGCTCAGTGTATTTGAGCGGACGTTCGCCCATTCGATGGGTTTGTGCGCGGCGGACGACGGACGGACGCTGTGGATGAGTTCCCGCTATCAAATTTGGCGGTTTATCAACGTGCTGCACGGCGGGCCCACTCACAACGAATTCGACGCGCTCTATATTCCTCGCGTCGCCCACACGACCGGCCATCTGGACGTGCACGACATCGCCGTGGAAGCCGACGGGCGAGTTGTTTTTGTCAACACCATGTTCTGCTGCCTGGCCACGCTCAGTTCTCAGGCCAGCTTCACGCCGCTGTGGCAACCACCATTCGTCAGTGCGCTGGCCCCCGAAGACCGCTGCCATCTCAACGGGCTTGCCTTGCGAGACGGACGAGTGCGCTACGTGACGTCGGTCGCCCAAACCGATGTCCCGGAAGGCTGGCGCGAGCGGCGCACCGACGGTGGCTGCGTCATCGACGTGGACAGTGGCGAGGCGTTGGTGACTGGACTTTCGATGCCACATTCTCCCCGCTGGTATCGCGACCGGTTGTGGGTATTGAATTCCGGCAGCGGCGAATTTGGTTACGTCGATTCGGCGCACGGCAAGTTTGAGCCGGTGACGTTTTGTCCGGGCTACTTGCGCGGCATGACGTTCGTCGGCGATTGTGCCGTCGTCACGTTGTCGATGCCGCGTCATCGGACATTCGAGGATCTACCATTGACCGAGGCGCTCAAGCAACGCAACTCGGAACCGCAATGCGGCCTGTACGTCATCGACATCAACACGGGCCACGTCGTTCACACCGTGCGATTGGATGGCATGGT
>CAYFJO010000592.1:0-6146 GCA_964343305.1 uncultured Pirellulaceae bacterium | reverse complement strand
AAAAGGAAAGTAACATGCGATACAGCTACGCGATCACGGCGGCACTGTGCTGGCTAGCGATCGGGGCGCCGACGGGCGCCGACGCCTGGGCAGAAGCCAAAACCTGGGGCTGGCGGGGCGATGGGACCGGACTCTTTCCGGATGCCGATCCGCCCATCAAATGGGGACGGCTTTCGGCGACGATAAAGGGACTCAGCACACAAGCCGAAAAACCGAAGGACAAAGCTGACGGTGCGACCAACTCGGCCACCGATGGGCAAGTCGCCGAATGGCTGATCCTCGGGCCGCTGACGTCCGACGCTGCCTTCGATGAAGCGTCGCTCCGTCCCGATGCAGGAGACGAGACCGCCGGGCGAACCTGGAAGAATGCGCGGTCCGACGGACTCCTACTGCACGCCAATCAGTTGCTGCCCGACCTGGCCTCCGAACAGGCCGTCTACCTCCATGCCTATATGCACTCCAAGACCGGCGGTAAGGTGCTCATGCGCATGCAAGGAATGGGGAAGGAAGACTATCTCGTCTGGCTCAACGGCCAAAACGTCTATCAGAGAAAGACGGACCACAGCCGTCACGCCTATCCCACCTTCACGTTCAAAAAGGGTTGGAACAGGCTGCTGGTCAAACTGTTCGCCGGAGTTGACGGCACGGCTTATTTCCGTCTAGCCATGTTCGGCAACGAGGAAAACGACACCTACACCACCGACGGAATCCGGTGGGCGGTTCAACCGCCCCAGGGCGGGATACGTTTTAGTTGCGCCCAGCCGTTGATCGTAGGTGACAGGATCTTTGTCAACAGCGACCCCAACTTCTTAAGTTGCTACGACAAGCTGACCGGAAAGCGGCTATGGGTCACGTATAACGGGCCGTTCGAGTGCGTCACACCCCAAGAGCGAAAGGCTCATCCCGACCTGTTCGCCCAACTGGACCCCAAGGTCAAACGCATCAAGGAGCTGGCCAACCGTTGGCAGGGCGCACTCGCCGAAAAGCAGGAGCTGAACGAACTCGTGGACGACGTCGCCGGGCTGATGCGACAAGTGGATCGAAAACGCTACGTCGGAACCGACTCCCGACAGGAAGCCGGTGTCGCGGGAAGCACGCCGGTGACCGACGGCCAGCACGTTTACTCCTGGTATGCCAACGGCGTGGCCGCCTGCCACGACCTAAACGGCAATCGCAAGTGGATTGTCTCGGAACACGAAGGCAGGAGAAAAGACCACGACCGATACGACCGGCACGGATACTACGTGTCTCCGCTCCTGACAGAAGACGAGTTCGTCGTCAGCATGGTAAACCTGATCGGATTCGACAAAGAAACGGGCGAGATCAAATGGCGAATGGGCGGTCATATCAAGTGGCCTCCGGTCAGTGCTTTCAAAGCCGTCGCGGGCACGGAAGTGAACTACATCGACTTTCCTGAGCTGGGGCTTTACGTGCCGGGCGAGGGCTGGCACCCCTGGTCCACCTGCACCATGGTCGATAACGTTGCCTACGTTCAGAGAAGGCAGGGCCGTCAGGTGCTGGTGATCGGCAAGTTGCCCCACGAGCCGAATTCGGCGACGACGATACCGCGTGAATCGTTCAGCCACGAGCGACTTGCCGGCGGCAAGCCGCTGCATCCACCCGGAGGCGGCATGTCTGAAATGGTGGTGGCCAACGTGTTGGTCTTCAAGGGACTGGTGTACGTGGTGAACTTAGGCGGGGTTCTCGAGGTCATCGATGCTGAGACATACGAGCCGGTCTACACCGAGCACCTGGACCTGAACACTTTCAAGTTCGCCTATCCGTATCCGCACGGGTCCGGGGTGTGCGCCAGTCCCACCGCCGCTGGCGACTACGTCTACCTCTGGGGCAACGGGGGCATGGTGCTGGTCATCAAGTCGGGACGCAAGTTCGAGGTGGTGGCCAAGAACCGCATCGAGCGGCTGCTGCCCGGGAACTACTTCCGCGGTTGGGTCAGGCTGGATGGCGGCGCTCATCGAGAATGTACGGTCAGTTCCCCGGTCTTCGACGGGGACCGACTCTTTTACCAGGCCGAATCATTCCTCTACTGCATCGGCAAGCCGCAGTGACGCGAGAGATTGATGCCAACGAGTTTTGAATATGAAACGGCAGAGGGTTACCCTAGATCGTAAAATGGAATTCCTATTCCGTTCCCGCAACTCGGCGGATTCGGGGAATCCGTCCTACGAAGAACATAAGGCACGACGAAATGACACGACGACTCCTTCTTCCGCTTGTGATCATTGCATTCTCGTCACTGGCCGCGCCCGCTTTAGCCGACCAATACGATGATTACGCGGCGTGGTGGAAGAAACAGGACGCAGCCAAGAAGGACTGGGTGATTCGTGATGAGAACGGCAAACGAAAGCACAAGATGTTTTTTCGTCCGCTGAACCCGCCGAGTGTATCTGCCGCGGAAGCCGAGAAAGCCGGCATGGTGCAAGACCCGACGTTTGTGTTGGGCATTGCGATCGGCAAAGAAGCTCGCGCGTACCCGCTGTATTCGATTGGCGAGCTGGTCAACGACACGCTCAGCGAGGTGCCGATCGCGGCGACGTGGTGACCGATTTGTCAAACGGCGATCGTGTATCGCCGCGAGTTGGATGGCAAGGAACTCGTTTTTCTGCACGCGGGCTACGTCTATCAGGGGTCGTTCGTGATGTTCGACACCCAAACCGAATCGGAGTGGTTGCATGTGACCGGTGAGGCGGTCATGGGGCCGCTCAAGCGTAAGTCGATTGAGTTGCTGCCCACGCGGTTGGCGAATTGGAAGGAATGGAAGGCCGCCCATCCGAACACGACCGTCTACAAGAGTCGTCGCAAATGGACTGACACGCATCGCCAGCGCGTCACGTTTGGCAAGCAGACGTCACGACCGAAACTTGGGTTGAACGTCGTTGTTGATCACGAGTCGAAGCTGTACCCGTATTCCGCCCTCGAACCGGCTCGGGTCATCAACGATGTGTACAACAAGAAACCGGTCACGGCTGTGTTCGTGCCGTCCGCCGAGTGCGGTGTCGCATGGATTCGAAAGGTCGACGACCAAGTGTTGAAGCTGCAGCCCGTGGGCGGCGAGCAAGGCGTCTTTCGACTCAAGGATCGTGAAACAAAGACAACTTGGCATCCGCTGACGGGCGAGGCGATCGACGGGCCACTCAAGGGAAAACAACTCCGGCCGCTGATTGCGATTCCGATTCGGCTGACTCGTTATCGGGCGTTTTATCCGGGCGGAGCGATCTACGGTCCCGATCCAACTCGGCCGCGATTGCAAAGCGATCAATCGAACGTCCGGCTGTTTGAGTGGGGCAAGGGCATCGGCGTTGAATCGCGGCTGAAGCGGGACATGACGGTCTTTCTTTGGTTCTATGAATGGAACATGTTCCATGCGCGGCGGCAGGGCATTCACACATCCGGTAGTCACTTGTTTGAACGTGAGGTTGGCAAAGATGGCAACCTCGCGGTCATTCGCGCTCCTGACATGGCACTGACCATGAAGGCCGTCAAGGATGGCGTCGAGTTATCGTTGCAAATCAAGAACCGAAACGATCACGAATGGCCCGCCATTGCCGGAATCATTCCTTGCTTCAATCCCGGCGCACCGACTGATCAGGCCAGCCGTTTCCCCATCGCGAAACTCAACTCGCAGTTTGACAATCGCAACACGTGGTACGTTGGCCGCGCCGGGCTTGCCAAACTGAACGAGCGCGAGATTCACTTCAGCGCGGCGCTTCGTAAGCAGATTGACGCCGCCGCTGCAGACGGCACGCATCCCTTCTCGTTCAAGTGGCCCACGTCGGACAACAACGCGCACAAGGGCTTGTTGATCCGCGAATCGACGGACGGCCGTTGGGTCATGGGCATCGCGTGGGAGCGTTTTCTGTCCGTCCAGGGCCACAATCCGTGGCAATGTATGCACCTCTGCATCAACGTTGGCCCGCTCGAGCCAGGCGAGTCGACGACGGTTCGCGGCAGAATCTACCTGTTCCAAGGCACGAAAGAAGATTGCTTGAAGCGGTATCGGGCCGATTTCGCTGAGCGAGATCGATCTGATTAACGCAGGGGCGAAGGAGACTTCACGATGTCCACCAATTCAGTTGCCCTCTTTCACAGCGCGGTCGTTCTGCCGCTGATCGCCATGTTCAACGTCGCTGGTGAATTGAGATCAGCCGATTGGCCGCAATGGCGCGGACCGAACCAAGATGGCGTGTCGCTCGAAACTAACTGGTCTTGCGATTGGGGTGAAGATGGCCCCAAGCGGATTTGGGAATGCAAGCTAGGTGACGGGCATTCTGCGGTGTCGGTGGTCGGCGACCGTCTCTACACGATCGGGACGACTGGTGAATCACGTGAAACAGACACGGTCTATTGCCTCGATACGGAAACCGGACAAATTGTCTGGAAACACGAGTACGCGAGAGTGGAGCGACTCGAAAGGACCGCGACGCGCCGCGGCGGCACAAACACGACGCCGACCGTCCATCAAGACAAGGTCTACACATTCAGCGGTGACGCGCAATTGTTCTGTTTCGAAGCCGCTACCGGAAAGGTCATTTGGAATCGAGAACTGATGAAGGAACTCGACGTGCGACATCCGCAATACGACCACAATTCGTCGCCAGTCATCGTTGGCGATCTGGTGATTGTGCTCGCTCGGTTGCCCGACGCTTCGATCATCGCGTTCAACAAGGACACGGGTAAAGAAGTGTGGCGAGCGTTTCACGAAACGCGGCGAGGAGCACTTGGCGGGTTTTGGTCAACACCGGTCTACCGCGAAATTGACGGTAAACCATGCCTTGTTTATCTACCAGGGCTTTCCGTCGTTGGACTCAATCCAGCGACTGGTGAAACGCAGTGGAAGTATGACTTCACTAAAGAAAAGGTCGAGATGGCTGAACGCGGTGCGGTTGCCGCATCGCCAGTTGTTCTCGGAAACCGGGTTTTCTTTCCGTTCCACCCGGACCACAACCGAGGGTTTTCGGCCTGCATCGAAATCAAAGACGGCCAGCCGAAGCTGCTGTGGAAATCGATGCAACTCGCCCATTGGTGGTTTAGTCCGGTGCTTTGGAAGGGGTGCGTCATCGCGCTTGACCAAGGACCTGCAACAGAAGGCAACAAGGCGGGCGCGCTGTACTGTTACAACATGGCAAGCGGCGAGCTAAAATGGTCCACTTACGACATCGGCGGACAAAGCCGTGACACGATCACCAAGGGGGCCAAGTTGTTGATTGCAGGCGGGAAGCTGATCGTGCTGAATGATTCCGGAAGTCTAATGGTTGCCGAACTCGACGAGGACGGCCCAACGCTCCTAGCCAAGACCAAAGTGTTCCGCCGCGCTGGCAGAAACTGGACCGTTCCAGTGCTTGCCGGCCGACGTCTTTACTGCCGCGGCGGTCGCGAAGGCGATCTGGTCTGCTTCGATGTTTCCGAATAGCTGTTAGGAGTAGAATCGTATGCCATGATTGCTTGTGGCGGTCGTGGACGGAGGGAAGTCATGTTTAACAACGTCATTGCTTCGATGGTACCGGTTGTAGTTCTGGTCGCGTGTGCAACCCTCGCGCTGCTGTTAGCGCTTCCTGAACGTGAACGGGTTAAGCGTAACCGAACATCTGGAGGAGCGAGACGATGAGAATCGCCGTCCAACTCATCAGTACCTTGGCAATGATTGCCTTTGTCACAACGCCGGCGAGCGGCGGCCCAGCCGAATCAAAAGACGCCGCGAAGATTCCGTTCCATGCCCAAGGCGAAAAGGCCGGTGATTCGACACAGAATTCGATCATTCTGCTGACGCGGCTGACCGCGGTGGAAAAAGGTGAGATCGAACAGGACGTGCCAGGATTGGACGGCCGCGCTCGTTTCGAGATTTCCGAGACGCCGGATTTCAAAGCCTCGCGAATGACGCCCTGGGTCGAGGCGACAAAGGACAACGACCACACCATCAAGCAAACGGTCACCAAGCTCAAACCAGGACGCGATTACTGGTACCGCGTGCATATTACGGATGTGTTGGGAAAAGGCGAGCGGGTCGGCCCGCCGCGGTCGTTCAAAACGGCTCCGTCAGCCGACCAACGGCGGAACGTGCGTTTCGCGGTGATCACCGGACAGGGATACGCGACGCGAGATAACGATAACGGGCACGTTGCTTATCA
>CAYFJO010000591.1:0-6161 GCA_964343305.1 uncultured Pirellulaceae bacterium | reverse complement strand
TAGGTCGAGTGGATGTGCCACTTGCCGTGCGGCGTCAGGTAGTTGAGCATTAACGTGCCTTCGGCCTCGACGCTGAAATTCAAATCGGCGTACTGCGTTGGCAGTGGCTTGGGCTTGTAGGTCGGCAGGGGCTCGCCAAACTCGATGTAGATTGGGTGGTCGAGATAAAAATGCTGCCGCCCGGTGAGCGTTCGCCAAGGGACATCCTCTTCGACGTTATAGGTGAACGCCGAATAGGTCCGCCCGTTCTCAATCAGCCCGGACCACATCGGGCTGTTGATGAACCGCCGCGGCTGAGCTTGCAGGTCGTCAAAGTTGCAGCGAACGCCGCGGTTTTTTTCGGCCAGATGAACCAGAGGCAGACCAGTCTTCTTCTCCATCGTTTGGTAAGACCGATATGCAAGTTCGCCATTGGTGACCGTGGCGAAGTGCAGGATGGCGTTGCAAACTTCCTTGTCGCGACGCAGCGAAGGATAAGTGTTGCCGCCCCAAGTAACGGTGGGTCGAGTGGCAACATATTCGTCGTATTCGTCCGCGATACCGTAGGACGTGCCGTGCGCGGCGAGCCCGTTCTTGCGGACCAGCGGCCCGTAGGAGATGAACTGGTTGTAGACGTTTTTGTAGTCGCGCGAGACGACTTTAAAGGCCGGCATCGTCTTGCCGGGAATCGCTTCGACCTCGCCGTTGATCCACTGTCGCGTGTCGGCCTGCGCGGTTTCGGCCGGCGAATCGTGCGCCAGCGGCGCGGCGATGACGTCTTCGACCGGTTCGGGAAAATGGCGCTCGGCCAATTCCGAAAACTTCTTGGCGACGGATTCGAAAATCGCCCAATCGCTTTTCGATTCCCAGCAAGGTGGCACGGCCGGCGCGAGCGGATGAATGAAGCTGTGCATGTCGGTCGAATTCAAATCCGCCTTTTCGTACCATGTCGCCGCCGGCAGGATGATGTCCGAATACAGCGCCGAGGTGTCCATGCGGAAATTGAGATCGACGACCAGGTCCATCTTTCCTTGTGGCGCGTTCTCGTGCCACGCAACTTCCTTGACCGAGTCGGCGGCCATGTCTTCACCAACTAGGTTGTCGTGCGTGCCCAAGTAGTGGCGCAAGAAATACTCGTGGCCCTTGGCGCTGGACATCAGCGCGTTGCCGCGCCAGATGAAAAACACGCGCGGCCAATTCTCTTCGGCGTCCGGGTCCTCGACGGAGAACTTCATCTCGCGATTCTTCAATCGCTCGGCGATCCACTTGGCGACCTCGTCCGGCGACTTTGCGCCGGCATCTCTCGCTTGGCTCGCTACGTCGAGCGGATTTTCGGGAAACTGCGGATAAAACGGCAGCCAGCCTTGACGGACGGCACGGACTTGCATGTCCATCGAATGGCCGCGGGCCGTGCTGTTCTCCGAGGCATGTTTTGGCACAGTGTGGTAATCGGTAAAGTCCTTTTCATAACGCCATTGGTCCGAATGAACGTAGTGCCAACTGGGTGTGTTCTGCAAGCGCGACGGCGGATACCAATCCTTGGCCAGTGCGATCGACGACCATGATTCCATCGGCGCGAGTTTTTCCTGGCCGACGTAATGTTGCAGGCCGCCGCCGTTTTTGCCGACGCAGCCGCAGAACATCAAGGCGTGGATGCCAGCTCGGTACATCAGGTTGGCGTGGTACCAGTGGTTGATTCCCGCGCCGATGATGATGCTGCACTTGCCGCCCGTTTTTTCCGCGGTCGTGGCCCACTCGCGGGCAAATCGAATCAGTACTTCCCGGCCGACGCCGGTGTACTTCTCGGACCAGGCTGGTGTGTACACGGAATCGGCATCGTCGTAGTCGGCCGGATACTCGCCCGGCAAGTCCCGATTCACACCGTACTGTGCCATCAACAGGTCGTAGACTGTCGCCACTTGGACCGTCGTACCGTCGTCCAGCTTGATCGTCTTGATCGGCACGCCGCGCGTGCTGACCGTGCCCGCGCCGAAGTTGTCCAGCTCGACCTGAACGACGCTGTCGCTGCTTTCGAGAAACGTCAGCCGCGGATTTATTTCGCTGCCGTCCTTGCCGTCCTTGAGCAGCAGATTCCATTTGCCTTTTTCCTCGCCCCACCGGAAACCAGAGCTGCCCATCGGCATTTTGGGAGCATCCGCTTTTTCGTCCCACATGAGGAACTTCCACTCACCCTTTTCCTCGCCAGCGTACTTGGCCAGTCGGCCAGCGCGGAGCAACTGTCCGGCGCGAACGACGCCATCGTCGCCTTTGACCAGTTCCACTATGTACGGCGCGTCGGTGTACTTGCGGGTGTAGTCGAGAAACGCCGGGACCGGTTTCTTGTGGTGGCATTCGCTGAGCAGCACGTGGTTGACAGCCATCCACCACGCGCCGTCCTGGCCCGCGTTGAGGCCGACCCATTCGTCGGCGTACTTGGAAACCTGGCTAAAGTCGGGCGAAAAGACCCACATCTTCGAGCCGTTGTGCCGAGCTTCGGCGGCGAAATGCACATCGGGCGTGCGGGTCATGTTCAAGTTCGCGCCCATCACGGCCAGCAGCTTGGCGTGATACCAGTCGGCGCTTTCGGCTACGTCGGTCTGTTCACCCCACGTCTCCGGCGAGGCGGTCGGCAAATCACAATACCAATCGTAAAACGAAAGCGAAATGCCGCCCAGCAGTTGCATTAGCCTCGCGCCGGAAGCGTAGCTGATCATCGACATGGCGGGAATCGGCGAGAACCCCGCGATGCGATCCGGCCCATGCTTCTTGATCGTGTGCACGAGCGACGCAGCCATGATCTCCAGTACGGTGTCCCAGTCGGTGCGCCGCAAACCACCTTTGCCGCGCGCTTGTTGCCAACGCTTGCGTGCATCAGGATTCTCGACCAACGCCGTCCAAGCATCGACCGGATCGTCGTGATCGGCACGGGCCTTGCGCCACAGGTCGACCAACGCGCCGCGGATGTACGGGTATTTCACGCGCAGAGGGCTATAAAGATACCAACTGTACGAGATGCCGCGCTGGCAGCCACGCGGCTCGTACGGCGGAATGCCGGCCTCGAGCTGTGGGTAATCGAGCCCCTGCATTTCCCAGGTGACGATGCCGTCTTTGACGTGGATGTTCCAAGTGCAACCGCCCGTGCAGTTCACACCGTGCGTGCTGCGGACAACTTTGTCATGCTGCCAGCGGTTGCGGTAGAACTCTTCCCACTGCCGGCCCTGCGGATTAATCTCGTCGCGGATCCAGGCGATCGCGTCCTGCAAAATACTCACTGTTGACCTCGTACGGGTGTGGAGTCCACCAACGGCTGGCGGACGCTGTGAAATCGTTTCTTCCAAATCGCGTCAAACCCAAAGACGATTGCGGTGGCTAGAATCAATCCCATCAGCAGGAAAGCTACACGATTGGCTGCCGGATCCGCGGGACTTTCTCCCGCAGATGCCTCGAAATATGCCGCTAACTGGCGTATCTCGTCATCGTCGATCTTCTTATCCCCCGCGAAAATTGGCCCCATCGTCTCGGTGTTTGGCGATCTCAACCAAGTTTCAAGCGACTCGCGCCCCTTCATGCGCTCCAAAACATTCGTCAGATCAGGCCCAAGACGGCCACCGCCGAGTGACGGAGTGTCGTACATTGCGTGACACGATACGCATGCAACGCCACGGTTCGTCAAACGCTTATAACCAAGAAAGATTTCTTTTCCCTCGGCGATATCCCCAGGCTGAAAGGGTTCGAGACCTTGCGCGCCAAACTCCGAATTCTTGGCCTTCGATTCCTTTGCGATCATGGCAATCAGATACCCGGCGCGATCGTCCGTCACCCCAAGATTATTCGGCATCTCGGCCTTTGGATAGGCTTTGTCAAGAGTGACGGCATCCGGATCGCCACTCGCTATGACTGCTTTCGGATCCTTGATGAACCGTTTCAACCATTCAGCGCTCCTTCGCTCCGTGACCCCCTTTAGATCCGGACCCGTCCGCGGACCACCTCCGATCGAGTGGCAACTCACGCATTTATTGCGAAAGAAATCCTTCGTCTCATCTTGAGCGTCAATAACGGTGGCTCCCCTAAGACTGCAAGCCACCACAAGGAACAACGCAACGACTCGAATCGGTCGCTGCCAATTATGAGTCGCTTGTCTCACCGAATGCCTCACCAAGTCCTTGGAGTGTGTGTTGTATTGCACGCGGACTGAGCACACTCCGTGCCATTTTTCACAAACGTAATGTTTCCCGGTGAAACGGGTGATTCTCGTTCGTCGCTGAAATAGGAAAGGGCACACGTTCGCGCGGAACCGCACACGGTGAGCGCGCGGTTATGGTTGTTTCTTGGAGACGCTAGCTGAACATCAGTCCAACTGCTTGAAAAACTTTGAGTTACACGAGCATTCGCTCGCGTGGTGGCCGTATTTGCGCGCGACAATGTGCCCTTTCGCGCGCGTTTTTCGGGTGAAGTGACGAGCCTAGATTTGCTTATTCGGCTTTGACAGCCGTTTTACACCCGTCGCGCCGAGAAGCTCAAGTTGTGGCATAAGCTTTGCCTGATGCATGTTCATTTGATTCTCGAACATGCGCTTGAGATGCAGAATCAAAGCGAGTTGAGCCATGAATCACAACCAAACGATGGATGGATTCTTGACGGGTCATGATAGTGTGATCGCGTCAGGATTTGCAAACAACCCTAGTTGGAACGGCGGCCTTCGCGATTTCGAGCTATTCGATCCGCAAATCATTGGTCGTTCGCCGGCGATGCGAGAGCCTTATCGTTTGATCGAACGGGTCGGACCGACTGACAAGACGGTATTGATTCAAGGTGAAATCGGCACGGGCAAAGAGTTGATCGCACGTGCCTTTCATCGACGCAGTCACCGCGCCAGCAATCCGTTCGTAACGCTGAATTGCACTTCTTTGTGCGAGCCTTTGTTGGAGAACGAATTGCTTGGGCACAATGATCGCACTCTGTCGGATCGGAGTAGCACTCGATCGGGACTGCTCGAAAGGGCTGATGGTGGTACTCTTTTCATCAACGAAATCGGCGACATCCCTATCGCCGTTCAAGGCGAGTTTCTTTTACTGCTGGACGATACGCTGCGTGAGCGGGCGGAGGCAAATGGAAAACGCGCCTTTGACATTCGACTTCTTGCCTCGACGAGCCGCGATTTGGCTGGGTTGGTCGAGGAAGGTAGGTTTCGCGACGATTTATATTACCGCATCAATGTCGTGAAAGTCGATCTACCACCGCTGCGCGACCGAGGCCGAGACCTTGAGTTGTTGTTGCAACACTATCTCGGTGGCGGATGGGAAGTGGATTGCGACGCGGAACGCTCGCTGCTTGGGTACGATTGGCCAGGCAACGTGCGCCAATTGATCAACGTCATCGAGCGAGCGAAGTTATTGGCTGACGACACAACGATTCGAGTCAACGATCTTCCACGTGAGATTACACCGGACCAAACCGAGTCAAGACATCGCAACCAGGGCGAATTAGCGCACGTTGAACGGGCCAAAATCGTGGAAGTTTTGTTACGTGAAAAAGGAAACAAGACGATCGCCGCGCGCACTCTGGGAATCGATCGTCGAAAGCTCTACCGATTGCTGGATCGGTTTAAGATCGATCCCCGGGAGTTTGCACGCAGCCCCGCCGAAATCTAAACTTGTTGTCTGTTGTATCGTTTGTCAAAACCGTTTCTTTGACACCAAACGATCTTCGTTTTTTCGATCCAACTCGTGCGTCGACGCGTGCGTGGATAGTAACTTTGCGTAAAGATCCTCGTCATGCCGTTCTTTCTTGCGGTCTTTCGAAAAGCCCGTTCGAAAGATCTTCTTGAGCACTCCCGTGAGGCAAAACAAGTCCTTGATCGATGATGTTAACTTGACCATGGTTCCTCTCCTTGCAACTCATTGGTGGATTATCGGGTTGTAGTGCATTTCCCATACCAATTCGTGGCGACATCGTTCGCCTCGCGACCGCCGTTCGTAAAACACTGCGAATCGCACGTTATGAAATGGAGTTTGAACAACCTTTTGCCGTGTTTTGAACCGCGGAATCCGCGGCTCAACAAGGAATCCAATCATGGCCGCTGTATTTACCGTGCTGATCGTTTTGACGTTTTCGTTGATCGTAGTACGCGTCGCCACCGTCGGCCTCACGATCACGGGACTCTCCAAAGACCTTGCCCAGTT
>CAYFJO010000590.1:0-6181 GCA_964343305.1 uncultured Pirellulaceae bacterium | reverse complement strand
GTCCAATCGTCTTTCCGATGCTGCGATCCTGTGTCTCCTCGATACTGCCCACCAAACTGAAACTGCTGCCGCACGATGGGCAACTGATTTCTTCCAGCGGCGCGTCTTCCAGAAGCTCAATCGGATTGTGGCAATGCGGGCAGCGGACGTGAAGTACATGGGCCGCTGCTTGGCGGAGCGGGCGGACCAGTCTTTCCACACGCTCGTGCTTCTCAAAGAACTCCTTCAACTCGACGGCGAAGTCTGGATGGCGGTCTAACCATTCATCTCGGTCCACCGATTCGCCCGCATCGATGGCGCGCATCAACTCGGCGAGGATCTCATCGAGTTGGTCCTGGCGGTCAGACGCATCTGATTGATTGCTTGTACCATCGCCTGACATGGTTTACTCCCGCTCATCGTGGAGCTGTGGCGAAATGAAACCGGCATTCGAACTGATTTAGACAGAAACATTAGGGGAAAGAAAAATGAAGACGATAGGCGGTGGTTTTCACGAGATCTTTCTGTCCTCTAATGTTTCTGTCCAAATTAACGTTGGCAAATGGCTGCTGATCCGCAACAGGCGACGTCCGAAACCACATTATGCCGGACAATTCGTGCCGCAGCGAATGTTGGAAAGGCCAAATATCTGGGCAATGCAAGCATCACCGGACGCCATCAACTGGAAGTCCGCCCCCTGTCCTGCGGTCGTCACTCGAGTAGTGCACCCCGCGGCGGCGAATCGGCTCTCGGCACCCGGCAATTCGGCCATTCGGCCATCAACCGCTTTTGAACGAAATCGCCGACCGGCCCTCGTTTGCGGCAGGCGGTTCGAAACACCGTTGGCAATCGCGTCGGGATGTCGGCGCAGGATCAATTCGTCTGCGTCGCGTGATTTCATCCTCAAATGCTTCTGAACGAAACCGCGGAAGAGCTTTCCGCATACAGCTTTCAACCAACTAGTGAATCGTCTCATGGTCGATTCTCCTATGCATGGCAGCAACTTCGGACCTAGGAGAATAGACGACACGGCGCTGGCCGCTTAGCGCCAAAAATGGGAAAAAAACTCCCGTACCTCTCGGCAGCTTGGGGGTGGAAAGTGTCGAGGAACTCAGCACTCACAACAAAACGATGACTACTTGGTGGCTGGTTTCCTGTTGCTGCCCGGCGGGTTTGGTAGCCGCCACAGACGGACCGTCTTGTCCCAACCGCCCGAGACCACGTGGCGGCCATCTGGAGAAAAGGACCGAGTTTTTGAATCAGGCTGCGGCTATTCAGAAAACGTCGAGATTCGGTTTCCGAAGATCAGACTGGCGAATATCATCAAAAGGAGGCCAACGTAGTTTCTCGGGCACTGTCAGCCCCGCTAGGCGATTGAAGCCTGCTTTTGCGAAGTCCCGGTGTGGCGATGGGTGCTGTTTGAAACTCGGCCCCGACGTGCCAACAGTGTTGACGTCCACGGCCCCTTCGGAGGGGCCTTCCTAAAGCCACGCCGTGGTTGATTACTCTTCCAAACTTTGGATGTAGTGCCAGACCGCGTCGAATTGCTTTTTAGCGTCTGAGTCAAAAACGTTATTCAGTTTGGTTGTGCGCCCGTCTTCGGAAAGGCGAATCATTTTCGTTTTAATGTCGTACCGGGGTGGATCAAGCATGAATCGCTGGTAGGCATCCCATCTCATGCGGTCACGGATGTGGGCGAAGTTAATCCCCAGCGCGATCTTTGTATCTTTGTCGCCTCGAGGTTGCTGATCGCCGATCGCATGGCATTGCCGACAGTCCAGGCCCGTTTGCAACGACAATGATTTGCCGATTTTCGTAAGTTCCCCTTTGATCGAAAGCGTCTGGTTTTCGTGCGGATCGACGCCGTGTTCGGCCGCTAAACCGTGGGCAAGTCGCTCAGCATAAGCGGGAAATGCAGGCATTCTTGCCTTCAGCCACGGACGAGATTTGTAGGTTAGCTTTCCGGAAATCATCAAATCTGTCCATTCGGGTTGTAGTTTTTCTCCCGACCAGGTCAGTTCAGGCAGGAATTCAGGAGCCCTGCCGCTGCCTTCTTCGATCATCACCCAAGGCCGGTGCGACCGCTGACCATCGCGGTCGTGGCAGTTAGCGCACTTCAAATTGGCGAACAGTCGATGCGACGTTTCAACCCGATCGGACAGGCTGAGGCTGTCGAGATCGCGGGAAAGAAACTCTTTCAATGCCTGCTTTTGATCAATCGTAAAAGCGAAATGTGGAATGGTCGGCCGATGGTCGTCGGCCAGACAACCTCGCTCATTCGCCGACCGTGTGAATCGGAGTTGCGGCAATTTGACGGCATGATTCTTCTTACCGATGCTATGGCACTGTTGACATCCTCTGTCGGCGAACAACGTCTGGCCGCGCTGCGAATTTCCAGCGAGTGCTTTGGCCTCGATTTCTCCTTTTGATTCACCTCGCATAAAAGTGGCTAACGCATGGGCTTCTTCATCGCTTAGACGAAAATCAGGCATTCGAATCGAGGCATAATGTGCCGATGGTTTTTTGAGAAACGCTCGTAGCGCCCCGTGCTGATATTTTAGATTCACATGAGCCAACGAAAGTCGATCGAATTCGTCTTTGGCCTCTGGCAGTGCAAAATGATGGCATGAGATGCAGCCAAGCTCTTCGTACAACATCGCGCCGGTGTCCAACCGTTCTTTTGAATCCTCATCGGACTGTTTTCCATTTTTTCCATTGCCGTGCTGATCGATTAAGAACGCAGTAATATCGGCAGCGCCCTGCTTTGCCTGTTCACCGGTTCCCAACACGGCGGGCATTCGCGCGGTTGGCCGAAATGAACTCGGCGACAACAGCCAGTTCTGAAGCCAATCAGCAGTAAAACGATCGCCCGCCGTTGACAAATCAGGACCAGCAAAAGAAAGTTCAAACATGGCTTGATCACTGATTTCGGTTTGATGACATGCAGCACATCGGTGATTGGCAAACAGTTCGCGTCCTAACCGTCTTTGTTGAGCGATCAGAAGCTCTTGAGCACCTGGGTCATGAAAGAGAACAGTCGGAGGGACTGGTTCCCAGCCAAAGTTGTGTCCCTTCCACGAAAGCAGCAACCGCGCGTTCCCGCTGTCTGGGCTCGCGTAACGAATTCGAATTCGATTATGCCCTTTATGCAGCAGTGTCGGTTTCGCAGTGACGTTGTTGTCGGAGGCATTTAAGACGAGTTTGTCATTGATCCAAAACTGAGCCCGATCAGTCCCATCGATTTTGAAGTCATAGAAACCGCTCAGCGGCGTCCGCAATGTTCCCTCAATGGTCAACTGAAAAGCACCCTCTGGCAGGAAGGGGGTTGGCGAATTTTCAATCGATTGATTGAGCGCAACAAGCCTCGCGACTCGACGATCCGTTTCACCATTTCCAATCGATTTAAACGCAAATTCCAAGCCAGGCTTGAGTCGCTTCTCCACTTCAATGGAGACGAATCGCGGACGCTCACGGCGAACGATCAATGCCTCACCAATCGTCTCTTTGGGTGCACTATTAATCGTATGAGCAATCGAGCCACGAAATTGTCTTTCGTTGGCTGAGTTTAGCAGCCAGCTGATCTTGATCTGATTGACAGGTTGTCGCCCCGGCATTTCCAAGAAGACCGCACGATTGCCGTCCATTAAAGTTGCTGACTCAACCGGGACTTCATCACGGCCTTGTTGACCCGGGTTCTTGACTGAATAATCAGGCGATCCATACTGTTCGGAATACTTGTAATTCCACTGCTCAACAAAATAGTTGCCAGGGTTTTCGACGACATCCTTATCAAGTGATTCTGCAAAGGTCAGTTTGATTCCGTTTGTATAAGTCTTCACGGCAACGGGTAGATGAACTGGTCCTCCCGTGTAACGGACGCGTTGAAAGCAGCCATCGCGAATCGAGCGAGTTTGCCAGCCACGTAGACCACTGACATACAATTGGCCATCGTGAGGGCTAAAACGTCCCCGCATGATCCCTGATTCGAAGTCGCCAGGAGATGTTGGGAACTGAATGGTGCCCCCCTGAAACTTTCCATCTACTTCTTCGGTCAAAGCCAGCAACATCCGGCACTGACCGTACGAAAGATGCAACATCTTTCCTGTCAGAGGCCCCCATCGATCCCCTTCAACCCAAACTTGACCTCCACCACTGTTATCCATTGATCGGGGAATGAAACACATCGGAAGATCCCAGCCAGTGGGACGGTCCTTGGTGATATTCGGTCCACCATAGCCGTAGTAGCCGTCCTGTTTGACAACGATCAAACTTGATTCAGGTGTCCATTTTCCCTGCTGAGGTGCTGCGGTAATCGTTCCATCGGGACCAACTCCCATCCCATTTGGATTACGAAATCCATCCGCCACGCTGGTCATGGCCGAACCGTCGGCGCTAACTTTCATCACACCCGACCTGGCGTGAATGAAGTAGAAATTGCCCTGCGGATCGGTGTCAAGACAGGTGACAAAATCGTGTGCGTTCGGTGCGATAATCATGTCATTGTTGAAGTTCTCATAGAAATCCGCTTCGCCGTCGTCGTTTCGATCATGTAGTCGCGTAATCTGATTGCGACCGATCACGTAGACTTTGTCATCAACGATCTTCAGACCCAGTGGTTGATGAAGTCCCGTTGCGAAGCGGCGCCACCTAAGCTTATTGAGATCGCGGTCAATTCCACCGACCGTCCAGACGTCACCCTGGACGGTGCAGATCGCCGCCACTCCATTGGAAAAGAAATCATGCCCTGCCGTGAACAACAGGGCCTTCCATGGGTTGTCAAACGGAAGGGTCAGCGTGTCGATGACGTAGGGACTCTCGCTTTCTGACGTTTTGGTAGTCTGGCCTTCGGTCAGCAGCACTTCCGGGAAACGACCTGGGTCGTCTTTGATCATTTGCGAAAGGTTTTCCGGTTCACCGGCGGCTGTGCGAAGTCGTTTGATCGAATCGGCATCGGCTCCCTTTTTCGTAATCAGAAGTTTGACTCGGATAGTGTTCTCGTGCGGAGCGACGATTAAAACGGGCAGGTCTTCGTTGTCTTTTGCGCTGACATCTGCACGACCAATGACGGTGATTTCAGAACCAGAATCTGCAACCATCATTTGCATCGTTTCGGTCGCCGGTCCTATTTCCAGCGACCTGATGAACGCGTCTTGATCATCTGAGCTAACATACCAGGGCGACTCAAGCACATTGGTTTTGCCAACTGTGTACGACAAAACCACCCGCTTGCCATTGGTATAGAGTCCCTGATAATGCGCCCAGCCCTTTGGCAATCGACTCACTGTCGGGGGTCTCGGAGCGTACCATCTGGCCACTTCTGGATGAGTGATCTCATCGGGTTTCGGTTGGAACCGGCCATCCCTGGCCCAACCGGCCAGTTTTTTCGTCGTGAAGACCATCTTTCCCGCTGCTGCAGGTGGCCTGATCAAACCGAAACGACGAGCGTCAAACTTCAGGAGTTCACCTGTCCATGCCGAACTGATTCTCATTCGAGCGGTATCAAAACAAACGGCTGCTTCACCTTTGTCACCAACAACAATGGCGATCCCTTTTAATGTCTTGTCTCTTCCACTGGAAATCGAACCGGCCAGAAAAGGCCCAACATCGGACTGCTGCCAGCGGCTGTCTTCCCATTGTGAATCGTTTTGAAAGACGATCTCCTTCATCGTTTTCGCATACTCTTTGTCCGGCTCACCGTTGGCGGGCGATTGCGCCACAACAGAAGCAGGCAGCGGGCTAAAGAGCAGTATCAGCAGTAGGACGGAATTCCCGGTCCGTCCAGTTCTGCACTTACGACCGACCAGGAAGTCCGTGATACGACGGTGCAGCAAATCAGCGTTGCGTGATGCAGTAGCGATTCTTGCGAGGTGTTTCATAGTGGTGTCACGGGGCGCGTTAGAACCAGCCACTGATGGGCGCGTCAAAACCGACAGGTGAACAAGTCGGTGAAGATGGTCTACTTATCGGCTATCGCCGGAGCGGATGCAAGGGTCCATCCCGTGAATTCTGGCTCCACTTTGAAGCCGGACCCGGTGGGCGCGTTTGGCCGGTTTTGGAGCTTTGGCCCGCGTGACCGTATCTGCTTGCGGTCGATGTGACCGAAGCGCGCAGCGAATACACCGATCTCGCGTCTCAGACCTAGAAAACGGTCCTTTTTCGGCGTGTGTCACGCGCGACGACTTTGTGTCACTTGTTTCGGGAG
>CAYFJO010000589.1:0-6181 GCA_964343305.1 uncultured Pirellulaceae bacterium | reverse complement strand
CTCGAAGGCACGTTTTACTTTCCACTGCCGCCGGATGCTTCGATCTCGCGGCTGGCGATGTACGTCAACGGCAAGTTGATGGAAGGTGGCATGTGCGAGCGCGAGCGTGCTCGTGACGTGTTCGAAACGATCAAACATCGATCGCTTGACCCGGCGCTGTTGGAATGGGTCGACGGCAGCACGTTCAAGATGCGCGTCTTTCCACTAGAAGGCCGACAGGAAAAGCGGATCGTCCTGAGCTACACACAGCGGCTGGAAAATAACTACGGCAAGACTCAGTATCGATTTCCCGCCGGCCACAACATGAACAAGGTCGCCGATTGGTCGGTCAAGGTGAATCTGGTTGATGGCGAGGACTTCACTTGGAAGTGTCCATCTCACGACGTCAGAGCAACGTCGGCCAATGGCAACGTGATCCTGAGCACATCGGCAAAGGATGCGAAGCCCGACCGTGATGTGGTGGTCAACCTTGTTTCGAAAGCAAGAGACGCTGCCCGCCTCGCGACGTTCGTTCACGAAGGCTCAAAGTATGTGATGGTCCGACATCGCCCGACGATCGAGATGAAGGCCCAGCGCGAACGGCGGGATTGGGTCTTTTTGTTCGATGCCGATGGTAGCCGAAATCCGCTTGTTGCACGCGTGCAAATCGACATCGTCAAATCGCTGCTGGAAAACGCCGAGCACGACGACACATTTGCGATCATCACGGCTGGCACGCGAACTCACGCCTTCGCGCCGAAACTGAAGAAGGTGACACCGGAGAACGTCGCCCAAGCAATCGAGTTTCTCAATCGCACGCATCTGATCGGGGCACTCGATTTGGCGAAGGCTTTTAAGAATTGCCAACCCTATGCCAAGGCGGCGACGAATCCAACGCTGGTGCATGTTGGTTCGGGCGTTCCGATCCTGGCCGCTCGAGAGACCCATCTCTTGCTCAAGAAGTTGCCGCGCGAAACACAATATGTTGGTGTCGGAGTTGGCAAACGTTGGAATCGCAGTTTCATGAAGTCGGCTGCCAGCAAGACGGGAGGATACTTCACACAGATCAATCCAGACGAGGCCGTCGCATGGCGAGCGTTCGAATTATCCTCGACGCTCAACACTCCGCGTTTGTTAGACCTGCGAATTGAAGCCGACGGATGTGAGTTCTTCTCGTTCGGCGACTCGGTGATTCATGGCCAGCAGATCTGTGCGATTGCCAAACTCGAAGCCATTGAGGCGTTGCCCAAGACAATGAACATTCGCGGCAAATTGGCTGGCGAAGATTTTCATCAGGCAATTCAAGTCGAAAAAATCGAGAGCGACGCGGGCTATCTACCGCGCCAATGGGCGAAGCTGGCGATCGACAAGATGGTCGAAGATAACCCGGCCAAGCACAAACCCAAAATCATCGAGCTGAGCAAAGCGATGTATGTCATGTCGCCGTTCACGTCGTTGTTGGTACTCGAAGACGAAGAAATGTACGAAGAGTACAACGTCGATCGCGGCCGCAAGGATCACTGGGCGTTGTATCCTTGTCCCGACAATATCAAAGTCATCCACGAACCGCTGTTCGGCCCAAAACCAGACTTGGTCGTTGACGAACCGAAGGAGACCAAGCCTTCCCCGCGCAAAGTCCTGCGATCCATGCTGGTCCGATTGCCAAACTTTGGATTCTCGAACGTAGCATTGCCCAACTTTAGTTTCTCGCACGTAACGACGACCGTTTCCGTTCCAGATGGCGGCACCGTTTTGCTTGGCGGCATCAGGCGAAGGGCGCCCTACATGAATCGCTTGTTTGCTCGCACGTATCCCGTTGGCGATCTCGTGATGCCAGTTCGATCGATGCATTTTCGATCGAACCAGAATTCGCTGGACCAGTATCGAATCGCGGAAGGTTCGCTGTTCCTTGAATCGTTTGGAGTCAACGGACAGGGAACAAGCTTGATTCGACGAGTATATCTTGACCTCACCGGTTTCGTGCCGACTTCCGACGAGGTGCAAACGTTTATTAATGGCGGCGGTTTGAGGGGCAGCGCTGCCGTCGCGGACTTTGACACATTGATCGAGTTGATCCAATCCACCATCGCACCTGAGTCTTGGGACGAGGTCGGCGGACCAGGTTCCATTGATCGTTTCGTGGGTAACTTGAGTTTGGTCATCAGCCAAACCCAAACGGTGCACGATGGACCATTTTCGCTGGAAGGCATCGAACGCAATTACATCGTTCCAATTCGTGGCACGACCATGCAGTTGCCGGCTTTCGATGAATGGTGGGAAACACCCCAAATGTGGGAAGAACTTACGCTCAAGCGACTCAAGTATCGTGCGGTTGATCCGCCTGAGATCGCAATTCTCAATCCGAATGAATCAATTGTGCAGGCTGCGAATTTCAATTTCAATCGTTCGCATGCGTTGAAGATTCTCCTGGCACTCAATGAACCAACAGAGATCGAATTTATGGAAGCTCCGCTTCAAGACGTGATCGAATATCTTGAGGATCGCCATGGCATCCAAATGGAGTTGGACTTGGATGCGTTGGATGACGTCGGGATTGGTGCCGACACACCGATGACGAAGAGTCTTCGGGGTATCACGTTGCGATCTGGCTTGCGATTGTTGCTTCGTGATTTGGATCTAGAGTACACGATACAAGACGAAGTGTTAATGATCTCTACTCTTGATGCGATCGAATCGAAATCGAAATTTCGAGGGTGGTTCGAAGAGATGCTATTGGAATTTCGAACGGATGCAACATTCAATCCAGATCCGGAATCGCGACCAACGATTTCTTTGGAAACTCAACGCCGGATGCTCGACGTCTGGGCCAAGCGAATGACGTCGAGTTTACAGCAAGGATTGAAGCAGCCCAAGATGTTGTATTTCCAACCAGCCATCGCCAACGACCGGCGTGCGTTTCGCTACTTGGTATCTTACGCACCAGGAATGAACACCACCCGCGCCGACGTGCTGGCGGTGCTTCAACAGGAAGCAGAGATCGAGAACGCCTCTGAAGTCGGCGAGATTGACGACCGGGCACGTGAGTTGATTACGGCCGCTCGCAAGCAAGGTTGGCAATCGGTCACGATCCCGCGTAAAGGGCGCGGCCCGTTGCACGTGCAAGTTGACGGTCGAGGCCGCTATCGTTTCCAGCGCAAGACGCAACATGGCTTACATGAGCAGGTCGTTTGCGACGGCACATCGATTTGGCACTTGTACCCCGAACTGGGAATCGGTGCCAAGCGAACATCGAGCCGATTTCATCGAGCGAAACTAATGTCGCTCATCCCCTGGCATGTGCGGTCGGCCGAAGATATGGCCAGGGGTGCGGACCTGCGATTGATTGGCGAGCGAACCGTCGCCATCGTTCCGCATTGGGTCGCCACCGCCAAGGAACAAGCCAAAGAAAACGACGACAAGCCCGTTCGATATGTGCGAGTCCATCTTGTCTTCGGCAAAGACGGACGACTTGCCCAGCGGCAACTCGTCGACATGCCGTCCGGCAAACTCATGGCACGATTCGTTTACGCGGACGATGGCACAGTTCGATTGCTCGACCGCGATGGCAAAACGCTTGACGAACTAAAGTTGACGAAGAAGAAAATCACCGAGCCCAATTTGAAACCCGACGTCAAAAACCTGGTTATTCTGCCGATGCCCGTTCGAGACCAGTCGCATATTTACGAAATGGTAAAAAAGGCCGATCAAGCCGACGACAGTAACCCGATGCGCGAGCGAGGGAGTGTCCTGAAACAAATCGTTGATGAAGATGGCCCCAGCAACGACGTCGCCCGCTGGAGCGAAGCACACGCGTTACAGTTGATCGCCGCCAATCATTGGCAAGACTTCCGCAAATTGCATGACGTGATTGGCCGCCGTTTCTTCGCGCGAGGCGATCGACGAATCGGTTTCTACACGCTGTTGCTGTCGGCTGGCTGGCGTTGGGATGTCGACGAGCCGGTCGAATTGGACAACGCCCAAAAGCTCGACATGAACCCGCTGGCCGATCACCCCGAATCTCCGCTGGCCAAGTACATCGTCAGTCAATTGAAATTGGATCGTGTCGAATCAAAAGAAAAACTGCCGCCCACGATCAAGACGTCCGAAGATAGTTTCATTTCGCAATTGGCCGAGTATCGATATCTCCACGCACGTTGGGCCGCGCAACAAGAGATGAGTGACGATGCCGAAGAGTATCGCCGTGACGTCGAGCGGATGTTCGACTTCATCGACCGTTGCGATTCGCCAACGTTCACGTTCACGTTGTTGCGGCGCGTGCAACATCATCTCGGCAACAAGCAACCGTTCGGCCGCATCGCCGACGCTTTGCTTCGCTTCGAACAACAAGGCGTTTCGAGCTACGTCGTGCAATACGAACTGGCCCGTGCGATCAAGGATTTGAACAACGAAACCAAGGCGCGCAAGCTGTTTTTGAAGTTGTATGACGACACGTTCAACCAGGGTATCTTGCCCCCGATGGATCAGGCATTCGTCGAGGCGATGAATAACGGAGATCCCGCGGACAACAATCCTTTTGATGATCCACCGCCGATCGACACCGAAGTCGAGGAGCCTTACGGCGGCAGCTTCGACGCGCTGATGAAAAAGGTCTGCACCCGCTTGATCGAGCAACGCCGCCGCCCGACGGCTGTAGCCCTCGCCTGGCAATGCCGACAACTTGGTCAAACAGATCTGGCAAAACTCTTGATCGAACAGATCCAAATTGGTTTGCCCGATGACGAGCGAATCGCCACGACCAAAGCGGTACTTGTTTACTTTCTGCACGGCAGTCAATGGACGCGTGCCGAAACGCTTTTGTCGTCGCTTTTGACCGACCACAAAATCGCAGAGCACATGTCTCTGTGGCGACTCGGTTCCCAAATCGCGGACCAAGCCGACATGCTCGCCCGATCGATTTACAACCGCGAACAGGCCGTCAAAATCGAGTTCGAGCAAAACGAGTCCACGATCAACCTCGATTGGATGCGCAGCGAGTACGGCGATTTGCTGAGCGAATACGACAAGCTCGCCAACATCGTATCCAAACCAGATTCGCAGTCGGTCGACGAGTTAGTCACGAGCGTCGTCAAAGCCGCCGACCAATGGCGATCGCTGGACACTGATCCCACGTCCGCCTGTCGCGCTGCCGCAAGAATCTTAAACCGACTCGGCCAACAAGACCTGGCCTGGGACTACCTAACGACGCCGCTGGCCCTCAAACCGAACGAAGCCGCTCCCTGGCTCGACCTTGCGAAGACAATGCGTCTCGACGAACAATTCGACCTCGCCGATCAAGCTTTCGCCGCCGCCTTCGAAGCCGAACCCACCAACGCCGACATCCTCTGGAAACACGCCCAGATGTTGGACGAACGCGGCCAATCACAACGAGCCTTGCAACTCTACAGCCAACTGGCCGGCAAAGAATGGCAGCCTAGATTCAATTGGATTCGCAATCGGGCCAAGCGCATCGTCGATCGGCACACAAATTAGATTCCGATGTTGTGAGCCAACCAGCCGAACTTCTGGAGTGGGCGTCATTTTTATCCGGTCTGCTCCGGAAAGAATTCAATCATCTTGGACAAGTCGATTTCGTCCGGCGCATATACGTGAACTCCGGCGTAATCCACGCCATGCGGATAAACCATCACATCAGTAATCGCGTAGCCATTGTCCATTATCAAATACGGAGAATCATGGTCGAAGTCTGCGTCTGGACCGTGACGGACGACGTCGATGATGCGTTGTCCCATAACTGGCTTTGCACCAGGATGATCGAGAGGCACGGCATCGTGCGGTGGTTCCTCAGTTGAAAACGCTCCCGCGTCATCGAAAGGAAGAAAAAATATTGCACCCGAGTCAATTCGATAGAAAGTATAAACACGATCCATGCCATCGTCAGCGCTCGATTCCTCCGGAGTGTCGTCATCGAGTGACTCTGATTGGACAATTTCGACGAGCCTGAATCCGACGATATCGTTTCGTCCGAGTTTACTTCCAGGCGGAACGAACGGCATGCCTTCCTCCTCAATTCATTGGGATGCGACATCGAATTGATGGCAATTCTACTGCGCCCGATACCAAAGAATAAGGTATGTATTTCAATAGCTCATCAATTCCTTCCATGAACCATAGCGCAGTCCCATGCCTGCCGAAGTAGCTGACCTTGACTTAACGGCCAATCCAACGATCGAATTACCGTCGA
>CAYFJO010000588.1:0-6187 GCA_964343305.1 uncultured Pirellulaceae bacterium | reverse complement strand
CGGCGGGACCCGTGTTCCTGTTCGGCCCAGGCGTCAAGCCCGGCGTCCACGGCACTCAGCCCAGCCTGAAGGAGCTTGAGAACTACTCGGACATCGCCGGTCCAGACAATTTCCACGGCAGCGGCAATCTACGGATGCACGTCGACTTCCGTAGCATCTACCGCGCGATCCTCGAACGCTGGCTCGACACCCCCAGCCGGCCGATCCTCGGCGCGGACTACCCGTTGCTGGATTGCATTCGGGAAGACGTTCTAAGCGATTCCTAAGGAACGCGCGACCAAGCGCTGGCAGAAATATGCCCAACGAATTAAAGAATCAGCGAATGACGGACGCGCGCCCATTCGTTGATGCCTGAATTCGTTGGGAGAAAAAGTGCGCCAAATGGCAAAAGAATGAACACGACAACAACCACCTTGCTGCTCGTTAGCGTCTGTCTACTTGGCGAATGCGAGGTCGCTGGCGCGGAGCCGCTCTTCGAAAGCCAAGATGTCTTCGTCGCCGGTCAGGACCATATCCGCGAGTATCGTATTCCTGCGCTGGTAACGACGGGTAAGGGGACGCTGATGGCGGTTTGTGATGCCCGCGTGGAAAGACCCGGGGACGCCATTAACAATATCGATCTGGCACTGAAACGCAGTTTCGACAACGGCAAGACTTGGGAACCGCTGAAGATTCTCGCCGATTTTCCGGGTCAGGAAGCGGCCGGTGATCCGTGCATGCTGGTTGACCGCGAGAACGACGCGGTTTGGATCTTGTACGACTACATCCTCGGCGAACCCGACCGTAGCGGCCGTCGCAAACGGGAACGCCGCACGATCGCGTTACACACAATCCAGAGTCGTGACGATGGCCGGACCTGGTCGAAACCCACCGACATCACCAAACGCGTCTTGCAGCCCGGTTGGGAAGCGACGATGGCGGCGCCGGGCCGAGGCGTACAAACACGGGACGGTCGCCTGGTCTTCCCCGCTTACAGCCGTCGGCCCGAGCAGGATCACTCGCACCTGATCTACAGCAACGACCACGGAAAGACATGGCAGATCAGTTCGGACGCCGGGCCGAAGGTGAATGAGTGCCAGGTGGTGGAGTTAGTGGATGGCTCGTGGATGTTGAACATGCGCAGTTACCGCGGCAAGCACTGTCGAGCTGTTGCGACTTCAAACGACAGTGGTCGAACCTGGCGAACGATGCTCGACGACACAAACCTGCCCGAACCGAAGTGTCAGGCATCGCTGATCAGGCATACCGACACGAGAGATGGTTTCCGGAAGAACCGGTTGCTGTTTGCCAATCCCGCGAGCGCCTCGAGGCGCGTCAATATGACCGTCCGGTTGAGCTACGACGAGGGGAAGACGTGGCCGATCTCGAAAGTCATCCACGCGGGGCCGTCGGCGTACTGTTGCCTGACCGTTTTGAAGGACGGGACGATTGGGCTTCTCTATGAAAACGGCCAGGCATCTCCGTACGAGAAGCTAACGTTCGCGCGATTCAATCTGGAATGGCTGACGGACAATCGCGATCACTTGATGAAGGACAAATAGCAATCGTTACCGCGCGCGAACAAAGCTACTGCGAACCACCCGGGGAACCGGCCGGTAGCGATTGTTGCAGCGTAGCATTCGATGAAGTCATCTGTCTGGGCAAGATCCATGCGTTTCCATCTCGATCGCAGATGTATAATCTCGACAGCGACGGTTGACGACCGTGACCGTCTGCCCACAGACCGTAGAAGTCGCGGTGTGCGTCAACCGCGCGACGGACGTACGTGTGGTTCCGCTCGCTGCCTCGTGTCATTTGCTGCTGTTTCTTCCAATTCTGTCCTTTGTCATGACTGATCCAGAGAGCGACTTCACCGCCTGGGTTGTAGGGCTGCGGACCGGTCTCTGTGGGTGCGATGATTCGCCAAGTTCCGTCGTCTTCAATCCACAGGGAACCCATGTCGTAGTTGTTGTCCGAGGTGAATGCCCTGTTGATTTCCCAGGCGCTACCTGTCCAGCGGGCGGTTGTCCAAGTGCGCGGATCGTTTTTCGGTCCAGACTGATATCCCTTGCTCGTCAGATACAAGATGACTGGCCGGTCGTGCTCGTCGTAGCGAATGTCTTTCAGATAGACGTTCAACTTTTCCTCGCGATAGTTATGGACGATCGCCTCGCTGTCCGCACTGGTTAGCGGAACGTCCACGCGCCGTCCGTCAATCGTTTGCCAGGTCTTTCCAAAGTCCGGCGTCTCCAAGTAGTACAAGTTGGTCCGCCAGTTCAGTCCTTTTCCTTGCGGATGATAATTGAATGCCGTACCCGCGCGATCGCGCCCAACCGCACTGATCTGATAATGGCCTTCCTCGACCGCTGCCAGCCGCTGCCACTCACTCCAGTTGACTCCGTCGGCACTTGTCATGCACATGAGCGTTCGCTTGGCAGGGTCGCCGTATCGCGTGAAGAAGCAGAGAAAGCCACGGCCGCGGATATGCCAGGCTTGCATGTAGGAAAAGTTATCGATCGCTACGCGCTGCTTCCCATTCGCGCGGGTGGCCTCAACTTGTTCAAACTCTTCGACACTGTACGGTCGCGTACTGCGATGAATGTATGACGGCCGGGACGTCCCGTGAGACGTGGAAAAGATCCAAAGATACCCTTTGTCGTCGACTGAAATGACAGGATTGTCGTGCGCGTCGCTGGTCTGTTTGTCAAGCAGAAGCGTTGGCCTGGGGACAGACTTGGTGCGATGGTCGAAATAGGACACCATGTGGACCAACCGGCGATTGCTGTCCTTGGTTGTGCCGCCGTAACAGAAAAACGTCCGCTGCACTTCGGGGCGATAGACAGCGAAGGGCCGGTGCTTGGCGCAGTAGGTGCCCAGACCACCGCTGTACTTATAGACATACTCGTCACCCGACGGCTGGTTCATGTACCAGATACCGCGATAGCCGTCGTCCTGTTTGTTGACCGTCACTTTGTCGTTTCCATCTTCCGCAAGCAAATGGTTCGCATGCTGTGCGAAACCGCTGCTGAAGAAGATACACACGGCCAAAACAATCAGGCTTCTCATCGGTTTGTTCTTCATTCGAACGTGCTCCGAAACGTTTCAATTCAACGGGATGAACTCTGAGGACTCTCTCTCCAAACTCGGACGATTCGTTTATTTAGTTGTTCGCAGCCGCCGCTTCAATTGCGCCTGGTAGAGATTCGAAGGGTGCAGTCGATCAGGCGGAATCACTTCGAACCAGCGGCCAGCGGCGTTGGTAACGGAAGGGCCGTCGGACCGAACGCCGATGATGTTGATCATGTCCGTTGCCCAACCGGCCGGAAAGCGGACGGGGCGATCGGTGCGGATGTTCCACCAGGTGGTCCATGCGCCGCAGTGTCGCCCAAGCTTTGCCCCGCCACCAGACCGAAACATGTTGGTTCCCACACCAGCATCGATGTCGCTAAAGAGGTTTGCATGGTTGGCGTATTTATGGTGGTCGAAGGTCAGGTCTTCGCCACGGCCACTGACGACAACGTTTCCCGTCGATCCGCGAGACATCGTGATGTCGTGAATGAACTTGGTGCGGAAGTCGAAGTTGCTTAGCAGGTGGTCGGTTCCGCGGAGGGTGATGCCGTGGTGGCCCGTGCTATTCCGGCCGCCGTCTCGCTTACGAGCGGATGTCCACACCACGCCGGTGACAGTGCAGTTGGCGCCGCTGATGAAGATGCCGCTGTCGGCGTGACGGATCTCGACGTTTCGCACCCAGCCATTGCGCACGCCACTGAACGCAATGGCGTTGTAGCCGAGTTCCGTGAAGTGGCCCTTGTAGGAAGTGACCGGGAACTCGAAAGCGAGATGCTCAATGCCTATTTCTTCGGCGGTGCTGCGGGCGCGGTAGAGCACCGGTTGCCACTCTGGGCGCACGTCGGTTCGCAAGGGCCGATCGAAGGCAATCTGCCGTGCGTTGCGATCGACTTGGAGAACACGCGCGATCCACTCCTCGCGCACGCCCTTAAGGTTGTTGATGTCGCCCGGGTCTCCGCCGTAGAGGTGATGGACAAGGCTGCGTTTGTCGTCGTCCCGCAAAACCAGACGAACCTCGTCGCCAACTTCGAAACGGTCGGCCCGCTCGACGACGAGCGTCGTCTCACCCCGCCGAGCTGACCCCGTCACCTTCGAGACCGTCTTACCATCCCAACTGCCCTTGGCCCAAATGATCCCGCCCGACCATGAGTAGTTTGACGTTGGCCGACCCGAGGTGGTCGCGCCCATGTTAGAGCGGATCTGCTCTAGCGGCTTCGGCACGTAGATTGTTGTCTCCTGCGTTCCCGCGCCCTGCAGAACTGTGCCGGCGGCTCGAATCTCGATGATTTTGGTAATCATGTAGCGACCTGGCGGAACGGCAATCACCTTTCCCTGGGCTTCACGAACGGCTCGTTTGAAGGCAGCGGTGTCGTCGGTTATCCCGTCGCCGACAGCACCGAAGTCTCTGATGCTGACATCGGGGTGACGCTCGGGCAACGGTCGCTCGCCACGGTGATATCCAGCGTACGAGTAGTCCGGCAACCGCCCACCGGATTCCCACCGCTCACCGGCCACACCCCATAATCGTGAGGTCTCCGTGTCCGCGGCCGATACCTGGAAAACATGGAAACGCTGAACCACTGGGCACGTCGCAAGCAGGCAGCACAGCCAAAGGACTCGACGAACGAACAAGCGGTTCACGGCAACTCCTTCATGGGTTTCAGCACGAAGTTGTCCAGATAGAATTCAGTGCGCCAGTTGGCGTTGCTGGTGAATCCGATCCAGTTGAGTTTGTGGCAATTGGGATTTGCAAATAGAAGGTCGCGAAAGACGCGGGCTTTTCTTCCAGACGAAGTCACGCGTAGCGTCCAACGGCTGCCACGGGCCTCGGACATGTCAGCCATGATCTCGAAGCGGACCCACTTGCCAACCGGAAGACTCTCGACGATCCCGCCGGGCATTTGCAGCTTGGCGTCGCGAACGGTGAACCGAGGGCCGGTAATGTAGGGCGACCGGGTCTGGTAGTCGCGCCATTCAAACTGAACGTAGCTTCCTTCCTCGACGCGGAGATCGAAGGAGTTGTGCACGCGCCCCTCACCGTAGTTCATTCCGCGATAGACCAAGTGAGGATTATAGGTCTTGGCGAGTCCCTCGGCATCGGTGATTTTCAGGCTGTGTTTGCCTGCGGCGGCCGTTATATCCGTCACCAAAATCGAATCGCCTCGGTTCTCGATATGAAGTTCGGCACCCGCTGGCGGCTGCCCAACCTTTCGTTGCTCGAAATCATCACGGATCGAAAGCGGTGGCGGATCAGGAACTGGGCGTAGTGGTGGGAAGCTGACCTCGGCCGCTTTGCGAACCCACTCGGCATCGCCATAAACACCCGCTTTGGTGTAGTCAAATCGTTTGAAGCCCAGCTTCGTCGCCGGCGAATCGTCGGCAAGTTGGAAGTTGTACTCGACAGGATTCTTGAACTTGGGATCGGCGATGATCGAGCCTCGTTCGTGTCCGGCGGCCTGCCATTGGTCGAGCGATTTGCCGGCAAAATCGATCGGTCTGCCCGCTGCGTTCCAGAAGCAGTTGTTGCGGCTGCTGAACTTCACGTCGTTCCAGCGCCCTGCGAGAAGCGTGCCGGTGTTCCAGTAGACGATGTTGTTTTCGAACGTGAACGACAGATGGTCTTCGACACGAGTCGCCTGGAGTTGCTGATCTTTGCTAAAGGCCAGGATGTTGTTGCGGACGACGTTTTCGCGGCCATAGTGCTGGTGGAACCCGCCGGTTTTGACGCGATACACCAGGTTGTTTTCGAAGAGGATGTTCGAACTGCCTTCGTCAGTGTAGAGCCCCCAACCGCCGTAGGAAAAGGCGTAAATGTCGTGGAAGACGTTGTCCGTTACGGCAGTGCCTTCCGATGGTCCGAGCGTATAGATGCCGCCCATGTCACTGAGTACGCCCCAGCCGATGTGATGCACATGGTTAAACGCGATGCGATTTTGTTTGGCCAGACTCTTGCCGTACCCCCAGCGCCAACCGGCGGAAATGCCCGTGTAGTAGAGGTCGGCGATTTCGTTATGGGTAACGTTGTTGTCCGAGCTATGTCCGATCCACACTCCGACGGCACAGGGGAAAATGCGCCCGCTGTGGCGAATGATGTTGTTGTCGATTGTGATGTGACTGGTCCGATCGGCATCGTTGGCCG
>CAYFJO010000587.1:1918-6219 GCA_964343305.1 uncultured Pirellulaceae bacterium | reverse complement strand
GCAACAACATTTTCTATCGTGTGGACGATCCATGCGTGCAAGTGTTGCTCGAACGTGGGATGTGTTTGATTGAGTGTTGCCCAGAGACTTCGTGACGCGAAAACCTAGAAGCGTGCTCCTGTGTGCCGCTCCTTTCCAGGCGATCCGAAATATGCAGTAGCCGTCTCGCGGAGCGAGATGACGACCCTGAAACGAGGAAATCAAATGCAAAAGAACACGACAGTCCCAGAGGCTTCGGATGCGGAAGTCAAGGAAGTCGTCAAGGATCGATATGCCGCGCTGGCTCGCACTCGTGTAAGTAACGATCAACCGGCGGCTCAGCAGGTCGCCGAGGCGTTCGGCTATTCGGCCGAGGAGTTGGCCAGCATTCCGGCCGAAGCGAACCTGGGCGTCTCGTGTGGCAACCCGACCGCGATGGCCAGTTTGAAAGCAGGTGAAGTGGTCGTCGATCTTGGTGCCGGTGCTGGACTCGACGTGTTTCTCGCCGCGCAAAAGGTCGGACCGAGCGGCAAGGCGATTGGCATCGACATGACCGAGGACATGGTCAAGCGTGCACAGCGCAACGCCGCGAAAGCGGGTCTGACCAACGTCGAGTTTCATTTGGCCGAAATTGAATCGATGCCGCTTGACGACGATTCGGTCGATTGCGTGATCAGCAATTGCGTGCTGAATCTCGTGCCTGATAAAGCAAGAGCGTTTGCAGAAATCTCCCGCGTTCTAAAACCAGGCGGACGGCTGGCGGTTAGTGACCTGGCGTTGAAGCAAGAACTGCCGCCGGAGTTGGCCGCCGATTTCGGCGCGTATGTCGGCTGCGTTGCGGGAGCGATGTTGATCGATGATTACGAAATCGCCCTCACGGCGGGAGGCTTTGATGCGGTTCAGATCATCGACAGCGGCAAGGATCTGAATACTTTCGCGAAGCTGGCGGAGACACCGAACTGCTGCGAGCCGTCAACCTGCTGTGACTCGGCTGCCGGCCAACTCAGCGTACACGAGGGACTCGCGGAGTGGCTTGCGCGATTCGACATCAACCAGTACGCGGCCAGCGTCCGCGTGTTTGCACTGAAACCAACGTAGTTGAACTCGCCAGAGTTCAGGCCCGAAGTCTTGCGTCCTCGGCAACAGACAACGCCGACAAGAAGAGACATCAACCATGATTCGAACATCATGCGCCATGATCGTGGCCGTGGTTACTTTCTCAACGTCCACATTTGGCGGCGACCATCCGCCGTTGGCGATCGCCCCGTTTGATGCTGCACAAGCCAAGGAGTTTCAACAACAGTGGGCAAAGCACGCCGGCAAGGAGATGACTTTCACCAACTCGATCGGCATGAAGATGGTGCTGCTGCCGCCAGGCGAGTTCATGATGGGGATCAAGGACGCGGCCGCGATCGATGAGCTTCGCAAGAACATGTTAGCCAGCGATGGCTATTGGGACAGGGTGCTGGGCAAAGGCATTGGTCCTGTCATCAATCTGCCAGGTCACCGCGTGCGACTCAACAAACCGTTTTACATGGGCGCCCACGAAGTGACGGTCGGCCAGTTTCGGCAATTCATCGAACAGTCGGGCTACAAGACCGACGCGGAACGCGGGCTGGTTTACGAAAAGCCCTACAAGGGCGAGCGACCGATTCGCACCTGGCAGAAGACTTTCTATCAACAGCCGGATGACCACCCCGTGTTGCAGGTTGGTTGGAAAGACTGCATGGCGTTCTGCGATTGGCTCAGCAAACAAGAGGCAAGCGAGGGACACGTTTACTCCCTGCCGACCGACGCCCAGTGGGAATTTGCCTGCCGCGCCGGGACCACGACTATGTGGCACTTCGGCGACCCAGATGCGTACAAACAGGTGGCGTCGCAGTACGCAAACATGTCGTGGAAGAGCGGGACGCGTCCGATCGCGGTCGGGCAGAAGAAGCCAAACGCTTTCGGCCTGTTCGACATGCACGGCAACCTCTGCGAGTGGGTCGCCGACTGGCATCATTGGTATTTCTACCTGGAGAGCCCGCTGAACGACCCGACCGGTCCGCCGACACAGAACGAACACAAGATCACCCGCCGCTGGGTTCGCGGCGGCGCGTTCAACGTCTCCCGCTACTGGGCCCGCAGCGACATGCGCATCCGCATCCACCAGGGTTCCAACCAGCACGACCACGTCGGATTCCGCGTGGCGATGCATGTCAAGGGGATCAAAGGCGCCGAACCAGCCGAGGAACCCAACATGCGGATCGTGGGCGAGAACAAGGCCCCCACCGATCCGGTTGCCGCGCAGGCATCCGCCGTGACCAAAGACCGCCCCAAGGAGTTGAAGATCAAACTGGGCGAAGACGTCAGCATGCAGTTCGTCCTAGTGCCGGCCGGCTCGTTCTTGATGGGTTCGCTGAAGGGCGGTCGATACGAGAGGCCGGTGCATCAGGTCACGATCACCCGGCCGTTTTACATCGGCAAGTACGAAGTGACCCAAGGTCAGTGGGATGCGGTCATGGGCAAGGGAAATCACAAAGCCCGCTGGGGCGCGAAAACAGCGGCCAATCTGAGGAAAGAGTGGGTTGGGCTGAACAAACCCATGTTCAGGGTAAGTTGGAACGATTGGCAGGACTACATCGCGGTGCTGGAGAAGAAAATGCGCCGTAGCCGAAGTCGTCAGACTTTGGATGCAGAGCAAGGCGGCCCAAATTCTGGCGAATTCGGCGACGACTTCGCGCTGCCATCCGAGGCGCAGTGGGAATACGCCTGTCGCGCCGGCAGCATAACCGAATACTGCTTTGGCGACGATCCGGCCCTGCTCGGCGACTATGCATGGGTTACTGCGATCGAGGCGCCACATCCCAGAGACCGAAACTGGCCCGATTTGACTGTCGGCGGCCGCAAGCCAAACGCGTGGGGCATTCACGACATGCACGGCAACGCCTGGGAATGGTGCCAGGACTGGTGGGACAAAGACTATTACCGTAGCTCGCCCGTTGTGGACCCGCCAGGGCCCGCTGACGGCGCGCTCAAAGTACTGCGCGGCGGAGCGGTCAAGAGCTACGGTCGCTTCGCCCGATCGGCCTTCCGCCTTTTTATCTATCCCGACGTTCCGGACGACGACCGCACGCTACTCACCGGTGCCCGGCTGGTGATCAATTTGCCATCTGCCGTCGCAAAACCAAACTTAAGAGTGAAACCATGATCTTTACAGTGAAGGCGTTTAACAACATAGCCCGGGGTAAGCGACGCGACGAAGTTGGGTCGCGCCACCCTGGGTGGGTGATTGAGCCGCGTTTGGGTAAGTGCCAAGTCACGCCGGAATGCCGTGATCGTGGCTCTACTTGTTTTTGTCGTCGTTGCAAGCCACGGGGCCACCGAAGCGCTTGGCCCAAAACAACCGAGCCCCGCAAAGCAGGACGACAAGGTCTACCTGCTTGTCTGTCCCGCAAGGGCCGGTGCATGGCTCGCAAGTCCGAGTTCTTCGAGTGTAGCAAGTGCCACGCCCGCCCGCCGCTACTCGGTTCGGCGATCGGTTTTCGTTGTGTGAAGTCCGTGTAGTAAAAGGAGAAGGCAACCATGGATCGAATATCGCGTTCAATGTTTCTCGTCGCCCTAACTTTGTCTACGTCAACTATTGCCGACGACACGCCACCGCTGGCAAAGGCGCCATTCAACGCCAAGCAAGCAAGCGAATTTCAACAGCAATGGGCCAAGCACATCAGCAAGCCGTCGGTTCACACCAATTCGATCGGGATGCAACTACAACTGATCCCGCCAGGCGAATTCACGATGGGCCGCACCGAGGAGCAATTCGACAAGGTCATCGAACTTGCGAAGAAGCGAGGGATGGCCCCTGCGCGTGCCGCCACATGGGAGATGTTGATGATGCCAGGGCACCGTGTCAGAATCACCAAACCGTATTTTCTGGGTGCGACCGAAGTGACCGTCGGGCAATATCGGCAGTTTTGCGAAGAGTCTGGCTACAAGACGGAAGCGGAACAAGGACTCAACGCCGGTGTGCCCTATCAAGGTCGTCGCCCGATCTGCACTTGGCGAAAGCCGATGGTCTGGATCAAGCTGCAACAGAAAGACGACGAGCCGGTGCTTCATCTCTGCTGGAACGACTGCGTGGCGTTCTGCAAGTGGCTGAGCGAGAAAGAGGGCGTCGAATACTGTCTGCCGACCGAGGCCGAGTGGGAATACGCCTGCCGCGCGGGAACCACCACCGCTTGGAGTTTCGGCAACTTTGAAGATTTTGATCGCGTCGGGCACGAATACATGTTCGTGTCGGACGGCAAACAAGGAAAACACGACCGGCCGAGCCGCGTTGC
>CAYFJO010000587.1:0-1818 GCA_964343305.1 uncultured Pirellulaceae bacterium | reverse complement strand
TGATCCCGCCTGGTTCGTTTCTGATGGGGTCGAGCAAAGGATTCGGCGACGAGACGCCCGTTCATCGCGTTGTGATTTCGAAACCGTTCTACATGGCAAAGAACGAGGTGACGACCGCTCAGTGGGCGGCGGTCATGGGAAAAGACGATCGCTTCAAGTTTTGGGAAAGTATGACTGGCGAACATGACGATGCGGTCGGCCCTAACAAATCCATGCGCGACGTGAGCTGGGACGACTGTCAAGAATTGATCGCGACGCTGAAGAAAAATGCGCCCGACCATGGATTCGCTTTACCAACAGAAGCCCAGTGGGAATACGCTTGTCGCGCCGGCAGCACGACGGAGTTCTACTTTGGCGATGATGTTTCGAAGATGGGCGAGTATGCCTTTTATGCAGGCAACATGATCTGGCCTGGCGGCGGCAGAACGTTTCCCGATGGCACACCAGCCAAGGGCGTGCACTACCACGACGTCGGCAAGAAGAAGCCAAATGCCTTCGGACTTTATGACATGCACGGCGGGAACTGGGAGTGGTGTGGCGACTTCTATGACAAAGACTACTACACCAAGTCGCCGCTGAAGGATCCGACTGGCCCCGAATCGGGTCGGTTTCGCACACTCCGCGGCGGCTCCTGGTTCCGCTACGACAAGTACTGCCGCAGCGCCTACCGCCGTTTCTTTTATCCGGCCGCCAACGGCGACGGCGTCACCGCGTACATATCAGACTTTGGCTGCCGACTGGTGATCAACCTTGATGACGCAACCGCTGCTCGGCGCGGGTCTCCCGACCCCGCCGAAACGCCCGACCGTAAGGTCTCCAAAACGAAGGGCGCGCCGCAAGACTCGGGGAGACCTTCGGTCAAACCAGTGGCTCGGTCAGGAGACCGGCCACAGCGCGCCGCGTCCAATGATTCACAGGTGGCCAAAGCGCCGTTCAGTGCCAAGCGGGCAAAGGAACTCCAACAACATTGGGCCGACCAGAACAACAAGCCGATCGTAGAAACAAACTCCATCGGCATGAAGCTGACGTTGATCCCGCCAGGCGAGTTCATGATGGGCACGACGGAAGAGAAGTTGCGCGAGGCGGCTGAAAGTAACAAGGAGAGCAAGTGGTATCAAAGCGTCTTGTCGGGCGGCAAGATCGAGTTGCCGTCGCACCGCGTGCGGATCACCAAGCCGTTCTACATGGGCTCGACCGAAGTGACCGTCGCCCAGTTCCGCGAGTTCGCCGAAGCGACTGGCTACAAGACGGAAGCCGAGCGCGGGTTGGCTTACGGGCAGCCGGCCAACCGCAAACTCCGCACGTGGCGCGAGACGTTCTACAAACAGGCCGATGATCATCCGGTGCTGCAACTCTGCCAGCGCGACTGCAAAGAGTTCTGCAAGTGGCTCAGCAAGAAGGAAGGCCACGAGTACCACGTGCCAACCGAGGCTCAGTGGGAGTACGCCTGCCGCGCCGGAACCAATACGTTGTGGTACTTCGCCGACGACTACGACGAGTATGAGAAGGTGGCCAGCGAGTTTGCGTGGGCGTCCTGGGACCGCAAGAAGACGCCACACCCGATCCCCGTCGGGCAGAAGAAACCGAACGCCTTCGGCCTGTATGACATGCACGGCAACGTGTGGGAATATGTGGCTGATTGGTACCACGAGTTTTATTTCAAGGAGTCGCCTGTCAACGACCCAACCGGTCCGAAGTCGTTTAACGAGATGCGAGACGGCCGCGTGATGATTCGCGGCGGTTCGTTCGATTGGGCCGATTCCGGCGCTCGCAGTGCCATTCGGATGCGAATCCGACAGGACTCAAATCAGCATCCGC
>CAYFJO010000586.1:0-6223 GCA_964343305.1 uncultured Pirellulaceae bacterium | reverse complement strand
AAGGGCATCTACGGGCGGGAGATGTACGAGACGTGGTACAAGATGACGGTGATGCTGCAGAGCGGCTTGGACATCCACCCGGTGATCACCCACCGGTTTCATTACACCGAGTTCGAGGAAGCGTTCCAGGTGATGATGTCCGGCGAATCGGGAAAGATCATCTTGGACTGGAATGATTAGCGATCAGGAGCCGTAGGTCAGGCTGTGCCTGACGGAAATGCGTTCGAATCACCGAAACTCGTCAGGCGGAGCTTGACCTACTTTCGCTCGGGAGAACACTCATGTATGGATCGATCAAGCAACATCTGCGGAATCAACTCGGCGAAATCCAATCAAGCGGCCTGTACAAATCCGAGCGTGTGATCACCACGCCGCAGGAAGCCCGCATCCGAGTGGCGGACGGCGAGCCCGTGTTGAACATGTGTGCGAACAACTATCTCGGCCTCTCCGACCATCTCGAGATCGTCGCCGCGGCTCATGAAGGACTCGATCGCTGGGGCTACGGCCTGTCGAGCGTGCGGTTCATCTGCGGCACGCAGTCGATTCACAAAGAGTTGGAAGCGAAAATCAGCGAGTTTCTCGGCACGGAAGACACGATTCTGTATACATCCTGCTTCGACGCCAACGGCGGATTGTTCGAGACGTTGCTCGCGGCCGAAGACGCCGTCATCTCCGACGAGCTGAACCACGCCAGCATCATCGATGGTGTGCGGCTCTGCAAAGCACAACGGCATCGCTACAAGAACAACGACATGACGGACCTGGAAGCGAAACTGGTCGAAGCCAAAAATGCTCGCTATCGCTTGATCGCCACGGACGGCGTGTTCTCGATGGATGGTTACATCGCCAACCTTCCGGGCATCTGCGACCTGGCCGACAAGCACGACGCCTTGGTTATGGTCGACGATTCCCACGCCGTCGGCTTCATGGGACCGGGCGGCCGAGGCACCCACGAGTATCACAACGTCATGGATCGCATCGACATCATCACGGGTACACTGGGCAAAGCACTCGGCGGAGCCAGCGGCGGCTATACGAGCGGTCGAAAAGAAATCATCGAACTGCTGCGTCAGCGTTCGCGGCCGTATCTGTTTTCCAACTCGGTCGCGCCGCCAATTGTGAGCGCATCAATCAAGGCGATTGATTTGCTGACGCAATCAACCGAGTTGCGCGACCGTTTGGCCGACAACACCAAACAATTTCGCGACGGCATGGCCGAACTTGGCTACGACATCCTCCCCGGCGAACATCCCATCACGCCGATCATGTTGGGCGACGCCGCACTGGCCGCCAAGGTTGCTGACGCCATGCTCGACAAAGGCGTCTATGTGATTGGATTTTCTTTCCCCGTCGTGCCGAAAGGAAAGGCTCGCATCCGAACGCAGATTTCGGCGGCACACAGGGCCGAAGATCTCGATTTCGCCATCGCGAAATTCGCTGAAGTGAAATCGGACCTGAACCTATAAAAGTTCTGCTTCTGTGAGGTTCACGCTTTTGAACAGAAGCAAACAGAGGCAACAAAGACTTCGTTTCCTTCGTTAGCTTCTGTTTAGTCGGGCGGCAGATGAAGATTCACTGTTGTGGAATTCGCCAGAATTCCGATCCACAACGATGCTCGGCATGGAATTCTGGCGGATCCCACCACGGCAGGCAAGAACTCACCTGCCGCTCGCCTTGCCACGAGAAGCACGCCGGATTTGCTGTTACATGTGACTCTCACGACCGTTACTTGAAACGCGGCCGGTGATCAGGGATACTACCCATCGAATCGCAGTCGATTGTCCATACCAAACAGGGATTTACGATGACGAAGATGTTAAAAATCGTGCCGGATAAGTGTACTGGTTGTATGCAATGCGAGCTTGCGTGTTCGTGGGTCCAAACGGGGACGTTTCAGCCGTCGCGGAGTGTGATTCGAGTCAATGTGTTTGACGAAGAAGCCAGTTATGCTCCTTATACATGTTTGCAGTGCGACGAAGCCTGGTGCATGACGGCTTGTCCAGTGAATGCGATCGCTCCAGATCCAGATACGGGTGCCAAGTTGGTGATGACCGAACTTTGCATCGGCTGTCATCTTTGCACGATCGCTTGTCCGTTTGGAACGGTCTACACGTTGCCCAAGACCGACAAGGCGTCGAAGTGCAATTTGTGCGGCGGCAGTCCGGCGTGTGCAGTTGCTTGTCCGATGGCGGCGATTGAAGTGGTCGACGATGGCGAAGCAGGCGAATGGTTCGAACCATGGGCGGACAAAGTGAATTCAAACTATGTCGAAGCGTTGGGTTCGTAGCGACCGGCTGTTGGTGTAGTCGAGTCTCTCCGAGACTCGACATCGCGATCACTGTCCGGTCTCGGAGATCCCGGACTACAAAGAATGAGGAAACCGATGGGTGGATGGACTGGAACACTGTTGCGAGTTGATCTGACCAACGGCAAGTCGACGATCGAAGAAATTCCTGAAGATTGGCTGCACGAATACATCGGTGGCCGCGGTCTGGCGGATCGATACTTGTATGAAGAAATGGATCCGTCGGTCGATGCTCTTTCGCCAGACAACAAGTTGATCTTTGCCACGGGTCCTCTGACCGGGACTCCAGTTCCCTGCGGTGCTCGCTATATGGTCGTCACCAAAGGCGCGTTGACCGATGCCATCACCACGTCGAACTCCGGCGGCCATTGGGGACCTGAAGTCAAATTCGCGGGCTACGACTTGATCATCTGCGAAGGCAAAGCGCCCAAGCCAAGTTACGTTTTCATCTACGACGACCACGTTGAAATCCGTGACGCGTCGCAATTCTGGGGCAAGGGCGTCAGCGAAACCGAAGACGGCTTGCGCGAAGAGACCGGTTTGCCGCAGCTTCGAGTCGCTTGCATTGGACCAGCGGGTGAAAACCTGGTCCGTTTTGCCTGCATCATGAATGACAAACATCGCGCGGCAGGTCGAAGCGGCGTTGGCGCTGTGATGGGTTCGAAAAATCTGAAAGCAATCGCCGTTCGCGGAACGGGCTCGGTCGATGTTGCGGATCAAGAAGGGTTCATGAAAGCCCTCTGGGAAATGCAAGACAAGATGCGCGACAATCCTGGACGCGCCGCGTTTGGCATGCTGGGCACCGCGGCGACGATCGACATGACCAACATGCATGGTGGCCTGCCGACACGCAATTTCCTGCAAGGCCAATTCGAACACGCCGAGAATTTGAACGGCAACTCGATTCGCGACACACGTTTGGTTGCAAACAAGGCGTGTTTTGCCTGCACGATCGCCTGCGGCCGCGTTTGCAAGATCGGCGATGAGGCCGACAAGTTCATGGTCAACATGCATCCGCACAATTGGAAGACCGCCGGCGAAGGTCCAGAATATGAAAACGCCTGGTCGCTTGGCGCGGACTGCGGCATCGGCGATCTTGACGCCGTGTTGATGGCCAATTGGTTGTGCAACGATCTGGGCATGGACCCTATTTCGATGGGTGCGACACTCGCGGCGGCGATGGAATTGTACGAAACGGGTGTCATCACAGATAACCAGGTCGAAATGCCACTGAAATTCGGTTCCGGAGAAGCGCTCGTCCGGATGACCGAAGCGACTGGACTTCGCGAAGGCTTTGGCAATGAACTGGCCGAAGGTTCCCGGCGCATGGGCGAGAAGCTCAACAACCCGCACGTTTTCATGGGAGTCAAAGGTCAAGAGTTTCCGGCCTACGACCCGCGCGGCTTCCAAGGAATGGGCGTGGCGTTTGCGACGTGCAACCGCGGCGCGTGCCACTTGCGAGCCTGGACGCCCGGCCCTGAAGCGGTCGCTGGAGTGATGGACCCGCACACCACCGAAGGCAAAAGCGAATGGGTCGTCCCCGAGCAAAACCGCACGACGGCTCACGACAATACCGGCGTTTGTCTTTTCGTCGGCGCCACCGGCGCTCCGCTAATTGAATTCGTCGACTGTCTCTCAGCCGCAACGGGCGTCAAGTACACGCACGACGATTGCTTGAAGATCGGCGAGCGAACTTGGAATCTGGAACGGCTCTGGAACCTTAAAGCTGGCCTCACCAAGGCCGACGACAACTTGCCAAAACGACTGCTAGACGATGCACACACCGACGGTCCGTCGAAAGGTGTTACGGTGAATCTCGACGCCATGTTGCCCATCTACTACAGCGAACGCGGCTGGGACGAAGAAGGAGTACCATCGCAAGGAAAGCTGGCCGAACTCGGGTTGGCATCCATTTAACAATTAGGTGTAACAATGTCATTTGTACCAGCAGACTTCGATTTTTCTCAAATACCCGTCCCCGACCGCATCACGCTAATCAGTCGAATCTGGGACACTTTAGTTGACCAAGATCAAGCACCAGAACCGACATCCGAGCAACGTGCCGAACTTGAACGCCGAATCGACGCGCATGATCAGAATCCGGAGGATACCGTTCCCTGGGAAGATATCCGCGCGGAACTGAGACAACGTAGAAATGATTCCACCGATTGAGACGATTGAGTTTCGAACCGAAGCTCGAGTCGATGTGATCAAAGCGTTCGAATGGTACGAAGATAAGCGACCAGGGTTAGGCGAAGAGTTCGAAGAAGAGGTCGACGCAGCTTTAAAGCGAGTGGTGGAATCGCCGGAGACCTACGCCGTTGCGTTTGCAGGCATGCGACGCATCATGACCCGACGATTTCCATTCATCATTTATTATCGCGTGGAAACACCAAAGGTGATCATCTTTGGTGTGTTTCACGGCCATCGTGATCAGTCTGAGATTGAGACACGTGCTGATTGAAATGTGAAGCAACTCATCGAACAATTCTTCCGTGGTGGATTTGGGTACACACGCGAAGAAATCGCGAGTTGAATCACTCTGCATAGGCTAGAGCGCGCTTGAGATGCGACGCTATTTCTTCGAGCGATTGTTGGGCCTTGGCGTACATGTTGGTGCGACGAGTGAAACCGTGAATCATGCCATCATAACGAGTCATGGTGGCTTCGACGCCGGCCTCGCGAACACCGCCAACTAGCAATTTGCCCCTGCCGGGCTTGTCCCGGTTGCGCAGCGGTTTGTTAAACTAACAAACCATGCCCTCACCAACCGCAATCTATACTGCCGAAGACTGCAAAGCGGCCTACCAACTCGACTGGGGCTTGAGTCTCTCTTGGAAAACTCCACCTGAAAACGACAGGTGGCTTGGTGACCTTGAAAGCGCCATTGAACAAGACGACATGCGTTGTCGCGTGCCGGAGCGTTGTCGGATCACATTCATTTGAGAAACGCATCGCCCCGCTGCCATGGGTCACGCGCCATGATTCAGAACTCGCTTGAGATGCGATGCGACTTCGTCCAGTGCCTGCCGGGCTTTTGCATACATGTTGGTTCGGCGAGTGAATCCGTGAATCATGCCGTCGTAGCGGGTCATCGTCGCTTCGACGCCGGCCTCGCGAAGTTTTTCGGCGTAGATTTCGCCCTCGTCGCGTAGTGGGTCGTATTCGGCGGTGACGATGAGAGCCGGCGGCAAACCTTGCAGGCTCTCGGCTCGCATGGGCAGGGCGTATGGATTTGCGCGGTCCGCCTCATGAGGCACGTATTGACCCCAAAACCAGATCATCGCATCGCGAGTAAGGAAGTAGCCGGTCGAAAAATCGCGATACGATGGCGTCTCGACGTCGTAATCGGTGATTGGATAGATGAGCACTTGAAAGGCAATGTCGGGTGTGCCGCGATCGCGAGACATGAGGGCCGTGACGGCCGCCATGTTTCCACCGGCGCTGTCGCCCGCGACTGCAAGTTTGCCCGGCACGCCACCGATCGACTCGATGTTGTCGTCGACCCAGCGGGTTGCTTCGTAGGAATCTTCGGCCGCGGCGGGAAAAGTGTGTTCGGGGGCCAAGCGATAGTCAACAGAAACGACGATCATGTCCGCGGCATTCGCCAGGGACCGGCAATAGTTGTCGTGCGTGTCGATGCTGCCCACAACCCAACCGCCGCCGTGGAAATAGACGACCACCGGAAGCGCGGCATCGGACCGCGGTTTGTAGATTCGGATCGGAATGTCGCACGCCGAACTGGGCACGTGTTGATCTTCGACCGCGTGAACTGGCTCGGGCGGACCCAGCGCGGCGCTGGCGACGATCATCTGTTGTCGCGCCTCGTCGGGCGTCATTTCGTTGACTGGCGGGATGCCCCACTTGGCAATCGCGTCGAGTTGTTGTTGAACTTTTGGATCGAGTGGCATCTGATTG
>CAYFJO010000585.1:0-6225 GCA_964343305.1 uncultured Pirellulaceae bacterium | reverse complement strand
CAGAAGAACCCCAAAAGCGCAAGGACTACTGGTCGGGCCACTTCACTTGGACGAACCACTGGTCGCGCTCGTGGCAAAAGCATGGCATGAATCCGCTCCTCGCGGGGCCGATCGAAGATCCCTGCGTGCTGCAAGTCGGTCGCGGTTTTCGATTGTGGTCCGTGCGGCGCGTGGATGGAAAAAACAGAATCTGTTACGCCGAGTCGCCGGACGCGGTGCACTGGGTTGAACTGGCCGGCAAGCCGGTGCTGCCGCTGGGAAAGCAGGGCGAGTTCGATTCGGCCGGCCACGCCGATCCGTGCGTCCTGGCCGTCGGCGATCAATTTTTCATGTGGTTTCTGGGAAACGACGGCAGCAAGTGGCGAGTGGGCTTTGCGACTTCGCCCAACGGTGTTCACTGGACAAAATCAAAAGCCAACCCCGTGCTGGAAGGCGGAGACGCGAAAGCCTGGGACGCAGGTTCAATTTTGGGCTTAGACGTAGAGCGCGAAGGCGATCAGTTTCACATTTGGTACTCGGCAATCGATGGCCAGAGCCGCGATCCACAAACCATTAAAGTCGGCTACGCCAGCAGCAAACCAAAATAGCCGGCCTCGCTCGTGAATGAGAAAGAGAATGAAGGATATGTACAAACCATCCCCGACGAACTTCGGCGTCTTTTTGCTGGCCGCCGTTGTCGTTGGATCACCAATCGCCGCCGTTCATCCGCCGCTGGCCATAGCGCCGTTCAACACTGACCAAGCCAAGCAGTTTCAACAAGCGTGGGCCAAGCACATCGGCAAACCGCTCGTTTACACCAATTCGATCGGTATGAAGCTGGTGCTCTTGCCGCCTGGCGAGTTTGTGATGGGACTCCGTGAAAAAGGTGAGTACGAAAAGCTGCGCCAAAATCTGCTGAGAAGCAAACATCTGATTGACCGGAACACGGCTGATCACGGCGGGCTGCTTGAGGAGATGCCGGCCCATCGGGTGCGGCTGACGAAACCGTTTTACCTGGGCTGTTGTGAAGTGACCTTTGGGCAGTTCCGCCAGTTTGCCGACGAGACAGGCTACAAGACCGACGCGGAACGGGGGCTGGTTTACGGCAAACCCTACAAGGGCGAGCGGCCAATACGTACGTTTCGCACACCCGTCTATCCAGACCGACCCGCCAACGCTCAGCAGCCGAGAGAGAACGACCCCGTCATGCACGTCGACTGGAACGACTGCATGGCCTTTTGCGAGTGGCTCAGCAAGAAGGACGCAGACAAAGGATACGAGTATTCGCTGCCGACCAGCGCCCAGTGGGAATACGCTTGCCGCGCCGGCACAACGACTTTGTGGTACTTCGGCGACGAGGATGCGTTTGACAAAGTGGGGCACGAGTACGAGTTGATCTCTTGGCGCGAGAAGTCGCCGAATGCCGTCGGTCAAAGGAAACCGAATCCCTTTGGCTTGCATGACATGCACGGCAACATGATGGAATGGATGAGGGACTGGCTGAACGTTCTTTATTATCTTGAGTGCCCGCTGAACGACCCGACCGGTCCGGTCATCCCGAACGAGGCAACGAACCGGCGTCGCCTGGTCCGGGGCGGTGCGTTCGAGGTGGGGCGCTATTGGTCGCGGTCGTCGTGGGGCGTCCGGATCGCGCGGGGTTCCAACCAGCATCGCCATCCAGGATTCAGGGTGGCCATGTACATCAAGGACGTCGAAGGCGTGCCACCCGCGCCGGAGCCCAATCTGCGGATCGTGGGCGATGACAAGTCGCCGGCCGATCCGGTCGCCGCCCAAGCGGCGGCCGTGACCAAGGACCGCCCCAAGGAGTTGCAGATCAAGCTGGACAAGGATGTCAGCATGGAGTTCGTGCTGGTGCCGGCCGGCTCGTTCTTGATGGGATCGCTGAAGGGCGGACGGTTCGAGCGGCCAGTGCATGAGGTCACGATCAGCAAACCGTTTTACATCGGCAAATACGAAGTGACCCAAGGGCAATGGGACGCCGTCATGGGCGCGAAGGACCGCGTCCGGCGCTGGGGGAAGTATCCACCCAAGCTCCCAGAACATTTGGGGCCGGATCAACCAATGTTCAAACTGAACTGGATCGAGTGGCAGGAGTTTGTTGAGAAGATCCGTTCAAAGGTACCTGCTCGTGATTTCAGATTACCCACCGAGGCGCAGTGGGAGTATGCCTGCCGCGCGGGTTCGAGGACCGAATACTGTTTCGATGACGATCCCGCTCTGCTGAGAGAATTCGCCGGCATTGGTGCAGATGATGCGCTCCGTTGGCGCGACAGGAAATTGCCTGATCTAATTGTGACCGGCAAGAAACCAAACAACTGGGGCATCTACGACATGCACGGCAGCCTCTGGGAATGGTGCGAGGACTGGTGGGACAAGGATTACTACAGCCACTCGCCGCGGGTCGATCCACAGGGCCCTGAGAACGGCAACTTCAAAGTGTTGCGCGGGGGTACTTTGGAGATTTATGGCCGATTCGCGCGCTCAGGCTTCCGGTTTTTTCGGGTTCCGGACCTTGTTGTGAGCTTCCGCTACCACCCGTGTAGGACAGGCGCCCGGTTGGCGATCAACCTATCCGAGTAAGAAGGCACGCCCACAAGTAATCACAAGGATCGACCATGAGAAACCAACCACGGACCTTCGCAGCAAACTGGTTTCTGATCGTCGCGCCGACGCTAACCTTCGCCGAAGGACATTCACCGCTGGCGAAAGCGCCATTCAATGCCGCACAGGCCAAAAGGTTTCAACAGCAGTGGGCCACACACATCGAGAAAGAGGTCGTCGAGACCAACTCAATTAGCATGAAGAATCGCCGGACGACCATCCGGTCTTGCACAGCAGCTCGATCGTCGCCCACGATGTCCAGTAGCATGACGGGCAATATCACAGTTGGTATGCCGCGCATGCCGGTGAACATCAAGCGACGATTCGCATCGGCTATGCGAGCGGTAAACCTGCCGTGGTCAAACCGATTGACGTTGACAACACAAAAGAGCAACCGCCCCGTAAAGCTCGTCTCAAACACAAAGCAGCAGGCGCACTCCCACTCCGCATCGGTTATGCGATGAGCAAACAACTCGACAAGTAACCAGTGTTCGTTCGTAATGACCACATTGATGCCATCGAAAGTATTCTCATGAAACTCAATCTGTTGACGATCGCTTTCCTGTTGACGAGCCTGACGACGCTGCGAGCCGCCGACCCTATTCTCGTCGCCCATCGCGGTTTGCTGCGCCACGCGCCGGAAAACACCTTGCCGGCGTTCGCGACGTGTCTGGAACTGGGTATCGGATTCGAGTTGGATATTCGCACGACCAAGGATGGAAAGCTCGTCGTGCTGCATGACGACACACTCGGCCGTACAACTAACGGCCCGAATCGCTCAGTGCGCGAATTCACGTCGTCAGAAGTGAAGCAATTCGACGCGGGCTCGTGGTTTCACCCCAGCTTCGCCAATGTCCGCGTGCCGACGTTGGATGAAACATTCGCTTTGATCAAACAACGTCGCGGAGCGACAATCATCGCGCTGAATGTCAAAGACATGACGCGTGACGGTGAAAAACGCTTCGTTGAGCTGGTCGAGAAATACGGTCTGCTGAATGAGTCTTTCGCATTCGATCAAAGTGACGAAACCAGTCACCGGCTAAAGGCGCTGAACCCAAAGCTGCGCATCGGCGCGAATGTAAATGGTCAGACGGTTGAGTCACGATTGAAAGAAGGGTTGTTGGACGTATTCCTTGTGACTTTCGTTCCAACAGCGGAAGAAGTGCAGCGGCTGCACAAGCGCGGCAAGCAAGTCGTCTACAACTTCGGCGGTAGCGGCGAGGCGCGCCGCAATCCTCCGGCGTGGAGCGCAGCCAAAAAGGCGGGCATTAACGGAATGCTAACCGACTTTCCGCTGGAGTGCCGCCTGCATTGGAGAAAAGAAAGCAGTGAATAACGTCGAGCGAGACTCGACCCTGTGCTGTTGGCCCTGTCGAACAAACGCCACCGGACACACACGATGAAGACCGGCGAATCTTGGTAAACTCGACGGCAAAGGTCGGTGTCGCCTTAAGCAAGTTGTTATCATACTATTCAAGAACGGCATAGGTCAGCTTGTCTTGGTGATGTTGAGCAACCTACGTGGCTCGACAACAGTTTCTTTCATGCCCCAGACCGATCCGCGACGCAACCGGATCAGTTGGAGCCTGATAGAAAGTCGGGTCTACGAAGGACACCCTCCATGAAGAACGTTTTCCATATGCGATGGATTGTGCTTTTGGTCGTAATGTCGGGTTTGGCAACGGCAGTAGAGAAGCATGAATCGCTGGGCAAGACCAGAGAGTTCCAATCCCTGGACGGCACTTGGGAGATCATCTTTGATTCCCAAAACGAAGGCCGGAAGGCTGGCTGGCATCAGGAGCAGGTCTTCTTGGCGCATGACGACCGACGCGAGATCCACGTGCCGAGTTGCTGGGAAGAAATCGAGAAGGACTATGAAGGTGTCGGTTTCTATGGTCGACGGTTCACCGTGCCCAAGACTTGGGAAGGCAAGACGGTTCGGCTGCAGTTCGATGCGGTGAACTACATCGCTGAGGTCTGGGTGAATGACCATGTCGTCGCGCGGCATGAAGGAGGGTACGGCCCATTCGAGTTCCGCATCGATGATCTGCTGAAGTTTGACGAAGAGAATTTTGTTAGCCTGCGAATCATTGGTCCAATTGTCGCGCAGGACAAAGTCGTCGACGGTATCGGACAGAGCGACATGCCGCACTGGCGCGGGGCGATTACCGGAGGCATCTGGCAATCGGTTCGCTTGATCGCGACCGGAACAGCCTTTGTCGATGATGTGTTCCTCGAACCTCGACTGGCCAACAACACAGTCGCCGTACATGTCACGCTAGAGAATGCGGAGCATGTCAGCCGGGCGGTCGAGGTGACGGCCTCGATCAGGTCGGCCGAGCAGCCCAACAAAGTGGTCGCCGTGAAGATCGCGACGCTCAAGCTCGTGCCCGGCCGCAACAAGAAGAGTTGGACTCTCGCTGTTCCCGACGCTCGCTACTGGTCGCCGGATGACCCGCATCTGCACTCGGCCACGATTCGCATTGCTGATGAATCCACAACGCTTGACGTCAAAGACGTGCGGTTTGGGATGCGCGAGCTGACAATCCGCGACAACAAGTTCGAGCTGAACGGCAAGCCGATCTATATCAAAGCGGCGTTCTTCGAGGGATTGTATCCGACTCGCCTGGCCTATCCGGACAGCAAGGAAATGGCCCTGCGCGAGATTCAACTGGCCAAGGAATGCGGCTTCAACATGATTCGGCCGTGGCGGAAGCCGCCGCCGCCGATGTGGCTCGACCTGTGCGACGAGGTGGGTGTGATGGTCATCGGCGGATTTCCGATTGAGTGCATGAAGCGTTGGCCGACGGTCACGCCGCACTTGCGCGATCGGATCGAGAACGAAGTCCGTTCAGCCGTGTTGCGGGACCGCAATCGGGCGTGCATCGTCCAGTGGGAGATCTTCAATGAAATCGGGCGCAAAGATCTGGAGCGGCTGAAACATCCCGCATCGATGCTCGCTCGTCATTTGGACCCGACGCGTATGATCCTCGACGAATCGGGTGGTTTTGCTGGCGGGTCGAATATCTATCTGCCCGGTAAGTTCGAGCCGGAGGTGTTCAACGACGTGCATAGCTATCCCGGCGCACCGCTGAACGACTCATCATACAACCAGTTCCTCACGCTATCGAAGACCTCCGAAGAGATCGAGGCCATGGGGTTGAAGCCGGGATTCAAGAGCAAGCAGAGTTCGCCGGGGCGTTTGACCGTCGTCTCGGAAATCGGATACGGTAGCCTGCCGGATCTGGTCGACAACAACGAGCGCTTCGCCAAAGACGGCAACCCGTTGGCTCCGCCTTATCGCTATCACAAGGATATGGCTCAATGGATTCGCAGCGTGCTCAAAGAGAGCGGACTGGACGCCGTCTATCCCGACCTGCAAAAGTTCTGCCTCGACCAGCAGACGATTCACTCACAAGGCAACAAGCGGATGATCGAAGCGATTCGCTCTAACAGCAGCACGGGCGGCTACGCAGTTCACGCTCTGACCGGCGGCGATTGGGTCCTTGGCGCCGGCCTGCTCGACTTGTTCCGTAATCCCAAGGGTTCCTACTGGGGCACGAAAGAAGCAAACCAACCGCGCTACCTCGCGCTGCGAGTGCGGCCAAGAAACATCTACGCCGC
>CAYFJO010000584.1:0-6263 GCA_964343305.1 uncultured Pirellulaceae bacterium | reverse complement strand
CTTGTTTTGCTTTTTCTAAGGCAGCTTTACGCGCGTCGTTACGTTTCTTTAGTTCATCTTGACGCTTCTTTTGCTCGGCCTCACGTTGCTTTGCGCGATCTTCTTGCGCCACCTTGCTTTCATCCTGGTCAACGCGGCCGTCCTTGTTTTTGTCGTACTTGGCCAAATAGTTTTCCGTTGCAGCTTTCCGTTTGGCGAGCGCATCTTCCTTCGCCTTGGTTTCCGCTTCGTCTAGTTTGCCGTCCTTGTTCTTGTCGAAGTACCGCAGCGTCCGCTCCTCGGCGGTGACTTCGCCGTCTTTATTCTTGTCGTAGGTCGCCAGATATCGTTCACGGTTTTCCTTGCGACGTTTCTCGGCATCGGCCTGCATTTGCTTGCGCTCGTCATCGTCGAGTTTGCCATTGTTGTTCTTGTCATATTGCTTGAGGTAACGTTGCTCGATTTGGCGATTTCGCTCGGCAAGCTGCTTCTTCCGTTCTTCGTATTGTTTCTTTCGTTCGGCTTCGGCAGCGGCTCGTTCCTGTTCGTCAATCTTGCCATCTTTGTTCTTGTCGTAGGCTTCCAGTTGACGTTTACGAGCCTCGGCACTGGCTTTGGCCAACTCGTCTTTCATGGCTTTTTTCTCGGCGTCGTCTAATTTGCCGTCTTTGTTCTTATCGAATTTTGCGACCAGACGTTTGTTGGCCGCTTCGCGAGCAGCGTTCTTGGCGGGTTGATCTTTTTTCTCTTTGTTGGCCGAGTTCTTTTGACTCGAAGGTTGGTTTTTGGACTTGTCGTCCGCAGCGCTGGGCAGCGTCAAGGCAAAAATGGCAACAATGACAAGGGATCGTCTAAGCAAAGTGTTCATTGAGATGGACTCCAATCGAGGCGGGAAATTGGGTGGGGGGTGATTGTGGGAAATTGATTCTACCATAAATCGGCGAAGAATTCTGGTGGTTTTTTGAGGGCAACCGGCAATGGAAACTAGCCGAATTCGCGTGGAATTCAGCCGATTCGTACGCCGTGGCTTGAGTCCGGCGACTCAGCCACCGTCCGCAGCCATGTTGATGCACGATGACGCCTCTCAGCTTTTTCACATCATCGGGAACCCAAAGAAAGTAGTCGACGGACAACCGCAACTCGTCCGGATGGGCCGCCGCTGGATAGTGGACCCGAAAAATCTCTCCGCGCGTTGACCGACGACTCGAAGGCTTGGGGCGGCGCGCCTTTTCGACGAGCGGCTGAATCTGTGCTTCCAACTCCTTGGCTCTGACAGCCGCCTCGTCCAGCGGCAGGCCTTTTCTGACACCGGGTCGCTTGTGTCCAACGTCCGTGAGCCAAGCATCGTGCAACAACGCCGTGCGTTGCGTTACGAGCTTTAACAATTCCGTGTTCGGTTCGGGCGACGACTCGATTCCCCACGCTTTCAGAATGGTTTCGCCAATCAATCGGTGCCCTTCCACGTTGGGATGAATGCCGTCTCTGGCGACGGTGAACTTTGGATCGTTCTTTCGTTTTTCCGCGAGGTACTGAGTCACCGGCGTGTGAACATCGATGACCATGTCTGCCCGCTCGCCCTGTTGCATGATCCACTTGCCATAGCGAGCCAACACGTCGTCGTAGTTTTCGTACATCGCAAAGTAAGCATATTTCTCTTCGCCTGCCGGCTTGAGGTTTCCCTTGTCACGAATCGGGACCGGATCAAAAGGCGGCGGCGTCAGCAACACGAGTTTCGCTCCCGCGGCGTGAACTTTCGTCAGCAGCTTGTTCACGCCATCCTGATACGCCTTAAACCGCTCCTCGCCAAACGGATAGTAGATCCCGTCATTCATTCCATAACACGCCACGACCACATCGGGTTTTACTTTGGCCAGCGCTCGGTCGAGCCGCTCATGAACATCCGGCCGAGGAAACGGATGATCCGGCTCCGACAGCCCGCTGCAAGTTTCGCTTGCGAGCCCAATATTGATCATCTCCGGCAGCGGCTCTACGCCCTGCAATCGAAACTGGGTTTCAATCCAGGCAACGTAGTGCCCAGCATGCGTGATCGAGTCGCCCAGAAAGAGAATGCGCTTTGCTTTGACCGGAAACTGTAACTCAGCCAACGCCGGCGATGCGAGCAGAAACACGAAAACGAATGTGAAACAGTTCTTGGCACGGTTAATACAAGTCACGGCGATTCCTCATGGATCCAGATTAATGTGCGAGTTTAAACGATGCTTGACGCACCCATTGAAACATCGCTCCCAAGAAACGCAAGCCGCCCCTCGTTCTCGAAAACGGAACACCGGCCTTCGCTAGTCGTGCCAATTTCGACATTCATCCAGCAAACCGAATGCGTTACAATTCCCCGGAGCAAAAAGTCGACGATTGATTGAAAGGGCTTCCATGTTTGCCGACCTCTTTGACATTTTCTTTCCGTTTGGCTTCATCGTTGTCATCTTGGTCGTGGTTGGGCTGGTCATTGGTCTGAGCATCTACTTTGACCGGAAGCGGACGGAGGCCATGCAGGCCGCGGCGGATGAACTTGGGCTGCCGTTTTTTCCGCAGGGCGACCAGTCGCTGGTCGACGAACTGGGCTACTTCGATTTGTTCTCGCAGGGTCGCTCGCGAAAGATCAAGAACATGATTCACGGCGAGACGGATGCGGTCGACATTGGCATCTTCGACTATCAATACACGACCGGCAGCGGCAAGAACTCGCACACTTACAAGCAGTCGGTGATCTGCTTCAACTCGGCGGATTTGAATCTGCCCAAGTTTTCGATGAGGCAAGAAGGGTTCTTTGACAAGATTGGTGGGATGCTTGGGTTTCAGGACATCGACTTCGACACACATCCCACGTTTTCAGCGGCGTATGTGCTTAAGGGGGAAAACGAAGAACTGGTGCGACAAACTTTTCGCGCCGAAATCCTCGAGTATTTTGAAAACGTTAACGGTGTCAATGTGGAAGGCGGCGCGACGCGGCTGATCTATTTTCGCGCGGGGCGGACTATTCGGCCTGAGGATGTGCGATCGTTCATGAGCGAAGGATTTGCCGTCTATTCGCTGTTCTCTGCCCTTTAGGGGAAATGCAGGCTTTGAAGGATTAGATTGCTATCGGCGAAAAAGCGGCTCTCGACGATGGTTGGTGAACTAACAACTCACAAACCCATCGGGAGAGCCACGGATGGCTAAGCGTAAAGGGTCTTCAGGACGACCGCAACCCAAACACAAGAAGCAAAACAAATCGCGGCATGACAAACGCAAGCTGCTGCAACAACCCAATCCCAAACGGAAGAAAACAACCCAAGCCCAAGTCCCTTTGGCCGGCACCATGCAAACGGCCGTCGCTGTCTTGCAATCCGTCATGGACCCCCGCATCGCCTTCCGTCTGGCGATCATCGTTGCCGGGATGTTGCTGGCCGACGATCGACGCACGGCCAGTTCCTGGTTCGTCGCGGCGGGAGTCCAGGACGATTGGGACCGCTTCTACGATTGCCTGAAGAGTGTGGGGCGGACTTCCAGAAAGTTGGCCACGGTCCTGCTGGGCCTGGTCGTGCAGAAGTTCGCTCCGCAACTCGCCAAGCGCATCCTGGTGGGCTTGGACGACTCGCCCACGGCGCGGTATGGACGGCATGTCGAAGGTGCCGGCGTGCATCACCATCCGACGCCTGGACCGGCCGATGGCGAGTGGTTGTAGGGACACAACTGGGTCGCGTTGGCTTGGCTGGCGAGGCATCCGTTGTGGGGCGTGATCGCGCTGCCGCTGCGGTCGCTGCTGTATGTCCGCGAGGTGGACGTGCCGAAGTTGACGGAGAAATACGACTGGCAGTTCCGCACCAAACATCAACTCGGCGTGGAACTGTTGACCTGGCTGATGCGGTCGCTCCAGAACCTGGGCGTGAAGGCGAAGGTGTGGCTGGCGGTGGATGGTGCTTATGCGGCGCGGCCGTTTCTGCTGCCGGTGCTCGAATTGGGCATCGTCGTGGTGAGCCGCTTGCGGAAGGACGCCAGTCTGTTTGATTTGCCTGCCGCCACTTCACACGGCAACCGCATCTACGGCCAGAACAAGATCCGTTTGTCCAAGCGTGCCGGGCATCGACAGGGCTGGCAGACGATCACTTACGATTGCCGGGGTGTCGAGGTGAGGCGTCAATACAAGACGTTCCTGGCGACGTCGCGATTGGTGAGCGGCCCGATTCGGGTGGTGATTGTCCGCTTTGAGGACGGCGGTTGGGCCCCTTACTTTTGCACGGACACGACCGCCTCGGCGGGTGAGATCCTGGAAGCGTTTGCGTCGCGTTGGGCGATCGAAGAGCACTTCCACGACGTAAAGGAAGGTTGGGGAGCGGGCCAGCAACAAGTGCGCAACGTGTGGTCGAATCTTGGTTGTTGGCATTTGAACCAATGGTTGTACACGTTGGTGGAATTATGTTGTTGGGACGAGCCGAAATCGTCGCTGACGGATCGCGGGAACCGTCCCTGGGACAACCCGGACCGTCGTCCGTCTCACGCGGATCGTCGGCGCTACATTTCCCGGGAAATGCTGCAAAAAGAATTCCAGGCCGCTCTGCCTGGCGAGCCCAACCGTGGCAAAATCCGCAGCCTCTTTGACACCCTGCTTGCTCTCGCGACATGATCGTCTAAAGTGCACGCTGTTCTGTAAGGCAGACACAACATAGCGCGGCTGAGATTCCTTGATCGCAGTGCGTCGTTGCGATTGTCTGGTAGACCGGCAAGATAATTTTCAACCGTTCTTGCTTTATGCTGCAGGGCGTTGGCTCTTTGTTTTATACTGGTCGGCAAGTTGTCGCCATGGAATTGATTTTAACGCAGAGGCACAGAGGACGTGGAGATTGTCAACGCGTCTTTTTCTCAGCGATCTCTGCGCCTCTGCGTTAAAAACAGTTTCGCGAGACATCTTACCATCTTCCACAAAGCATGACTTCCAAACGAAGGAGTTTGCGATGATCTTATTTCGAACCGAACCACACTCTTACCACGCCTGTGTTTTCCTTGGATTGGCATTGCTTGTCACAAACACTGCTGAGAGTGCCAATGAAGTGCTAAAGCTCCGTTTTCGCACGCGAGCCGAGGTCGCACCGGACAGCGACCGGTATCGGGCGATCACCACATCGACCGAATGGAAGGCGAAAGAAACTTGCATCGTCATTTGCGATATGTGGAACGACCACTACTGCCGCAACGCCGCGCGGCGAGTCGCCGAAATGGCTCCGAGGATGAACGAAGTGATCCAGACCGCTCGCAAACTCGGCGTACTGATCATTCATTCGCCCAGCGGTTGTATGGATCGATACAAAGACATGCCGCAGCGAAAACTGGCACAACAAGCTCCGAAGTTCGACACCAAAATCCCACTTCAAGGCTGGTGTCATTTGGACGAAAAACACGAAGCACAAATGCCGGTCAACGTCGACCAACCGAGCGACGACAACGGCACGATTCGCGAACGAGTCCGTTTTTTCGACCGGCAAATTGAAACACTCGAAATCGAAGAAGGCGATGCAATCACCGACAGTGCCGAAGCGTTTTACTTGATGAAGCAGCGCGGCATCAAAAACGTCATCATCATGGGCGTGCACACCAACATGTGCGTGCTGGGCCGGCCGTTCGGCATTCGCCAGATGGTGTATCAAGGACAAAACGTCGTGCTGATGCGCGACATGACCGACACGATGTATAACCCGCGCAACGCTCCGTATGTCAGCCACTACACGGGAAACGACCTGGTGTTCGAACACATCGAACGCTACTGGTGCCCGACCATCACCAGCGCCGACATTCTGGGCGGCCAGCCCTTTCGTTTCCCCGGCGACAAGCGACAACACTTGGTCGTTGTGATGGCCGAAGACGAATACGAAACGGCCAAGACACTGCCTCCGTTCGTGCTGAAGAACTTCGGTGGGTATTTCAAGATCACGTGCGTTTACGCCAACGCCGAGGACCGCAACGACATTCCCGGCATCGAAGCGCTGAACGACGCCGACATCGCCATCTGGTCCATCCGCCGTCGCACGTTGCCGAAACTCCAAATGGACATCGTCCGCAAGTACATCGCCGACGGCAAACCGCTGGTCGCGATCCGCACAACCAGCCACGCCTTCAGTCTTCGCAACGCCAAGCCCGAAGAAGGTCTCACTGATTGGCCCGGATTCGACCGCGAAATCCTGGGCGGCAACTATCACGACCACCACGGGAACGACGTCGCAACTCACGTGCGCGCCATCGAAGCCACGGTCGACCATCCGATCTTACAAGGCGTGCCCACGGAAGAATTTCGG
>CAYFJO010000583.1:0-6280 GCA_964343305.1 uncultured Pirellulaceae bacterium | reverse complement strand
GATGTCAAACATCGCCAGGCATTTTCCGATTGGATCAAGTCCACATTGCCGAGGCACTTTTCCAACAATGACCGCTTCGGTGAACCTACCGAGCAAATTGCCGCACGATGGAACTCCAATGAGCAAGAACGCTGGTTCGATCAAATCGCTGCCTTTCGAGGCGCTGCAAACAATGAGGGAATCCCAACGACGATTCAGATGCTGTACGCGCAAGAATCGGTATGGGCATTGGAATCGATCCTGGAAAGCATTAGGAAGACAAACGCCGAATTCAAAACAGGGATCCGTCTCATTGAGGAAATCTCAATCGGTCGCCGTGCGGGCTCATCAGCGGGTGCAATCGTAACGATTCGCGGTGGAACGAGTCCGCCGACGACAAGACCTACGTTCCATTGGGAGCATGATTTCGATTTAGCGAACGATCGATATATTGATGAACTTAACCGTCCGTTGTCTGGCAACGTGACGCGGGGCCTGGCTGAGTCGGCCGATAAGAGAGATGCCATCTTGATGATTTCGAAGCGATTGCCGATGCGAGTCAGGCTGCTGATGGAAAGCCAAGTCCTGCCGACTCTCCTGTCGAGCCTCGCGGAATCTGCACTTCCTGTCGAAGTTCGTCAGTTCCGTTTGTCCCGGTTGGAATCGATGCCTGGCTTGGTGGTTGCCGAAATCTATTGCGTCATCCGTTTCTACAACTCACCCAAAGAACTATTTGCATTTGAGGAAGTTTCTCCACCCCTAGAACACCACGATGACCCCAATCAAGTCGATTCATTTTGTGGGACCCAAGCCATCATCCCACCTGGGCTGTTCTTTGAGCGGACTTTTGATTTGTCTCCACGAGAACGACCTCGTGATGAATAGAAAGCTATTTCCGGATCTTCAGCGCCTTTTCAAACCACTGGCGTATCGAAACCGTAAATCCAGGTAACACGTCGCCGCCGTCTAGTTCCTCGTGGCTTCGGTCAATGTATAAGGCGAGAAAATGGCCCAATCATAAACAGCACATCGTTGCTACGTGTTAGCCCGAATGATTCACGGCCCGTGGATTTAGATCAAGTCGCGCATGCTCGTCAGGCCAATTGGTTCGCGAGCGGTGAATGGCTCGCCATAGCGCACGCCGATCATTTTTCCCCAATGGGCCGCTTCGTCGCGAAGTTGATCCAGGAACGTCGGCGGCTCGGTCGGCCGTCCTTCGATGAACTGGCTGTGATAACAATCGATTGCGGCCAGCTTCTGTTCCCAGAAGTCGCTCACATCCAATACGAACGCAGGCTGTGGGGCAAGCTTCAAATGGACGCAAAAGTAGTTATAAACTCGCTGGGGATGAAATGGCTCGCCGGGAATGTCCGACTTGGTCAACTTGGCCCAGAACCGGGCCGCTTCGACGAGCTGCGTCGCGGCAACATGATCGGGATGGGCGTCAATCCAATAGGGCGCGAATAACCACCGCGGTCGCACTTGGCGGATCACTCCGGCCAACTTGTGACGCGCATCGAGTGTCGCTTCCAAACTGCGATTCGGCAATCCAAGATTTTCGCGCCAGTCAAGACCCAGAATCTTGGTCGCCGCGAGTGTTTCGCGAGCGCGGATTTCAGGACTGCCGTGCGGTGTCGGTTCGCCGCTGGTCAGGTCGAGGACGCCGACCTTGAGGCCCTCGGATTTAAAACGCAAAATGGCACCGCCCATGCCAAGCTCGGCATCGTCGGGATGAGGTGCGACGACCAGAATATCAAGTTCCATGTTGTTATGCTGGCATCATCGTGACAGCAGTGCAACTGGACTGGACGGACGTCGCACGATTTGCGACATTCCCGCCGCTATGTTACGCAATCTCGTCATCTGCCTGATTCTCGCGGTCACACCATCTCTCACTGGCTGCCGCAACTTGTTTCCCACCTACGACGACGAACCGACTGGTCCGCGCGACGTAAACGATTTTCTCAAACAGCCGTCGACATTCCGTGCGACCGGCGACGACAACTGGGGCACGGGCGTCGATTCTCAAGCCCGCGACGTTGAGCGCAACCTCGGTTACTCGCATCGCTGACCGTCGTTGCAAGCGGGCGGCATCTTGCTAAAGTGTCTTGGAGTGCGGTGACTTGTCTCCGCTTTCTTTCTGACAAGTTCCAAGGAAACGCCATGACGGATGTCAATCAATCTTTCGACGAACTGTGCGACCACACGCGTCAAACTGCGTTACTTGCTTCGGTCGAGTCGCTGCTCAATTGGGACGAGCGAACCAAGATGCCGCCCACCGCGGGTGAGTATCGCGCGGAACAGATTGAATTCCTCACTGGTTTGATTCATCAGCGAAACACCGATCCCCGTGTCGGCGAGTGGCTTGCGGAATTAACCGACAGTGCGCTTGCCAAAGACGCCCACAGCGACGCGGGAACGACCATCCGCGAGATCAAGCGTGGATACGAGAAACAGATCAAACTGCCACAAAAACTGGTCGAAGAATTGGCCAAGCTGTCGGTCCTCGGTCAGCAAAAATGGGTCGAAGCACGCAAGGCCAACGACTTCGATTCGTTTCGGCCATTGCTCCAGCAGATCGTGAAACTGAAACGCGAACAAGCCGAGGCGATCGGCTACGAGGACTGTATCTACGACGCGCTGCTCGACGATTATGAACCGGGCGAGAAGACCGCCAACGTCACGCGGGTGTTGGCCGAGTTGCGCGAGGCGCTCGTGCCGTTGGTCGCGGCGATCAAGGATAGCGGTGTGGAGCCGAAACATGAGATTCTGACACGATCGTATCCGACGGATGTCCAAGAGCGATTTGGCAAAGAAGCAGCGGCGAAAATTGGTTTCGACTTTGAGCGCGGCCGCTTGGACGTCACGGCGCATCCTTTCTGCACTGAAATGGGACCGAACGATTGCCGCATCACCACCCGCTACGACGAACATCATTTTCCCGGAGCGTTCTTTGGCACATTACACGAGGCCGGGCACGGTCTGTATCAACTCGGTTTGCGAACCGAACAATTCGGCTTGCCGCCCGGCACGTACACTTCGCTCGGCATCCACGAGTCGCAATCGCGAATGTGGGAAAACATGGTCGGCCGCAGTCGATGGTTTTGGCAACACTTCTTCAAACCAGCGCGACAGGCGTTTCCCAGCGCGCTGTCGGATGTTTCATTGGACGATTTCTATTTCGCGGTCAATGGCGTGCGGCCCTCACTGATCCGCGTCGAAGCGGACGAGGCGACGTACAACTTGCACATTATCATTCGATTCGAACTCGAACAGGCTTTGATCAGCGAAGACTTGGCCGTGGCGGATCTGCCTGGTGCGTGGAATGACAAGTATCGGGAGTATCTCGGCATCGAGCCGCCGAACCACGCGGATGGCGTTTTGCAGGACGTGCATTGGAGTGCGGCGCTGTTCGGCTACTTCGCCACCTATTCGTTAGGGAATCTCTATGCGGGCCAGTTCTTTGAGCAAGCGAACCAAGATCTTGGCAATCTGGACGAGCAATTCGCGCGTGGCAAGTTCAGTCCGCTGCGAGAGTGGTTGCGCGAGAAAATCCATGCCCCAGGTCAATGTTATTCGGCGGCTGAGTTGGCGGAACGAGTGACCGCGAAGCCACTTTCCCACGAGGGTTTAATCCGTCACCTGGAGAACAAACTATACCCGTTATATGGAATACGGGCATAAATCGATCGAAATGTCTCGACCTCGGCTGGCTTAATACTAGGCATATCGCTCGCGCGGCTGTTAAACTAGGGTTAGTTTTCAACGCAACACAAGCCTGACGCGCGAGCGAGGGATCTGTTGCATTCAATGTCCCCCGCTCGCGCGTCGGGCTTGTATGATTTTTTAGCCGATTTTCCGGAGCAGGCCATGAGCGTTTCGTCTTGTCCATCTTGCCGCGAGGAAGTGTCCCTTCCCGGCGCCGCATCCCGCGACGCCACCGTGCGATGTCCCATGTGTCAGGACGAGTTTGAGCTGTCGAGCGTGTACAACAACATGCCTCCTGAGTTGATCGTTGTGAATGACCCGGGTGGCAGTGTCGGCGGCGGTGAGTCGGCGGGATTTACATTTGGCGAGGGCGGCGACAGTATTGCCGCGGCAGGCGGTGGCGGTGCAGCCCCGGCATTTCAATTCGATGAAAGTCCGGCTCCTTCAGCAGCAGCGGGTGGTGAACCGACGCCCGCATCCACGTCCGGTAGACCACAGCCTCGCCGGCAACGGGCGCAGAAGAGTCCCATTTGGGAAGTTGCGAAAGTCGTTGGCGGCGGCGTGATCGGGATCATCGGCGCGTTGTTGATTATGTGGTGGGGCTTGAAAAAGGACCCGCTCGATTTTGGTCCCTCGGTGGCAAAGTTTGCTCCGTGGATCGTACCAGCACAATTTCGCGGCGGCGCCGCGGCGTCCGAAGAAGGCGACAATGTCAACAACACCGTCAACCAGGACACCAACACAACCAACCTAGCTCAAGCCAATCAAGGAACACCGTTGGGCAATCCGCCTTTCAACGCGAATAAAAAGTCCAATCAAGAAATGTTTCCGGATAGTCTTCCTGATACCTCATCCGACGACTCGTCAGATGATACATCGGATGACACTTCGACAGGCAACGACTTCGAAACGACCAACACGAGCGACGATGGCACGGACATCAATTCAACGCCCGACAACAGCCCGCCACCGTCCAACGATCCCCTCATCACTTTTCGCAATCCACCGTTTAAAGCCACCAGTGATCTGCTTAACGCCGCGGAGGAGTTGCGCTCTGCCGGAAGCAAATGGGTTAAGACTAGCCCACGTAGCGAAACCGACAACTTGCACTTCTATTCGATGCTCGCGCAGTTTGGTGAAACTGTCACGCATGTCGATCGAGCTGACCCAGAAGTGCAAACGAATGCCGAGAAAGTTAAGCAGATGTTATCCAAATTTGGTGCGATTGATGGGAGCTATGAGTTTATCGCCAGTCGTGCTCAAAGTTGGCTGGACACAACAGCCGCCGGCCGAGCCAACACGGGCATCTGTTTGGCCGGCACGTTGGTTGACCTGCGCAAGGAAAAAAACGGCTATGTCGGACAACTTCAACTCGCCACACCAAGTCAACCGCAACTGAAGTTCTTGTGCCTCAACAAGCCGCCCGCCGCCATTGCGACTGACAGCAAGATTCTGGTTCTGGGTGTCGTGGTAGAGCAACCAGCGGAAGAACTAGATGGATATCGAGGCAGCGACTCGGAGTTGATTTGTTGTAGTTTGGCCATTTCGTTGGAAGCCCCTAGCGCTCCTCCGGTGAACAAACCGCCTGAAACGCCACCGTCCCCCGTTTCGCCGCCGGTCGATCTCCCGTCAATTCCGATCCCCAGCGTCCCTCTTCCCACGATCCCTGTGCCATCCGTCGATCCGTCGGACGACAGTGGTTAACCCGTGTCGATGTCCGGGACTTCTTTGATTGACCTCGGTGCCGCGGAGATTGCTCGACGTGTCGCCGCCCGCGATCTCTCCGCGACGGAAATTGTCAACGCGCTGATCGAGCGCATCGAGGAAGTCAACACACGGTTGAACGCAGTGGTGGTGCCGATGTTCGATCAGGCACGCCAAGACGCACAGCGGGCGGATGATGCGGTCCGTCGCGGCAAACCACTGGGTCCGCTTCACGGCGTGCCCATGACGATCAAAGAATGTTTCCATGTGGCCGGCACTCCGTCGACCATTGGACTGTCTGCTCGACAAAATCTGGTTGACGAACAAGACGGAATCTTGGTCCAGCGATTGCGCAGTGCCGGTGCGATCATCCTCGGTAAGACGAATGTCTCCCAGTTGATGATGTACCAGGAATCGGCCAATCCCGTTTACGGCGCGACCTGCCATCCCGTGGACGAGCAACGCAGCCCGGGCGGCAGTTCCGGCGGCGAAGCGGCGGTCATTGCGGCGGGCGGTTCGCCGCTGGGATTGGGAAGTGACATGGGCGGCAGCATTCGTCAGCCCTGTCATGCGTGTGGTATCCAAGGAATCAAGCCGACCAGCGGCCGGTTGCCGACGTCCGGGCTGACCACCAATCTCCCTGGCATGGAAGCGATCGCGTTTCAACCCGGCCCGATGGCGCGACACGTCGAGGATCTGACGTTGGCCCTGAAAGTTTTGTCAGAGCAAAACGGTTCTAAAACCGATTTGCAATCGCCGCCCGGAGCGATCGGCAAGCCGGCCTGTGTCGACCTCAGCAACCTGCGCATCGGCGCATTCAAAGACGATGGATTTTTTCTGGCATCGCCCGCCATTCGTCGAGCGGTTGATGAAGCGGGCACCGTTCTTC
>CAYFJO010000582.1:0-6285 GCA_964343305.1 uncultured Pirellulaceae bacterium | reverse complement strand
TCAAAAAGGGGTCAGGTACCTTTGTGCGAAGCACCCTCCGGGCCGTCCCGGCAAAGGTACCTGACCCCTTTTTGAACCATGCCGTTTTCTTCGGATTCGGATGCCAGCGGCAAGCGAATGATAAAGGTCGTCCCTTCGCCGGGCGTCGATTCCACTTCGATGGTGCCGCCATGTTTTTCGACCACGGTGCCGTAGACGGCCGCAAGTCCTTGCCCCTTGGCGGCAATTGAGTTTTTCGTTGTAAAATACGGGTCAAAGATTCTGGTCAGGTCTTGTTCGGCGATGCCTTGGCCCGTGTCGCTGATCCGCATCTGGGCCCAATCGCCGTCGCGGCGGGTGGTGAAGGTGATGATCCCCGTTTCGCCTTTGTCCGGGTCGACCACAGCTTCGATCGCCTGGGTCGCGTTGATCAAAAGGTTCAATACCGCCTGCTTCAGCAAAGCGGGGAGACACGGCACCGTCGGCAGTGTCCGGTCATAATGGGTCACCGTTTTTGCTACGCGACTCCACTCATTTCGCGAAACCGTGATGGTCGAATCGATGATCTTGTGGAGAAGTGCCAGCGCTGGTTCTTGGCACGGCGGCTCGCAAAACTCCTTGATCACTCGCACGATTCTTGCGACGTGCTCGATGCCTTCACGTGACTGTTGAACCGCCTCGGGAGTTTCCTCACGCAAAAGATCCAAGTCCGCTCGCCGCATGGCCGCTTTGACATCCTCCAGAGCACGGTCCCGCTGGCTCCCTTCGGCCAACTCCTGGCAACTTTCCAGCAAGCCTGCCAAGTCGTCGAATGCCTCCATCAGAAATCGCGCGTTGTCGCCAACATATTGCATGGGCGAATTGATTTCCTGAGCGATGCCTGTCGCCAGTTGCCCAATGGACTCTGCCTGTTGCGGACTTGCGAACTGGGCGTCGAACACCGGACGCAATGAAATGTCGTGAGCGAAAGCGCTGAACGTCGTTCCCGTCGCGTTGACGACGCGCGAAATCGAAACCTCGATCGGCAAGCTTTCGCCATCCTGGCGCCGCGCCATCATTTCCAATCGTTGGCCCTCGTGTGTTGTGCTCAACCACTTTTCCACTGCGCCGCGATCCGGGTCGTTGGCGCAAATCGACGTGGTGAGTGATTGGCCGATGGCGGCCTCGGCTTTCCAGCCAAACAACGATTCCGCTTCGGCATTCCACTGCAGAATGTTGCCCTGCTCGTCGGTCTCCACAAACGCTTCGTTGGCCGACTCGATGATCATCCGAGTTCGTCTAGTTTCGCGTCGCAATAGTTCCATCTGGCGCTGGAGATGACGTGCCAGTTGCCATTTGGCCGTCAGTGCCGTGACAAGTTGCCGAATTTCGATGAACTCAAAAGGCTTCTTGATGATCAAAAACTGATCGGGCGTCTGCAATGCGGCACTGATTTCGTCCCAAGTATAGTCGGCATAGGCGGTGCACATGACGATTTGAACGTGGGGATCGATTTCCCAAATTCGTCGAGTGGTTTCCACGCCGTCCATTCCGGGCGGCATCCGCAAATCGACGAAAGCGACCGTGTAAGGCCGGTGAATGCCGGCGGCATGGCGGACCAGATCCAAGGCTTCATTGCCTTGATATGCCGAATCGAATTCATAGACGTCTCCGGGCGTCGTCGGGCCCTCGCCAAACAGCAGAGTCTCCGACGTGTCCAAGTCACTTGTCGGTTCAGCGGTATCGCAGAGAATCTTACGAAAGTCCTCGTGGATCGCTCGATTGTCATCGACGACCAGGATGCGGCGATTCGCGGCTTCCGCCGACTCTTCCGATCGGCTCGCGAGAGTGGAAATTACGTTCATCTGTCTGCCCCGAAATTCCGTTCACTTGGTTGGTGCACCAATCACCAATCCGAGGTGGGAATTCATTGATAACGTAGGTCAAAATTCAGGTTGCAAACGTGTCGAACTCGGAATGTGCCGGTTTTAACGATCTTCGTGAGATTCTTTTGAGACTGCTTGATCGATTCACGTCCCTCACTCGTAGGTTGGGTCGCGGTTTGCCTCGCGCATGACTTCCTGATTTAATGGACCAACTACGGTGAACGATTCACGGAGCACGAATGAACCAGTCGTCCAAAAATCGACGCCGGTTATGGTGTGAACGTTTGGAGAGTAGACGGAACTTGGCCGTGACGCTGTCCGTCGATCACTCGACGATTTCAGAAAACGACCTTGTCGCGAAGACCGAGTTGCTGGTGCCCGCCTATGGCAATCCGTGCTGTGGCGGCGGTCCGGAAATGTGGAGCCAGTTTATCGACATGTCGTCCAAGGCGACCGTGCACACGGTGCTCAATCCGGCCAGCGGACCAGGGGCAAGTCCAATCGATCCCAACTATATCCAAAACTTCGGCGCGGGTCCGTTCGGTCCCGTTGTCGATCTTAACAACGCAGGCGGGTTGATTTATGGCTATGTGGCGACGGGGTTTGCCGGGCGCGACATCGCGCTGGTCAAAGCCGATGTCGACCGCTATTACGAAGCAGCGTATTGGCGTGGCGCCGGCGTGCTGGTCGACGGCATCTTCTTTGACGAGATGTTCAACGATCTGGCGACGGTGAGCTATTACAACGAACTGCGGGACTATGTGAAGTCGAAAGACAACGACGCCACCGTCATCGGCAATCCCGGCACGACGTTTACGTTCGATTCGACCAGCGGTTCTTCGGGTTTCACCCCCATCGACTATGCCAACGCTGCGGACGTGCTGGTGACGTTCGAAAATTCGGCCGACCAGTATCGCAACAACTACACGCCGCCGTCGTGGCTAGACAGTTTCGGCGCCGACCGATTCGCCCACATTGTCCATTCCGAAGCTGCCCCTGGCGACATGTTCAACGATATTGTTTTGGCCAAATCGCGGAAGGCTGGCATGTTGTACATCACGGACGATTTGTTGCCGAACCCGTATGACGTGCTCGCCGATTACAGCACCGCGACGGTCACAGCTACTTTGCCGGCCGTGAATGCCCAAGATGTGACGGTCAATCTCGCTGTGACCGGCACTGCAAGCGATGGCGTCGATTTCAATTTGCCTATGCAGATCACCATTACGGCAGGAAACCTGACTGGCAGCACGGCGCTCGCGGCCACGGATGATATGACCAACGAATCGCGTGAAACCGTCGTGGTCGACATCGCCAGCGTGATAAACGATGTAGAAAACGGCCAGCAGCAAGTGACCGTGTCAATTGAAGATGACGACTCGCCGTTGATCCCCGATTCGATCGGTGTGTTTCGCGGCAGCCAAGGACGTTTCTATCGCGACTTGGGCAGCGACGGTTCGGTCGACTCCGTCACTCAATTTGGTGCGGCGAACGACCACCATTTGATAGGCGATTGGAATGGCGACGGCATCGACGACATCGGAATCCATCGTCCCAGTCAGGCCAAAATCGCACTGGATACCGACTCCGACGGGACGGCCGACCGCTCCTTTGTCCTAGGCGCGGCCAACCTCGACGAAGTCTATGTCGGCAGGTTCAACAACGACACGGTCGACGACTTGCTCATTTATCGCCCCAGCCGAACCAGGTTCTTCTTCGATCTTGATGCTGACGGCGATGTCGATCGCGCCCACACACTTGGCGCGGCCGGCATCGACCAGATCCACATTGGCGACTTCGACAACGATGGCATCGACGACGTACTTATCCATCGTCCAAACCAGGCACGATTCTACTTTGACTTCAGTAGCAACGGATCGGTCGATCGGTCGTTCAACTTGGGCGCGGCGAATCTCGACAAGGTGCTTGTCGGTAATTTCGACGGCCTGGCCGGTGACGATATCGCGATCCATCGCAGCAGCCAAGCGCGGTACTTCTTCGACTTCGAGGCCGATGGTGATGTCAATCACGCTCACACACTGGGTGCAGCTAATATCGACCAAGCGTTAGCCGGCGATGTCGACGGCGACGGGACTGACGACATCGTCATCCATCGCGCAAGCCACACTCGTTTCTATATCGACCAAGATGCAGATGGCGATGTGGACAACACATTCAATCTCGGCGCCAACAGCGATACGCCAATCATCGGAACCTGGGCAAATACTCTTCTCGCCGGCGGCGGCGAAGTATCGCGGCTGTCACTCGCCAAGCCGCTTACAACGGACAGCCTCACCCCGATTGTCGACGCCGCAATCAATATATGGGCTAGTCGCGGTCTGACCAACCAACAGCTAGTCCGACTGCGATCGACTAGAGCAAGCATGGCCGAACTGCCCGGCGAACAACTCGGCGCGGCGGTCGGAACCTCAATCATCGTAGACAGGAACGCGGCAGGTTTCGGATGGTTTGTTGATCCAACACCGTGGGAAAATGAAGAGTTTGTCACGAACAACAATGATGGGCTAATCGCAATCGCCAGCACTGCCGCAGCAGGACAAATTGACTTGCTCACCGTCGTGCTTCACGAGCTAGGACATCTCCTTGGACAGGACCACGATCACGCTGGAGGCTTGATGGACCAATCGCTCGGGCTTGGTGTGCGGCGTTTTCCTTCGGCGTGACAGAAGAACGGTTCGACAAGCCTTTTCCTATCCATCGATGCGATCCGACGTTTTGGCGACTTTGGCTATGTTGGATTCGGGCAGAATCTCAGCGAATTCATCTCGGTGGACTGTGTCGCTGAAGAGGACCGGAGCGCACGACTCAGTGTCGAATGTGAACATGGCTCGGGTCGCCAAATCGACATCAATTTCAGTAACGAGAAGTTCTTCTTCGTTTAGCTGCGTTTGCGCGTGCACTCGGCCGTCGGGAGCGATCACTAGCGAGCGGCTGTTTTGATGCGGAGCGAGAGCCGCGTTGCAGGAAGCAAACCAGATCGTGTTCTCGCCGGCGCGTGTCGTGATCATGGCGTGATGGATCGGAATCTTCCAGTCGTTTGGACGTGTCGTGTTGTTTTGGGGATGAAATACAACTTGCGCTCCTTGCCGGACGCACTCGGCCGTGGTTTCGGCAAATCGGAATGCCTCGAAGCAGATTAACACGCCGATTCGTATGCCGAACAAATCGTAAGTCTCGATGGACTGCCCCGGTGAATAGACGGTGGCATCGAGTGGAGTAAGTTTGGTTTTGTGATGCACACCCAGCGTCTTTCCGTCTTCATTGAAAACAATGGCAGAGTTGTAGGGCTTGCCGGCGGGATTAGGCGTTTCGGTGCCGAGAATACAGGCCATCTGGTGCGATTGGCAGCGTCTAGCGACTTCGGCATGGAGTTCGTCCAATCGCTGAACGGGCGACGGCAAGTTGGGATCGGCGATGTCACAGCGATACCCGGCCGTTTGCGATTCGGGAAAGCACAAGATCTGCACGCCTCGCTCGCCGGCCATGTCGACAAATCGAAAAATGCTCTCGGCATTGATTTCCAAGTCGCCCACTTGCTTAGTTTGGGCAAGTCCGATTCGCAGCAGATTCATCGCGGCATTCCTTCACTGACGAGACGGAGAAAGGGTAAACTGTTAGGCGCGATAATCAGTTTATCAGAATTCGAACCGTCCCGCAGAACTTGGGAGCCGCCGCGATGCCAGATGCTCTACCTCTTTTTCCCACCGCCGTCATCGGCAGCATGCCACGGCCTCAATATGTCAAAGATCTGTTGGCCGCGCGAACCGAAATCGCCGATCAGCCCAATGCCGACATCGAGCGGCGGACCGACGATGCAGTGCGGTTCGTGATCGGGCTTCAGGAACAGGCCGGCATCGATATCGTCTCGGATGGCGAATGGCGCCGTGACACGTATGTCGATGTCATCGCCGAGATCCAAAACGGGTTCAATTGGATCGAGCGCGAGGTGTTTGGCTACCATCAAGTGGTAACCAGCAAGATGTCGAAGAAGCGGCCTGGAGTGGCGGCAGACGAAGCCCGATTTTTGCGCGACAACACCGATCGGCATATCAAGGTCGCGTTGCCCTCTCCGTACTTGATCGGCCAGCGGATGTGGGAGCCCGATCATTCGCGCGATGCGTACCCGACGCGGGAAACGTTTTGTGAGGCGCTCGTGCCCGTGTTGCGCGAGGAGTTGTTGGCGATCCGCGAAGTGGGCGTCGATGTGATTCAGTTGGACGAGCCGCACTTGTGCGTGTTGGTCGATCCTGAGGTACGTGCAAAGTTCGATGATCCAGAAGCGGAGATGCGTCGCGCGGTCGATTGGATCAACGAGATCGTGGACGGTGTCAAGGGAGTCAGGCTGGCGGTTCATTTGTGCCGCAGAAACTGGGGCCGGCGAGGCTGGGGAGCGGCGGGCGGATACGAAGCGATCTTGGAA
>CAYFJO010000581.1:0-6303 GCA_964343305.1 uncultured Pirellulaceae bacterium | reverse complement strand
CCGCAAGTAATGGCAGGATTTGAGAATCAGTTCGACCCACTCCGCAGCGTCACTGAATTCGTCCGATCACGACTTCCCAATCTCACCGAGAGCCAAGCTGACAAGGTTGCTGAACGCAGTATTGTTTTTGGTTCGCCCGTAATTTGCGTGATGGGACTCCTGGCTGGGATCATGCTCAGTCCAAATGGCGCGATACGATGGGATGGCGCAACCGGACCGATCATTAGTGTTTGGATCGTCTTTACGGCAATCATCTTGTTTCTCGTCGGAGTTGGGAAGGTGTTTTCAAAGGCTGGCGAACCTAGCTGGGCCTGTATCGTCCCAGTTTACAATTACGTCGTCATGTGTCGCATCGCCGGAAAATCTGGATGGTGGGTCTTGCTTCTGTTAATTCCCATCGTCAACATTATTACTTTGGTCATTGTCTTCATAGGAATTGCCCACAGGTTCGGTAAGGGAACGGGATTCGGACTGGGGTTGGCGTTCTTGGGCTTCATCTTTTGGCCGATTCTAGGATTCGGGAGTGCGCAATCGACTGGGACGCCATCAACAGTGAGTGCCAGCAGATCGCGGAGGTTGTTGTTTTTTATAGCTGTTGGAATTGTCTTCGGAGCAGTGGCGGGTCCGACCATTTCGATGACTATTCCCGGTGCTGAGGAAGAGTTTTGGTCCCTGGAAGGCTCAGAGCGTTGGTTGTGGAATGCAGTGACGGCAACAATGGGTGCTGTTGTTGGTGTTTTGTGTGGTGCTGTGTTCGGAGCACTGTTTGGAAGCTATGCAGCGCGATTCTATACTCTGAATAGAGCCATCTCCGTCGTTGCCTCCATCTTGCTCGCATGGGTTGTGTGGAGTCTGATCCCGCCTGGTACAGTCGTCACGGCCCCAATTTACGCCCATCTGAAATCGCATCTCGCGTCTTCTCACGAGTCATTCGTTGAGGCGTTGTTGAAAAAGCACGGTGTAAAAAAGTTAGACGATTTATCTGACGAAATTAGACGGGAGTCGGCACAAGACGGTTTCCGGATGGTTGCAAAGATTTTTTCGGAAGTCACTCCGCCGTCAGTTGACGTGGATGATTCTGCCAGTGCCTACGTCATCGAGGCACAATGCGGCTATCCAGAGCCAGGAGGAACAATCTTTGGCAACTATCTTTCATTTCCTATAACGGTGATGGCAAAACAGGCCCTACCCAAATACGAACACAAATTATCATTCAAAGCCTACGACCCTTCGGATGTAGTTGTCGATACCGGCGACCTGTCCTTGAGGACTTCAGCATCCCAAGGTGACAAGATTGAGGCCGGCGCAACATTATCAGGAAGTGCAATTTGGCGTGTATATCGCTTCAGGATATTTTATGGCGAGGACTCCGACGACGCAGTATCAAGCGACCGCGATGGCGGATAGAAACAACTTATTTATTCACACGCAGGTAATCTTACGAGCGCGTTGTGAGGCCAACCAGTGCACTCAGATCAGGTCAAGAATAGACAAGCTGATGACCAGGCTCATCTGGATCAACGCCGGCCCCTTTCGGCCAGCACGTTGACGGCCTCGTCCTCGCGCTCAGACATAAAGCAACGGATTAAGAACCTTCGCCAGTCGATTTTGGCCCATGTTCTCTCTGATCGGTGCGAATCTCGCCATGAATTGATCGTCACGTTTTGCGACGACCATTCTGGCCGTCACAATGAACTGACAAATACGCGCCAACGCATCCAAGACCTTGAAACGGGAAAAGGCGAATACAAGCCGACAGAGGACGACGTTGCGAGAAAAGAACGGGCGCTTTCGACTGTACGACAAAAGCTGCGTTCCGTTGCTCAACCACTCGGCACAGCAGCATTCCGCGCTCATTGCGGCGACGAACTTGGTTCCCAACCCAGCTTTTCGGATCGGCTGGATGCTCAAGAGAGATATGACAGTCTTAGAGGTGAGTTCGGTTCTCTTGAGCCAGCGCAGGGCGCGCGTGTTGTGGACAAAACAAAAGCCAAAGCACGGCAAGCGGTCGTGGCCGTAAAGATGAAATTGGAAGAGGCTGGTTTCCGAAAACTCGAAGCCAAGATTGGTGCACGATTGCTGGAAACCCAATCCGAAGAGACGGTCAAGTGCGACAGAACGGAATCGGTGCTTGCGCAAATACGCCAAGCACGGGACGACATCGCCAAACAGGAGGGAGAATTAGCGGAATCGACGCGGAATCGTGATGCGGAGCGTGTGCGACTTCAGAAATCGCTTGAGATTTCAGCAATCGACTCTTCGCGGACGTTTGATGCGGAAATCGCTCGTTGTAAGCGCGTTGCAGGCGAAAAGCAAAAACTCCTGATGCAGATTGAGACGAACCTTGCAACAACGCTCTTGCAGGATGCTCCTTCAGATGATTCAAAGTTGTCGTCTTTGCTGAGGGAACTCCGCATGGCTGAGACGCAACTTTCGGGAATAACGCCTCGTTATCTTCAAGTTGTAGAAAGCATGTGGGGGCAGCTACGGGAACAGTGGCTTGGTCTACTATTTCCCCAAAAGGCTGCGGCGATAGCTGGAACGACTATCCTTTTACTGGCCGGATTTTTAGTGCTGTCGGATTTTCTCTCGCCGTCTTCATCCACGCAGCAAAGTGCGGATGGAGACAACGTGATTTCGGTTGCTGCGCTAAACAATGACAAGGGCCAAGGCGATCAGAAACACGTTTATTCAGAGGACGGCCCTGCAAATGAAAGCTCCGTACCACAGGTGGATGTCGCAACTCCCGATTTTTCGGACGTTGACTACTCGACAGGACCGAATGGAGAAGAGATTGTTGAAGACATCAAGACAGAGCAGAACGGGCGTGACTTTATTTTTATAACCGGGAAAAAGGTGTCCAACTACTTCTGGGGGCAGACAATGAATGATGCTGATTACCACGTCACTGCCATTCGTAAGGGATTCTATAACAAATCCGGGGAGTTCGTTCGGCATGGCCTCTCGTTTGGCTTCTTTGGACATGAAGAGAATCGAGACAAAGCTCAGCACTTTACCGATGCATATTATTTCAATGGCGAACGCCACGGTCTGTACGTCGAGTATTTTCCAAACGGGAATCTCGTCAGGAAGCAAACCTGGGTAATGGGGGATTTGGAAGGTATTGAGCAGTTGTGGTTTTCAAATGCCGACCGACGAATTGGATTGCCCACCAGTGAGCCCCAAAAACTTCACGTAAAGGCTTTCTGGCACAACCATAAACAGATAGGCGTTGAACAAGCGTGGTATTCAAGCGGCCAGTTGAAGCATCGCGTTCCTCGCGACGAGAATGGACTAAAACACGGAATAGTCCAAGCCTGGCACAAAGACGGGCAAATACGAGAAGAAGCCACGATGCATCGTGGAAAAAGACGAGGCAAAGTTAGCTTTTGGCATGATAACGGCCAACTGTCGTTTCTAGGTGAGTGCGGCAGCCACGGACGGTTTATAGGAAAGACGCAATCCTGGGGTGAAGACGGATCGCTCATTCGGGAAATAGCGTATGACGTTGACGGTATGCCCGTGCCATCAGAAGTAAAGTGTAGGCACTTCGTCATGCGATTGGCGGAATTCTGTGACCGTGACTTTAGAGTTGCACTTGTCCCAGAAGACGGATGGTTCGTGACCTACCTGATAGGTGGCAACGGCGAATACACGTTGGAACAAATTCATTTCGGAATAGGCAAACCATCTCGTATCTGGAATAAGCAAGAGTGGGAAAAGCAACGGTGGGAATTCAAGTGCAAGGACGGAATGGTGCAATTTCAGGTTACGAACTTTAATGATCTCGAATACAACAGTCGCGATGCGGTCATAATCAACAGTGGACCTGTAAATGTCAGGTATGAATGAACAGGACAACCAGTACCCACAGCCAAGGCAGGGTATCGGTACGACCAAGGCAGGTCGAGCCGACCCGCCGCCAGCTATACCGCCGCCAGCACGCTACCGTGAACCAAGTTATCGTCGAACGTCAACGCCGATCCTTGGTCTTCGTCAAATTCCGTGCGGTATTCCTCACCCTCGCCAACAGCCGTGGCTTTCTCCCAGTTGGCGTTAGCGGCCTTCCGACATAACTGGTCAACGTCTTCAACCGACGCTTCATCATCGGTGGATGAGACGGCAAGAGCATCCATCGCGAAGCCTGTGAGCAGGCGGTTCCAGACTTTTTCGCAGGTCGAAGGTTGGTCAAAAACGTCCACGGCGACGACGTGCTGACCGATGGCGACGGCCATGCCGGTCGCGCCTTCGACGTACCTTATCTTGTCCCGATAGTCTGCACGCCGATCCTCGGTGGCTTCAAAAGCATCGGACATCGCGCCGGTAGATGACGTAGTGCCCTGCTCGGCGTGAACCTGAGCCACTTGATCCCAAATTTCGCCTTGGTCGGAACGATGGCCTCGTTTTGCTTTGACCGACGCAGACACGGATTTCTTCAGCGCGTACCGCAATTGAGTCGGGGAGCTTGAACCACTCGAACCGAAACGTCGTGAGCGATAACCCCAACGGCCTTGCTCAACGCAGGACACGGGGATTTTCACTTTGGAATTTGCCGCCACCAAGATCGACGTATTCAAGATGCGGTTCTGCTTCGCGCCGACCAGTTCTTCACCCTCGATGAATAGAACTCGCTGATCGCTCCGGTTCTCGACCAGCAAATCGGGCACAGAGCCAGACTCGCTGATTTCTTCCACGACCACTGATTCATCGGCAAGAGCTTGGTCAGACAAGACGTATTCGACTTGCCCGTTGGTGTCAGTAAACAACGGGAAAACGGAAAGTGCTTCGTGGCGCAGGGGATTGCCAATGCGAATGTCAGGAATTGCTACGGGCACGATGACCTCCATGAAAAGGGATGTTGCCATACGGATAGACACGAATATGGCGGCGCAGGTTCGTTATGGGATTTGTTCGGCCTGGGTTTGTTTTGTTTGAAAAACAAAACCGCCCGGTTGCCGGTACGCCATATATTCGGGACTCCAATCCTCAAGGTTTTTGCAAAAAGTTTCTGAGTTCTTGCTTTTGCAACACAAAGGGCGTTCGTTCGGCATGACGTTTCCGTTGGCTGATACGGCACAGATTTGATGAGCCTCACGCGGCTCGCAAATACCTCTGGACGGTTCGTTTGCTTGTGCCAAGTGCGGTGGCGATTTCAGCGATCTTCAAGCCTCTGTCCCGCAATTCAGTCGCCCGCGCTGGTTTCGCCTTGAAGGTGCCTGTCTTGCGGCCTTTGTAAACGCCCTTCTTTTTTGCTACTGCGATCCCGGCAGTTTGACGCTCCTGCCTGTACTCAAGCTCAATTTCCGCGAGGCCGAGCATCACCGCAGCCATCATCCGACCAACCGCGCCGTTTAGATCAACGGCTTGGGTGATGCTGACGACTCGAACTCCTTGACTGCACCATTCCGACAACAAATTGATGCCGTCTTTCAAACGACGGCTGATCCGATCCAGTTTCCAGACAATCAGAGTCTTGACTTCACCTGCGAAGATCGCCTTTTGCAGTTTCTCGAACTGAGGTCGCTTCAGCGTCTTGCCGGATTCCTTATCCATGAACCATGCGACCTGCTGTTCGTCGTAGCCGTGCGCTTTGAGCCACTTTTTGATCTCCGCGACTTGGGAATCCGTTTTCTGGTGGTTCGTGCTAACTCGGCAATATGCGGCAATGTTCATAGGGCGTTTTCTTTCTGAATCCTGTGTCAATGGAAACGACAAATAGGGTGTAGTCATCTTGTCCGTCGTTTTTGTTCGTCTCGATCCTTGTTTTTTCGGCGTCTTCTACCTTCTACTTTGCGAAACCCTTAATGTCACCTTGGATCGTCTCGGAGCCGATCCAGTGCCCGCTTCAAGCCTTGCTCGATTCCGATGTGTGCTGGGTCAAGTCGTCGGGCCTGGTTGAAATCAACGATGGCAAGATCGTGCTGCCCCAGGTCGTCTGTTCGGATGCAGCCACGGTTGTAGTGCGCTTCGGCCAAGGTATTCGGGTCGTCCCAACCGATCTCGATAGCAATGTCCAGATCATTCACTGCCGCCTGAAAATATCTCCGATCACCCAATTCGTTGCCCCTGCCGTTGAAGGCCAACGCTCGTTCGACATATCCCACAAAGTTGCGAGGAAAGAGGTTGATCGCGGCAGTCAGTTGGTGAATCGCTTGGTCCCATTCGCCAAGTCGTCGAAGGCGGCTTCCTGCTTTCAAATGGTGGATCATTTCTTGTTGGTTCATTGGCTGGATTCCTTGGGCACTTTTTTCTCTTGCCCTGCAAGAGAAAAACCGGCCTCCACTCTGAGTTGAAGCTGTTGTC
>CAYFJO010000580.1:0-6307 GCA_964343305.1 uncultured Pirellulaceae bacterium | reverse complement strand
AACCGACCCATCGCTAGCAATCGCTGGGTAAAAATCAAATCACTTTATGGACCCAGCTTTGAGTCGCTTCGATGGTACGACGCGGTGCGTTTCACGCACCCTACACCAGATCGATCGCCGAGTCGCTGGCACCCTCATTGCGCTGGTCGCGAACCTGCTTCATCAAAAAACTGATGGCGCGCAAATACTGTGCAACGGCCAATCCCGTCTCGCCGGAGCTAGCACTTTTCTCGGCCGTCTTGCTTTGTTGGTCGATCGATGCCCAATCCACTGTCCATCCCTGCTCCTTCGCGGCTTCCCGCAATTGGACAATCGTACCTGACAACTTGTCGGTGAACTCTTTGCTGGCCTCGGACGAAACCGACACATAGGGCCCTTTGCCAAACCGTTGTCCCGCGTTGATGGTCACGCCATCCGGCGGAGTGTTGGACATCTGCAACAGAATGATGACGAGAAGCACCAGTCCCAAGACCAACGCTCCTCCGCCCGCGGGAATACTGCCCGCGCCCGCGATCACAATTCCGGCCAAGAAACATGCGACCATCATTGTCCACATCAACGGATGTACTCTGCTTGGGTTCTTGCTCTTGCCAATCGTCAGCGGTTCCTGGGCTGCGACTTGCGTCGTCAGTTCATGCCCCGTGACCTTGGCGACGATCACCGTGATGTTATCCGGCCCCCCTCGTAAGTTGGCCAAATCTACTAGCGCCTGTGCGGATTCTTTGGGCGGCAGATTAGCAAGAATCGCGGCCAACTCATCGTCCTCGACCTTGCCCGTCAAGCCGTCGCTGCACAACAGGAACGTATCGCCAATCTCAACCAAGAACGGGCCTTCAATATCGACTTTGACCGTTTCGTTGGGGCCAAGCGACCGAGTAATCACATTCTTGGGCAACGCCGCGGCCAAGTCCGAGTTTTCTGATAGCTGGCCGGACGCTTGCATTTCCCAGACCAGGCTGTGATCAAACGTCAGTTGCTCCAGTTGATTGCCGCGCAATCGATAAACGCGGCTGTCGCCGATGTGCGCCAACACCGCGCCTTGTGGCAAAATTGTCAGCACGCTGCAGGTCGTGCCCATGTTGTGAAACTCGATATTCGCCTGCCCCTTGCGATTCACTTCGGCGTTGGTGTCGATGACCGCCTTTTGCAGCGCTTCCGGAGCGGACAAATCGCGATGTTTCAGATACAAATGAGGCACGCCGTCCGCCGCCAATTGGCTGGCTAGTTCCCCCGCCGCATGAGCCCCCATGCCGTCGGCAACGAGAAAAACGTGTCCACGTGTCGACCAGACTTCGTCGTCCGAAGCAAGATTGACGGCATAGGAATCCTGGTTGTTCGACCGGCGCATACCAATATCGCTGACTGCGGCATAATCGAGACAATGATCCCAAGAGATTTGCGTTTCTGCCATCACAGAGTCACAAGAACATCGAAATTGAAATATAGTTATTTCATTTTAATCACGTTTGAGCGATTGGCGAAAGTGATTGCAGAGAATTGCAACCCAAAATGTTGTAAGAATTTACGTTTTGTGGATAGCAATTCCGGGCATGGATCAAAAAGGGGTCAGGTACCGTTGCCGGAACGGCCCGTAGGGTGCTTTGCACAACGGTACTTGACAGTGCTTTTTGATCCATGCCCCATTTCCGCAGGACACCCAGTAGTGGCCACCGAATCCGACTAGGCGGAGAATTCCATCGCATTTATACTCCGCCACCCGCTCGGATCGGGCAGGCTTCTTTTGTCTCGAAGACTTGGGAAGTCTTAACATTTACACAAGTCGTTGCAGCGGCTCTTTTCGCGACTCAAATCACCGTGCATTTTCGCTTCCATACACTGCTGTTGGTCGCTTTTGCTTTTGTTTGCCACACGGGGTGTGTGCAGCGGCGGCTGACCATTCGCAGCAATCCCCCCGGCGCGATGGTTTATGTGGATGACCAACCGATCGGAAACAGCCCCGTTTCCACTCCCTTCACCTATTACGGCACGCGCAAGATTCGTTTAGAAAAGGACGGCTTTGAGACGGTCAAGGTGGAACAGAATTTCAATCCGCCGTGGTACGAGATTCCACCATTGGATTTCTTCAGCGAAAATCTTGGCATGACCGAGCGGCGCGACGAGCGAGTGGTGGATTTTCAACTCTATCCGCAAGCCATCGTGCCCACCGACCGATTGCGAGCACGCGCCGAGCAACTTCGCAGCAGCATCCAGCAAGGTGTTGTCACGCCGATGTTTCAATCTCCGCCGTAACACATCGTTGCGCGGTTGGGCGTCATTCGATCTATCATTCCGAGTTAGCTTGTTTTCGTGTGTGCATTTCTGTAGGACGGTTTTTCAAACCGTCACGGACGGATTGAAAATCCGTCCTACGGTTTGGTTGCGGCTAGTCGCCTTCGGCTTGCTGTTAAACGAAAATGTGCGCATCATGTGTGGATGGAAGATCTGAAAAACGATTCGTCCGAGATCCGTTTCGTCGAGCGCGCAACGGGACCGACACAGTTCCATGCCTTCACTCGCGGTCCGCGAATTACGGCCGTCGAAACGTTGGTGCCCTCCGATCTGATGCCCGGCTTGATGTTGCTGCGGATTCATACCGACGCTGGCACGATCGATGGCCAGCCGGTGATTGGTCACGGCGAGACTTATTACATTCCCGAAGCCGCGGCCGCGGTGATTCACGATTGGATGGCGCGGCGGTTGTTAGGTGCCGACGCGGCGGCTATCGAAAGCCACTGGCGGTTTCTTTATGAACGTTGCACCGCGTTCGGTGGCACCGGTGCGGAACTGCGGGCGCTGTCGGCCGTCGATCTTGCCTTGTGGGACATCCTGGGACAACTTTGCGGCCAACCGGTTTGGCGATTGCTCGGCGGCCCGGTTCGCGATGTCGTGCCGGTTTACAACAGTTGTGGTGGACCGTTTTACGGGAGACGTCGAACGGACGATGCGCCGGCCGCGTCGGGTTGGCCTGGCCACGGCGATCCTGGCAACCCCGGACCGCTGGAAGACAACTGGTCCAGCATCCACGCGCCCGGCGACTTGGCCGAAGAATTGCTTGAAACCGGATATCGAGCGATGAAATTGTGGTCATTCGACGCGGTCTATCGCCAGTCCGGTGGCTTGCGTGTCCGGCCCGACGATCTGGATCGCGGCGTGGCGCCGTTTCGCGCGATTCGTGACCGTGTTGGTTTGAAAATGGACGTGATGTTGGACGGCCATGGATTCTTTGCGTTGCCCGCGGCGCTGCAAATCGCCAGAGCGATGCGTGAAGTTCAACCCCTGTGGCTGGAAGACGTGATCCGTCCGGATAGCGTGGACACGATCGCCGCGTTTCGCCGCGAAGCCGACGTGCCCATCGCCGTCAGCGAAATGCTTGTCATGCGCGACCACTATCGACAGGTGTTAGACGCTCGCGGCGCAGACTATGTGATGATCGATCCAACCTGGGTCGGCGGCATTAGCGAATCGCGCCGCATCGCGGAACTTGCCCAGCTCTACAACATCCCGGTGTTGATGCACGATTGCACGGGACCGATGACCTTGCTCGCGGGTCTCAATATCGCCGCCGCCGTACCCGGCGTGACCTATCAAGAAACGGTTCGGGCACACATTGCGACCATTTATCCCAATCTGATCGACCAAACGATTCAGGTCAACGATGGCGCGATCGCCGCCAACGAGCGCGCGGGACTTGGCGCTCGGCTGCTGCCCGACTTGTTTGGCGCTGGCAAGACCGGCTATCGTGTCTCGAAACCAACTGCGTAGCTGATCGAGAGAGCGTCTATTCGTTGCTCCGTTGATACTTGTTTGTTAGCATGCAAGCTTGTGACGCAAACGAAGTAGTTCTTACACATTCCCTTCGAAAGTAGTTGCCATGCGCGAGAATCGAACTAGAAAGTCGCTAAGGAAACAAGGTCAACGCAATCGGTTTACAGTTGAGCCACTGGAAAATCGTTTGATGCTCGCGGTGGCTTTCAACTTTCAGTTTCAAAACAACATTCCCAACTTTGGATTCAACGATCCGGCTTTGGGCGCGGCACGCATCGCCGCATTGAACACCGCGGCAACGACGTTTGGCACGTGGTTCGATCACAATGCAACAGTCGACATCCAGGTCAGCGATGAAAATACGCCGGGCGGACGGCTTGCTGCCGCCGGAACGCAGTTCTTTGTCAATGCCGCTCAGTGGAACGTGGGTTTTGGAAATCGAGGAGTTGTCGGCACCAAGGTCCAGTCGAATGGTGCCAGTGATCTGAACGGCCCAGGTTTCGGTGGCAATCACGATGGAACTCTGTCGGTCAACTGGGCGCACACATTCGAACTTGGCGACGATGTCCAAGTTAATGAACAAGATCTTACCGCAACGATCTTTCACGAACTGACTCATGCCTTTGGCTTTGCCAAAACGATTCGCGACGTTGGCGGTAACGCGGCTAATCTCTTGAATCCGCCAGCCAACGCCTGGGTGCCGTTTGACCAATTCCTGGTGGATGCTGCTGGTAACCCAATCATTGACCCAGCAAATAATCACCAACCCAACGAGGCACGTTGGGATGCCGCCAAGACGGGCGGAGTCAATGGGCTTTTTTTTAGCGGAGCTAACGCACGAGCCGCCAATGGCGGAAATCTGGTGGGCTTGTTCTCACCGAACCCCTTCAGTTCGTCACTGGGAAGCCACATGGACGACGACGACCCGGCGGTTACATCCGACCTGTTTGTGATGCGATCCGCGGGATTGCAGGGCCAACTCAACGCTCGTGTGTATCATCCGATCGAGGCCGGAATCATGGCCGATTTGGGCTACACGCTGACCGCTGCCGCAACGTCTAAGGGTGATGAAATCGGTGTGTTTCGCGGGACATCCTCGACGTTTTACGAAGACGTCTCGAACGACGGATCTGCGAACGTGTCGGTGGGCTTTGGCGCGAATGGTGATGTGCCGTTGCTTGGAGATTGGGACGGCGACGGCGACGACGACATTGGCGTCTTTCGCCCCGGCACATCGACGTTCTTCCTGGATAACAATGGTGACGGTGCGGCCGACACGAGCATTGGATTCGGCGCGAACGGTGATACGCCGCTCGTAGGCGATTGGAACGGCGACGGCAACGACGACATCGGAGTTTTCCGCCCCGGCACATCAACATTCTTTCTGGATGTCGGCGCAAATGGGACCGTTGATACGACTGTCCGAATGGGTGCAATCGGCGATGTCCCCATCGTTGGCGATTGGGATGGCGATGAAAGTGATGACGTTGGCGTGTATCGGCCGAATCTTTCCCGGTTCTTCCTGGACCAAGGGAACAACGGTGGCATCGACACGGCCGTCACTTTCGGCGCCAATGGCGACACTCCACTGATCGGAGACTGGAACGGCGATGACAGCGACGACATTGGCGTCTATCGTTCAGCTTTGTCACGATTCTTTTTGGACGTTGGAAGCAACGGGACGGTGGACACCAACGTTGGATTCGGAGCCAATGGAGATACCCCGATCGTTGGCGATTGGGATGGCGACGGAAACGACGACACAGGTGTTTACAGGGGTGCCTCGTCCCGATTCTTCCTAGACGCCGGTGCCAACGGAACGGTCGACTCCGCCATCAGTTTTGGAGCAAACGGTGATACACCGCTCATTGGCAATTGGTCCGTGCCTCTGGTCACAGTCACAGGTTTGGCAACGAACCCTGTCGCTGCCGAGGCGCTCAGCCGTGATCAACTCGATTCGACCGTGGCGGCCGCGATCGACATTCTTGCCGGCACCGGACTCACGCCGGCTGAACTCGCCGCACTGCAATCCGTCGAATTTCAAATCGCCAACTTGACTGGGACGCGACTTGGACTGGCATTTGGCAACACGGTTGTGATCGACCAGGACGCGGCAAACTACGGCTGGTTCGTCGACGAAACGCCAAGCGAACACGACGAGTTTGCTTTTGCTACCAGCCAAGGACTGGCCGCTGCTGGAGAAAGTGCGGCATCAGGCAAATTGGATCTCCTAACCGCCGTTCTACACGAACTCGGCCACATTCTCGGACACGCACATGATGACACGACGGCAGAAATCATGAACGGCCAACTGTTGCCCGGAATTCGCAGGCTTCCCTCGAGCGAGTAACGATGCCCTCTGCTACCAAGTCGCGCCGATCACGAAGGCCAATGCGTCTTTCATTGGAACCGCTCGAAGAACGCTTGATGCTAGTCTTCAATATCCGCGTCGACTTCGGCTTCGATTCGCTCAACTTTTTCAGTACGCAACAACGAATCGACTCACTGCAAGCGGCCGTAGATGTTTTTGAGAACCGCATCA
>CAYFJO010000579.1:0-6316 GCA_964343305.1 uncultured Pirellulaceae bacterium | reverse complement strand
CTCGTCGGGCTCGCTCACGCCGAGCATCATCGACATGGTGCGGACCTCCTTCATGCTCTCGCGCGCGAGTTCCATCATCTGGTCGGCCTGTTCGTCGCTGAGTCCGTACAGGTCAGGCGCGGACTTGATCAAGTCGAACCAGAACCGCATCATGGCCTCGGACGACTCTTCGGGCAGGACTCCTCCAAAGGCGACCACGAACGGTCCGCAGGGCATCCCGGTGAGCAAACCCCTTGGGGCCGGCTCGGCCGCGGTGCTCTCGGCTACCTCCTCGCCAGCCACGAATCGGGTCCGGCTGGTCACCCGCGCCACGCCTTGCTCATCGATCTGTCCGCCGATCGCCGTCGCCGTGACTTGCTTCTTGGCCATGGCAAACAGATGCTCGTAGACCTTCAGGCCGGCGGCGGCCGGGCTGTCTTCCCCACCCAGTGCCTCCATCCTCGCGCGGGCCGCTTCCAGACCTTCCAGGACTTTGTCACAGGCCTGCTGCACGCCGTTGGTGGTCAGCACTCCGACGATCTCCTGCTCGGCCAGCCACGGGCGCGGAAACGCCAGGTCGGCGCCGCGCTTTTGCGAGCTCAGAGCCTTTTCCAACACATGGCGGTGCTTTGGTTCGGTGGCCAAAGCGTACCCTTTGAGTTCGGCGACCAAGGCCGGCCCCTCGCGACCCTGCACCTGGACGATCGCGGCGGATGGATCGTCGGGCTCAAACGGCTCGATCAGCTTCTGGAAGTCTGAAACCGGGAGGACGAAGAGGACCGCCGGCTTGGACCCAGGATCCTCGGCAGGCATGGCCACGAGCGCGGCGCTTCGCTTCTCATCGACACCCCCTTTGATGCCATCCCTGGTTTTGAACATCGTCAAAGGGCTGATTGGCGGCAGCCCCATTTGTTGCGCCGTTTGCTGGATCTTGGCGTCGGTCTCGGCCAGTCGGTTGACGACTAGAAAGCCCATCGCGTCTCCGGGGATCAAGTCCAACACGTCCTCGGCGGCGCGGGCGGGCATGACCGCCGCCATCGCCAGGCAAATCACCAGCACGATCGGGAACAAGCGTTGTCGAGTCATTACTTGGGCACCTCCGCAATCGGGACAGTAATTAGTAGTGTAAACTATGGATCGTTTGCCGCGTTCGGCCGAGTCGAGTCGGGGCGATTCCGAAACTCGTTCAAACAGATGTTTTCGTCACGGTTCCGGTCAAGCGATCTGAAGGCGGCCTGCGGATCGCCGGCTACTCTCCAAATCTGGCTGACCTCGAACTCCTCGCGGTTGAGACGATTGTCGCCGTTTTTGTCTGCCTTCCAGAATTCGTCGTCCTCGCCGCGGAAGGCGTATTCCTTGAACGAGAGTGAGCCGTCGCCATCGGAATCCTTTTGCGCGAACCCCTTCTTGGCAGCCACCACTTGTTCCGGCGTGCGCCTCGGGTTGGTGAATTCCTGTAAACTCAACTTGCCGTCGGCGTCTGCGTCTAACCTGCCAAACAGGGCTACCTGCGGCTTGTCTGTGAACTCTTCGAGGCTGAGGTTCCCGTCACCATTGCGGTCAAGAGCCGCGAAGACACGTCGAATCCGGCTGGTCCGAACCAAACGTTGATTTCCTGCTGAGTACTCCGAGAACGACAGGCGACCATCATCGTTCCTGTCCAGTTTCACGAACTGGAACTCCGGCGGACGGGTGGTATATTCCTCGAGGGTTAGCGTGCCGTCGTCGTCCTTGTCGATCAACTCGAATACGGCCCGCGCCCGACCCGGCAAGACGGTTTTCACAGGGGTGCCCGAGGAGGCCTCGCTAAGCGTCAGTCTGTCGTCCAGGTCCACGTCCAGTAGCAGGAAGGCCGCCTTGTTCGGCTTCTTCTGATATTCGTCGAAGGTCACTCGGCCATTCTTATCACGATCAGCAAGACGGAACACCTCGGTCGCCCGGCCGACCGCTACCGGAGTCGCCCAGTCAGCAGTGAATTCCTCAAGTGTGAGATGACCGTCGTGATTCGCGTCCAGTCGAAGGAAAAAGTCCTTCGCGGACAGCGCGTTTCTCCGGATTGCGGAAGCTACGTCCGCAGGCGTACGTTTCAGCTTCAACAGTAAACGCTTGTCACCCTCGCGGGTCTCCAATTCTTTGGGTGCGGGGGCTCCAGGGCGGGCATCTACGCCCAGCACAAGCGTATTGTCTTCCAGTCGGTACAGAGCCCGCACCGATCCGCGGCTTTGGCCGAAGAGCCCCGAGCGTAGTAGGAGCTCCTCCCATCCCCGCGCCGATCCGCGGCTCCGGGGGAAGAGTCCCGAGCGTAGTACGAGTTCCTTCCGTCCGTCGGTCACCTCCACGGTATATTCCGTCTGAAGGGAGTTTTCGGCCTCGGTGACCGTCAGGTGCGACCCGTCAAACGCAAGCCGGGAAAGAGGCAATTCCTCGAGCAACTTGCCGTCAGATTTGCAGGAGACCACGTCCCACATGCCTTGCAGCTTCTGCCTTTCCTGGAACGCGGGTTCGTTCTTCTCCTCAGGAGTCAACGAGCGGACTTCGAGAAAATCGAAGATAGCGTCGATCTCATCGGGCACTCGGTCGTTCTTGGCGAGGATGCCAATAAACCGCGGCGCTCGGCCGCCCCACGCGATTTCGTCCACGACGGTGAACTCTTCACCGTCGATGCTATAGGCGTACTGGTAGAAACTCCCCCGCTTCATTATCCGGAGCCAGAAGCGATCCAGATTGGGCTCGTTGCGTACAGCATTGTAGTCGCCGACCGTGCTGCGATTCGTCTCGTGGATGAAAGTGAACGATGGGGCGTATCGGGCGAACTCCATGACCCATTTCAGATAGTTGTCGTCGTCGTTGTAGACGATTAAGCCGGCCTGCTGGTAGGGTTTCTTGGGATGAAATGATTCGATGCAGGTGGTTACCACGAAGCCCGCATTTCCGGGGGCCGGGTTGGGGATAAGATAGATGTTCTTCGCCGCGACCGCGTGCTCCACATCCAATTCGTCGCCGTAGATACTCCCAGGCTGCGTGGTGATCGTCAGTTTCCCGGGGGTGCTTGTCAGGGAGACATGCGAGGGATCGGGACGCACGGGTTTCCAGCCAAGTCCCAGCTTCCCAGCGAAGGGATCGAAAAGCCTAAATGGCAGCCCCTCGTTGGCATTTTGCGAGGAATCGTTGTTGGGTGCGTCGGCACTCTCGTCGGCAGGCGCGGAGGCGTCGGCCTGGATAGACGCCTCGCTCGTTTCAGGCTCCGCCGTCGCGTTCTGCGACGCTGTCGCCCGGGATGCTCGCCCCGGCACGATCGGCAGGACAAGTGCCGCGAGCAAAAGCAGAAAAACGCCCCAGGCGCGTCCCAGGTGTAGTGGAGTTGCCTGGCGAAAGATCATGGTCAGCCTCCTTTCCAGTAAACGGGTAGTAGTTGCCGCAGCGTTTCCCATCGGGTCCAGGATCGGGTGGCGATTGGATAATTGGCTGAAGACATCGACTGCTTTGAGTAACGCGGCGGCATAGGTCTGTGCCGAATTGGGCAAGGTGTTCACAACCCACGCATCACAGCACTCCTCCTCTGCACGCCGCAATCGCGCTCGAGCCCACCAGACCACCGGATGCCACCAGTACAGGACCATGCCGACGAACTCGACGAATCGAACCAAGTGATCACGTCGTCGCACGTGAGCCAGTTCATGTACCAACACCGTCGATCGTTCTTCGGGGCTGAGTTGGTCAAGTAGCTCCGTTGGTAAGAGAATCCGCACTTGGCGACCGATGGGCCAAACCATTGGCGAGATGGGGCCCGATGCCACGTAGACCTTGGGACATCGGGGTAGGTTCAAACGTCCCGCGAGTTGCCGGACTTCTTCGACTAGCTCTCGCGGAGCTGGACGGGCGAAGGCCAATACACGACATATCCGCCGTGCTTGGCTCACGGCCACCCCGAGCCAGAGCAGCGAGCCCCCGATCCAAATGACGGCAACAAGCCCGCGAACACCCAAGACCGCCCAGAACCAACTCTGTTCGGCCGGCGCCGACTCGACGCGGACTGCTCCCGCACTCGGCGGAGGGCCCGAAGGCGAGGCGGTTTCGCGTGCGGAAGGCGCACGCGGCAGCGTATTCTCGCTCCCAGGCAACAACCGAGAATCTGGCGGGCCCAGGTTTGGGAGGTCGTGCTGTGATTCGACGAATTGGCGATCCAGTTCAGCCTGCAACGGGCGATCGCGGCCACCGTCCAACTCCACAGCCGCCACCGCGCGGGTATCCTCGCCTGCGGAAAGGAAGGGTACAGGTATGACAACCAGGGGTGGCGTAAGCAGCTTGATGAAGACCAACAGCCAAAGCGTATGTGCCAGCGCAGGATGCGATTTCCGACCAGCTACCCAAGCCGCCACGAGTGCGACCACGACCGCCATGAATGCATTCGACAGCGCTATTTCCAGCATCGCAGACCTCCGTCGCCCCACCCTCGCCAATGGTCCAGACCAGTCCGGCGGATGCGTGCCGCGACCCGGCAACCATCTATGGGGAGCGTTCTTTCGCTTCTTTCACCTGACGATCGAGTTCCGCCACCAGCTTCCGCAGCGACTCCCGCTGAGGAGCCGAAAGCCGATTTGGCTTCACCAGCTCGGCGAACAGCGATGCCACCGATCCGCCACAAACGCCGTCCGCCAGTTCCTGCAGCCCCCAGCCGATAAGTTCATCACGGCCGATCGCCGCTCGGAAGAGATGGGTACGTTCACTCCGGTTCCGGATGACGTAGCGTCTTGCTTCCAACCGCTCGAGATGTTTCTGAACGGTTGCGTACTGCCCGGGGGTTCCTTCGGAGTAGATAGCATCTGTCAGTTGGCGAATCGTCGCCACCTCCTGTTCCCACAGGACGTTTAGAACACCGATTTCGCCATCGGTCACGTCACGAAACAATCGACCCACGAATCTGCTCCTCTCATAAGGCGGACACACGTATTGAAGTTACTATTTGCCTGTAGCTGCCGTCGCCAGACGGCGGACCTCCACGCTCTGCCGAGCGTAGCTGCGACAGTTGTTTCTCGAACGATGCTTACTGGCGACACGTACCCAAAATAAGTCAGGTAGTATCACTGACTGATATCCTATGTCGACCCGCGACGCCTGTCAACTCCTGGTCCCGAAGTTTTCCCGGAATCGTTTCGTGAGGCAAAAAAAGAGACGCAAGTGGTTTTCCTGGGCGTTAGCAGCAATTCGGGTGATTCGGCGGCTGCCATGGGTGAGTATGCTAAGTCGCAAAAAGTTCGATTTCCCTGTGCTGCGAGACGACGATGCGTCGTTGGCCTCGTACTTTGGGATTGAGCAGACGTGTACTTTCGTGATTGTCGATGGCAAGGGGCTGATGCGCTATCGCGGCGGGTTCGACGACAACGCTGACGATGGATCGGTCAAACGGCATTATGTGAAAGAGGCTGTGAAATCGATCCTGGCGGGAAAAAAAGTGCTCGCGCGTGAAACCGAATCCTTCGGCTGACCGCTCACTTAGTGTTGCGGCCAGTTGGGGTCTTTTTCGTCGTCCCTCGCGATTCACGGTTTCAAACAAACGTTGATCGGAACTCCCCGTACGCTTCAGCAGGGCGATATCCATCGACGCCGACTGGCAAGGATGCAAAGCGCAAAAGCCACACGCCCGACGCGACTGGCCCAGCGGCAACGCCGTCATGGGAAACGTCAGGTCGTAACCCCAACTGATTTTCCACTGGTGAGAGAGAAGTTGTTTGTCTAAATTGGTTGTTCAAGTGGCGGGATCAATTCCGGATCAATGGTGAGTTCGATTGCACGGGCCTTGCGGGGAATGCGGCGAATAAATCCCTTCTCGGGCAGACGTTTCAGCATGGAGTTGATCGAGGGTGGTGTGAGGTTGAAGAGGTTTTAGCCGAATCAGCTTCAATGTATGATAGGGTCATCGCTTCCGCAGTCCGCTGACCAAGACACACATGGTCTTGCGTACTGTGGTTGATTTCTTAGATCGTGAGTTTTGTTGTGATGCAATACATCTGTTCTTTCGCAATGCTACTCGGTTGTACCGTGTCGACGACTCTACTCGCCGCGGAAAAACCCAACATCATCCTTATCATGGCAGATGACTTGGGTATGGAGTGCGTTGGATGTTATGGCGGGCTTTCTTATAAAACGCCACACATCGACCAACTCGCTCGTGATGGTATGAGATTCGAATATTGTTTCTCATGCCCCTATTGTTCGCCGACGCGGGCGCAAATTCTAACAGGTCGATACCCACTGCATACCGGCATCACCCGTGTTATCTTTCTACCGGAATCGCATCGAGAGTTTCTCGATCCCAAGAAAGAAACAAGCTTCGCTT
>CAYFJO010000578.1:0-6321 GCA_964343305.1 uncultured Pirellulaceae bacterium | reverse complement strand
CGGTCTGACGCAAAGCGGCCAGATCATGGGCACGGTCGATTATATGTCGCCCGAGCAAGCCGAAGATACTCGCAAGGCCGATACCCGCAGCGACATCTACAGTCTCGGCTGTACGATGTATCGCCTCTTGACCGGCAGCCCGGTTTACGACGGCGATTCGATCACCAACAAACTGATGGCCCACTTGCAGCGCGACGTGCCTAGCCTGCGTTCGGTGCGTGCCGACGTCTCGCCGGCACTGGACGCGGTCTTTCAAAAAATGCTGGCCAAGTCACCCGACGACCGCCAGCAGTCGATGAATGAAGTAATCGCCGAGTTGGAAGCGGCCGTCGCCACCGATAGGTCGGACGTACGCCGCGTCGCCGACGAACCTTCGTCCGATAGCGCGCTGACTGAGTTCTTTGCCGGGCTCGACGCTTCCGATCCGATCATCAGTAAGCCCAAGAAAAAAACCGACATCAACGGCATCGACGAAACGATCGACCTCAAACGCCAGGACGAGCAAACTGGCGACGGGATGAAAACCCAAGTCGAATCGGCACCCGACGTTGAGCGCCGCACCAAAGTGCTGGCCAAAAAAGAACTCGGCCAACGCCAAGGTCAAAAGAAACTCACATGGGTCACCATCACCGCCGGTACACTTGGCATTGCGGCACTGCTGGGCTTGATCATGTTTTTGGTCATGCCGGGCAAAAAACTCGATCCCGACAATTCGAAGCTCGGCAACGCCACGGCGGTTGACGCGAAACCGAACTACGCACTCCAGTTCGACGGCACGAGCAGCTATGTCGAACTTCCATTCACGTTGCTTCCCGATGCGGGACCGTTCACGTTCGAAGCCTGGGTCGAGATGACAGCTCATCCTAATACACATGGACCTATTGCGTCATGCATGCCGGGTTTTGCACGTGATGCTGCGGGTTTTAAGTTGGTATGGCACGGAAACACGTGGTGGTCATTGACTGTCTTCGACGAAGGAAAAAACCACTATGTCGAAATGTTGCGGACGAAGAATCCGCCGGCTGGCAGGTTTCACTTGGCTGGGGTTTGGGATGGTGAAAAGGTGGAGGTTTTTCTGAACGGGACGCGGCCTCAGGCGCAGTCAACGCCAAAGCGTCTGTACGAGCCGTTCCCTTCGCCGCCGCCGCACCGTTTTCTGATTGGCGGTTTGCCGGACATGGCAAACCAAACAAGCTTCCTGGATGGCACGATCGACGAAGTCCGCATTTCCAGCATCGCCCGTTACACGAAAGACTTCACCCCGCCGCAGCCGCACGAGCGATTCGACGTGGATGACGACACGCTGGCCCTGTACCACTTCGACGAAGGCAAAGGCAGCAAGATCGCCCGCGACGCCACCGGCAAACATGACGGCACGATTCACAATTGCCTGTACGTCCGCGTTGATACGCCCGATCGAGCGAATCCGCCGACACGCGACACGATCACGCCGGCCGATGGCTGGGTCGGGCTAGTCGGCGTCATCGATCCCCAAAAAGATGTGCTGATCGGCCAGATTGAACGTGATCAGGATGTCTTTCTCATCCGCAAACGCCCCGACTCGTGGGTCCAGTTCCCGGTCCAGCCTGTCGGTAGTTACGAAATCCGCATGCGTTTTGTGCGCGAGATTGCCGGCCGAAACAATATCGCGATGCTCTTGCCGATGAGAGACCGACGTGTGATTGCATGGTTCGAAGGGGGTCGCGGGCCGGGGTTAGACGGTGTCGCTCCTGGTCGCCCCGTGAATGAAACGGAGAACCCGGATGCTGTCGAAGGGTTTCGGGAATATGTCGTGGTGGCGACCATTTCTGCGGAAGAAACGTCATCCGTGCGCATCACGCTTGATGGCAAGGACTTGATATCGTGGTCGGGCGCGCTTGAGTCAATCGTCAAGGATAGCGAGTACAGACCGAATCGCACCGTTGGAACCGTCGCCCTTCTCTCGAATGATTTGCCGTTACGAGTAAAGGAATTCTCAATCCGTATGCTCGATGGCGAAGCGAAACTTCTGCGGCCACTTGCGGACGATGTGAAGAGTGATTGAACCACAGAGAGCACAGAGGAACACAGAGACAAGGTAATGTCAGTAGTTGCAAATAGGGCGTAGCTGGATTCGTGAGAATTCAGCCGGTCTTTACCGGTCGGCTGAATTCTCACGAATCCAGCTACGATGAACCGACAAAGACAGTCCTATTTGCAACCACTGAATGTGTTATTCTTAAATTCTTCTCTGTGCACCTCTGTGTCCTCTGTGGTTCAATAACAACATGGCAGTCACAGTTGCTCAATTCGTCGAATCACTCGCGAAGACGGGCCTCGTTTCGACCGACGAGATCACGTCGATCCAGCAGGACCTGCTGCCCGACAAGGGAAACGACGCTCAGGCACTGGCCAAGGAACTGATCCAGCAAAAAAAGCTGACCAAGTTTCAAGCCGCCGCTGTCTATCAAGGCAAAACCAAATCGCTGGTGTTCGGCGAGTACGCCCTGTTGGACAAGCTGGGCCAAGGCGGCATGGGCGTGGTTTATCGTGCGCGGCATCGGCGGATGGATCGCGAGGTGGCCATCAAAGTGTTGCCCGCCGAAGCGCTTCAGGAAAAGGAATCGGTCGACCGTTTTTTTTAAGGAAGTGCGAGCCGCCGCCCGGCTGATGCACTCCAACATCGTCACCGCTCACGATGCCAGCGAACACAATGGCATGCATTACCTGGTCATGGAGTTTGTCGACGGCAAGGACCTGTCGGAAGTCGTCCGCGACCACGGACCGATGCCACTCGCGCAAGCGGTCGAGTGCATCGTCCAGGCCGCGCGGGGTCTGGAGTACGCTCATGGCGAAGGTCTCATCCATCGCGACATCAAGCCCAGCAACCTGTTGCTCGACCGGCGTGGCACCGTCAAGATCCTCGACATGGGCCTGGCTCGGTTTGAGCAAGAGAAAACCGCAACCGACGGCTTGACGCAAAGCGGCCAGATCATGGGCACGGTCGATTACATGTCGCCCGAACAAGCGACCGACACACGAATGGCCGACGCACGGGCCGATATTTACAGTCTGGGTTGCACCATGTGGCGGCTGCTGACCGGCAGCCCGATCTACGACGGCGACTCGTTGATGAACAAGATGATGGCACATGCCCAGCAGCCGATCCCCAGCCTCACGGCCGTCCGAGCCGACGTGCCCCAGCCGTTGGACGAAGTGTTCCAGCGGATGGTCGCCAAAGCACCGGCCGATCGTCAACAGTCGATGACCGAAGTGATCGCCGAGCTTGAGGCGACCATGTCACCCGATGCTCCACCCGAGCGCCGCGTGGGTGATGAACCGTCGTCCGACACGGCGCTGGCGGGACGAGCGTAACAGAGACCGGAATCACTCAGTTAAAGAAACTGCTTCCCCCGGCGTGTGTATTAAAGTGGGACAAAGATCCGGATGGCTGAAGCGCAGAGGACACAGAGTTGCACAGAGAAGAACAAGAATAATCGCATTCTTCCCTCTGCGTTCCTCTGCGCCCTCTGTGGTCAAAAATGAAAGGAACTACATGAATGCCGCTGAAGAATACCGTTACAACCGACTGACGTGGGCGGAAATGAATGACGCGATCGCGATGCAGAAACTCGTCATTTTGCCGACCGGATCGACCGAACAACACGGTCGACATCTGCCGCTCGACGTCGATGTGTTTTTTTGCGAATCGGTTTGTCTCGAAGTTGGCCGGCGTGCGGCCGATGGCGTGCTGGTGTTGCCGCCGATCTCGTACGGATTAAACCTGCATCACATCGATTTCCCGGGAACGATCCACATCGAGCCAAACATAGCCGTCGATGACGATCACGTCCGGTGTTGCTGGCAATTCGTCAAGAATCGACCAGCACACATGGCAACTCACGACGGTAGAACTGACCAGGCACATACGGTTCAACCTGATCGATGTCGAGCACAAAATCGCCAGTCGGTTCGGAATCTTCCCAATCATCGAATGTGACGCAAGCGGCTCGCGCCGAGTCTTCGCGATATCCCACGTCTATGCAAGCGATCATGTGGTCACTCATTTGCCGTCTGACAATTCTCCCCATTCCGTGGGCCAATAGGTTTCGGCAAAGTGCTGGCGAGCTTGTTCAAGTTGGTCTTGCCATTGAGGCTCGGTGTATCGATCCGAAAGGTGAAAGAGTACGAGACGATCGGGCTGCACTTGTTTGGCTAATCGTGCAACATCGGACGATGTCATGTGATAGTTTTTGCGAGCAAGTTCGAGGTCTTCGTCCGCGTAGTTGTTTTCGCAGACGAGCGTTTGGCAACCGTGCAGAAACTCCACGAGACCGTTTTGCGCCGGTTCGCCGTCCAAATAGAAATCGGTCAAGTACGCGAGGGACTGACCAAGCGATTTTGTTAGCAGCCGGTCGCGTAGATCGCTGACACGATAATCCGAGCCGTCAATTTGTACGGTGGAGTCCTGATCAACAGTCGAGTCTTTGATTGTTCGCAACCAAGGACCTGGTTGCGGACCGAGCTGACCGACGACGGCCATGTCGACATTCGTGCGGTCGTCTTCGCGGACAGCGTAAGCCAGACTGGTCGTGCTATGGCTCAGCGCCTTCGTAGCAACCTGGAATGAGTTCGTCGCGTAGATGACGCCATCGTGTGGCCGACGATCGCGTGTTCGTTGGCGAATCCCTCACGCGTCAAAAAACGCGACGTCCGCAACTCACCATCGGCGATCTCGGAGACATGCCACTCGCCAGGAAGTTGCTCAACGAGATCCCATGTAAATCCTTGCAGTCTATGGTGAATCAGTCCAATCGTTCCGGCTGGCCCAAATACGTAAAGAGGAGTTTCTGGACGACACCAATTGAATCGAAGCAGCGAATCAAATCCAGCGATGTGATCGATATGAAAATGCGAGAAAAACACCGCTTCGATGTCTTGCCGATGAGCGACGGGAATGTCGTCGAGACATCCTTCGCCGCAATCGAACAACAACCGATGCAACGATTGTCCCGTGTCGACCGTCGCCAACAGCGCGTTATCGCGTCCGGGCTCGCCCGTGATTTTGTAGTTTTGACATGACAACCAATTAAACAAGGCAGCGACTTCGCGTGGACGTCGCCCACGTAGCGACGTAGTACCTGCCGCGTTTAAGACAGTGGGACGGAACCGCACGTTCATCGAGCGTCACTCGACGTTTAACACCTGCTGGATTTTCGGCTGACCATAAACCGCGTCGCCCGTGAGGACTTCTAGGTTTTGCAAAATCTGCGAATGGCCCGAGCTATGCGTGTGGCCACACAAGACTGTCATCATCCGGTCTGGGTGAGCCGCCATGAACTCAACCAAGGCGTCGCCCACGGCCTTGCATGAAAAATGTGGTGCCCAGTTGTCGTCCGAAAGTTGGCCATCATACCAGCATGCTTCACGGTACGGCGGAACGTGGGTGAGCACGATAATCCTCTCACTCGTTTCCAACGCCTGCGGAAGCACTCGACGAAAGTGGTCAGCCGCTTCGTCACCCAACGCGGCAAGTTTTGCGTGCAACTCCGAGGTCAGGATGGATTCTGGCGGCAAGAGATCGTGACGATGCAGTGCTTGTAGTTCCTCGATCAATGCGTAGTCGTTCAACACCACATCAGACTCGAAGAAGTTTCCGATACGACCGTCGCCCCAACCACCGTGGCCAAGGAGCGACGTGTTTTCGGTGAGTTGGATGACACCTGATTCGGGCAGCCAGTTGAGGTTTGTCGACTCCCGGCTAATCGCCGTCGCTTCCTCGCGGACGCCAGCAATTGAACCACGGTAATAGTCGTGGTTGCCGAGCACAAAATAAACAGGGATGCTCGACTCGTCCGACAATTGGTGAAGAGAATTCGCAAACGAATCCGCTTCGGCAATATCGCCGCCAACCAACACAGCGTCCGCGTCACTTTCATTGATCCGTTGCGAAAGTGAAGACACCTCGGTTGCCGTGACGAAGTTCAGGTGTATGTCGGTTAACCAAGCCAATCGCATGTCGCAATCTCCCAACAAGTTATTTATATGGTGTAGCGGCGCAAAAGTAACGCCCCTGGCCGATTACTCGAACAAGGGGCGTTCGTTTTCAACAATTGAGCCGATTACAGTTCGATCGACTCCACCTCAGACACGAACCTTGCGGCATCGTCGCTTAGGTACGAGGCGACTACGTTGAACACTGCGTCACTGAAGCCGCCGATGTTCAGGATGTCGTCGCGCTCCGGAGCCTGTGTCGATCCGTAGGGCTGGATGTCGATGCAGACCAACTTTGGATTGCCGACGCCGAGTCGCTGCTGGTTCTTGACGAACTTCTGCCACTCG
>CAYFJO010000577.1:0-6334 GCA_964343305.1 uncultured Pirellulaceae bacterium | reverse complement strand
TAGTCGATCCTTGGTCGCAGAACAATCGCATCGGGACAGAGTCGCAGCGCCGTGGAAGTTGGCATGGCGCTATGCACTCCGAACTCTCGCACGACATAATTGGCGGCGGCAACAACGCCACGACCTTCAGGGGTTCCACCCACGATGACCGGCTTGCCGCATAGCTTCGGTCGATCGCGCTCTTCAACTGAAGCATAAAAGGCGTCCATGTCGACGTGAATGATCACCGGCTAGACTCGTTGAGAGTGATTTCTCGAACGGTTAAACTGCATTCGTCTTATGCGATCATGCTACCATGTCGTCATACAAAGGGAAGGAATCGCGGCGATGATTAACCTGAATCTTGAGAACACTGGTCCTGACGTGATTACATGCCTGGTTTCCTTCTCGCCGGGCAAACGCGAGACTGTATTCTTGAAGTGATTTCCAATCTGGTAATTCAATGAGTAATCGTTAGGTGAGCAAGCAAATGACTGAGAAACCTCTACACGGACGAAGCGTCGCGGACCGTTTTTCGATCACGTTCATTCTCGTTGCGGCTTTGTCATCCGCCACGTTTGCTCAACAATCGCCGTATCGAGTAAAGCAGATCGACGGCGTAGACAAGAATCGGCTGTTACTGCCTGGACCGGGCAATCCACGCAACAGTGAAGGAGATTTCATCCTGCTCAAGGATGGCCGAATTATGTTCATTTACAGCCACTTTACCGGCGGCGGCAGTGATCACGCGGCAGGGCATTTAGCAGCTCGATTTTCCAGTGATAGCGGCAAGACCTGGGATGGCAAGGACATTGTAATTGTCAAGCGCGAAGGCACATTCAATGTGATGTCCGTCTCGCTGTTGCGGCTGCAAAGTGGCGAGATCGCCTTGTTTTATCTGCGCAAGAACTCGCTAACGGATTGTCGCCCACTAATGCGAATTTCGCGCGATGAAGGCCGGTCGTGGAGCGAGCCGATCGTGTGCATCAACGAGGTCGGCTACAACGTCCTCAACAACGATCGCGCTGTGCAACTCAAGACCGGCCGACTGCTTTTGCCTGTCTCGTTGCACAACACACCAAAGCAAAACAAGTTCAACGGCCGAGGCGTAATCAGTTGTTACCTTTCGGACGATAACGGAAAATCGTGGCAGCAAAGCATATCCAAGCAGCAGGGCGACAACATCACACTTCAGGAACCTGGCGTCGTTGAACTGAAGGATGGTCGGCTGTTAATGTTCTGTCGCACGCCGCACGGAAGTCAGTATGTTTCCTACTCGGATGACAACGGTGATACATGGTCGCCGTTCAAGCCTTCAAACATCATTTCCCCAGTCTCTCCCGCTACGATTGAACGGATTCCTAACACCGGTGATTTGCTACTAATCTGGAACAACCATGACGGTGTCGATGCGAAATACAAGGGCAAGCGGACGCCGTTCAACGTCGCCATCTCGCGCGATGAAGGCAAGTCATGGGAACGAATCCAAACGCTAGAAGACGATCCAAACGGTTGGTATTGTTACACGGCGCTCACATTTGTCGGCGACCATGTGCTGCTGGGGCATTGTGCCGGCGATCGCCGCAAGGGCGGCTTGAACACGACGCAAATCACCCGATTTTCACTCGACTGGCTATACGACCGCAGCGAATAGAACTAGGTTTCCGCCAACTGTTCGCCAGATTTCACTTTGCTTCGAGGCCAATTTCGTCAGTCTGAAAGTGCAGCGCAAGCCAGACGCTTGATTGTGCGGGATCGGTCCATTCAACACGATGACGGCAGTGTGCTGGAATGTTGATGTAGTCACCGGGCCGCAATTCGATCTCGTTCGCTTGTCCTTCAAAGCGTAGGCGCGCCGCACCGGCCAACAAGACCACCCATTCGTCATCTTCCTGGTCGTACCAGTCGTCGAGCGGTGTTGACTGGCCAGTCGAAACGATTCGCTCCAACCGAAACTTCCCGCCACTCAGCAGCTCCTCGAATACTTCGTTGGATCCAGGTTTGTCTGCGGCTGTGAACAAATTTACTACTTCCCGCATTCTGATTACTCCATCACTTTGCGGCTATGTTAACATGATGCACAGACCTGTTGTATTCATCGCATCATACAGGAGATCAAACATGGCGCGACATTTTTGTTCAATTGCGACTTGTTTCATATTGCTGTCCACGTCGACTAAGGTCTTGGCCGCGCCGCGAGACACTCAGTTTCAATCGCATCGGCCCACTCGACCTTTGCCGGTTGAATCGCAACGTCCGATGTTGCCCGGTGACGGTTTGTATGTCGACCCGAAAAGCGGCGACGATACCAATGTTGGCAGACGAGAGGCGCCTTGGCGAACGCTTTCGCATGCTGCTGGTCAACTCAAGCCGGGCGATGTCCTTTATCTTCGAGGGGGAGTTTATTACGAACACGTTGCAATCGAGGCGCGCGGAACGAGCGACAACCCGATTACAATTCGTAGCTTCCCCGGCGAGTTGGCGGTGATCGACGGTGGGTTGCGCGAGTTCTTCGAGACACCGGACAAAGTCTGGCAGCCGTATCCGGGCGGTGCGGACGGCGAGTTTCGTTCAGTGAAGAGGTATCCCGAAATCGGTGGTCGCGAGGGTGGCACGAATGTTTTGGGAAACTTCGGCGACTCGATGATCCCGCTGCACGGGTACCGCTACATCACCGATCTGCGCAACGCGAACGAGTATTTCTACAAATTAAATGCCGACAAAACCGAAGCGGGGGACGGTGTCTATTGTGGCCCGGGTGTTTTTTACGACGTGGAGACCGAGCGGATTCACGTGCGGCTGGCTCACACACATCAGAAGTCGCTCGGCGAAGACAACTATCGCGGCGAAATCGACCCACGCAAAGTACCGCTGGTCATCGCTGGGTTGAACGCCGGTCCGGCATTGTCAGTTGATGGGGCGCGGTATGTTCGGTTTCAAGACATTGCAGTGCGGGGAGCGCGGACCGCCACTGTTTCGGTGGCGAATTCTATCAACGTGGAATTTGACGGCGTCACGGCCTACGGCGGTTCGACGGCGATGGCGGTCAGCGATTCGGCCGGGCTGCGGTTGTGGAACTGCGCGCTGCGCGGTATCGCCGCTCCGTGGACCTACCGCGGCAGCCTCAAGTACCGCGCGATCGAGGCCCGCATTTTCTCGGCCAGCGGCTGGACTCCGACCAGCACCGATAAGCACGACTTCGAATTGGCGTATAGCGAGTTCACCGACTGTGTCGACGGTGTGTTCATCGGCAATGTCAAGGACGTTCGCTTTCACCACAACCTACTGGACAATATCAGCGACGACGGCATGTTTCTGACGTCGACGACCGCCTACGACGGCACGACACCTGGCGGCAATGTTCACATCTATGAAAACTTGCTGTCGCGATGCTTGACGACGTTTGCGTTTGGCGTCGGCCACGGGCGGCAGAAGATGACACTGCGAGGCAGACAAACCGGTGCGGGCGTGTTCATCTACCGCAACATCTTCGATTTCCGTCGGCCGGTAATGTATTCGCAGCCGAAGGAAGACGAAAAACATATTATGTCTTATGGCCGTGTGGCCGGCGATCATGCCGGGCCGCTGTGGGAACCGATGACGATCTACCACAATACAATTCTTCAAATGGAAACTCCGTTCCGAAGTTATTATCTGGCCGGAATGGGCGGCCACATGGCCGGCGGTTCGATGCGACGGCTGTTCAACAACATCGTCGTGCATGCCGACGGGCGACCGGGCAGTGTTATGCCGCCCGTCGTCACTCCCGAGTCGATTAAGGCGTTTGTGGCGAAGGCCAAAGCCGACAAAAAGCCCGACGATCCGCTAGCCGATCTTCTCGACGGCGATCTGAACAAGAAAGGTAAGGACAAGCCGTCGGTAGACATCGACTCCACAGCAATCGCCAAGCTGAAAAAGGAACTGGCGAAGAAGGCGGAACCGAAGCCGCCGTTGCCGATCGATTTTCAGGCTGACGGCAATTTGCATTGGAACTACGCCGAGCCGCCGACCGCCGGTGAACTGTTTTCGACATTCCGTAGTTCACCCGATTTCGCAAGCAGCAAGCAACTTTACCCGTTGGGTTGGACCACTAACGACATTGTGGCCGACCCACAACTGGTTACCGTCAATGCGGACTGGCATGCGGCGGTGGATGCTCGCTTGAAGCGCGGCAGTCCCGCTCACGATTCCGGCGTTACGATTCCTCGCGACTGGCCCGATCCGCTCCGCGCGGCCGATCGTGACAAACCGGATGTCGGGGCGATCCCGATCGGCGTGCAACCTTGGCGTGTTGGCATCCGCGGTCGATTGACGGTCTTCGGTCAACCAGCCGCTTCGTCATCAGAAGTCGCCGCAGCACCGACCGGTTTTCTCGTGCCCAGCAATCAAATCCCCGTGCCGCGAACCCGCAGTGGCAAACCTATCGTCATCGTGCAAGGCTACCCCGCCTTCGACGCGCCGCTGATTCGATTCGCTTTGAGTCGTCGTGACATGCCGTTCGAGAATCTGGAACGGACGTGGCTTGATCCGGCCGACTACTCAAAATACCGTGCCGTGATCGTTGTCGGCAACTTGCCTCGCGCCAAGATCGAGCCTAATAAATTCAGCCCCGAAGACTTGCAGCAGGTCCGGCAGTATCTCGAAAACGGTGGCAAGCTGGTGCTGATGCGGGGCAACACCGCGTTGTTCAGCTCACAGCACGGGATTGAATTTCTGTCGAAGCTAATCGGCGGTAGCCGCGGAACCAGTGAAGGTTTTGAGATTCTGAAACCCAAACACGCTTGGCTGGCAAATCTCGATCGCAAACAGATCCCCGCCTGGGTCAACGCCCGACCCATGCAACCAGTCCGTGCTTCGAAGGGCGAAATCATCATCGGCAGCCGAGCGGGTTTCGCCACACTGTACCGGGTCGGTGTCGGCGAGGGCGAGCTGATCTACTTCGGCTGGGACGTTTCCGCCTCGATGCCTCACGGCCGCAGCATTTCGACGGTCGAGCAGGAAACTGCCTACGAACAGCAAATGCAGATTCTCTCAAATGTGATTGAGTCAATCTCCGCCAATGCGAAGAAATAGGAAAAACACTCGTGCGAATCCCACCGCGGACAGCTTTGGAAGTATGAAGAATTCGATGCAAATGAAACAACTCTCGTCGTGCTGCTGTGCTCTATTGCTCTTGATGGCCCATGCGTCGAACGTGGAACGTACGGCGATGTCTGCTGAGTGGCCGACTTATGGGCGTGACGCGCGGCGCAGCAACGCGACAACTGAAGAACTGAAGTTCCCTCTCAAACTCGCCTGGCAATATGTGCCCGCACAGCGACCACGGCCCGCGTGGCCGGAACCAGTCAAGAACTTGAATCGCCTCGATTTTGACTACGCGCCTCAAGTGGCAGTCGCGGGTGGCCTGCTTTTCTTCGGCTCATCGGCTGACGACACAGTGCGCGCGATCGACGTCGCGACGGGAAAAGCGCGGTGGCGTTTCATCACAGGCGGCCCTGTCCGATTCGCGCCGCATGTTGCCGGTGATTGCGTCTATTTCGCGTCGGATGATGGAATTGTGTGTTGTCTGAATGCGTCCACGGGAAAACGCAACTGGGTTTTTCATGCCGCGCCGCACAGCGAACAAATCTTGGGCAACGGGCGAATGATCTCGCGTTGGCCCATTCGCACTGGAGTTTTGGTGGACGAAGGAGTTGTCTATTGTGCGGCTGGCATGTGGGCGGCTGAAGGTGTCTTCGTGTATGCGTTGGACGCAAGCACCGGCCACGTCATCTGGTGCAACGATACCAGTGGTGTGATGCCCCTGATGGGAGCCCATGCGACGTTCTCGTTAACCGGTGTCAATCCGCAGGGCAATTTGCTGGCCGCTGGCAATGTACTGCTCGTGCCGACCGGTCGGACCGGTCCGGCTGCTTACGATCGCCGCACGGGTAAGTTCCTTTACTATGGTGCCGGCCACAAGAACAACGGATTTGGCGGGAGTTGGTTAACGATCGATGACGATCGGTTTTACGCGTTCTCGAAAAGTTTTTACAGCCCGTTAGCAATGCGCGCCGCGTCGCTCGCCGATGGCGAGTTTATCCCTGACGTCCGTCACAAGCTGCCGCAACATTCGACGTTCTTCCCGAAGAAGCGGTATTCACTTTACGAGGGCAGGACGAGTGTCGTTGTTCGTGGCGGCAAGGTCTACGCGAGAAATTCGTATGGCCTGATCAAAGCCGGCGATGCACTGATCGTCGGTAATGACGGCAATGTTTGTGCTGAGAGTGTTGACGCGAAACAATTGTGGCGGGCCAACGTCAACGGGCAGGCGCGAGGGTTGGCCGTCGCGGACGGGCGGTTGTATGTCTCGACC
>CAYFJO010000576.1:0-6354 GCA_964343305.1 uncultured Pirellulaceae bacterium | reverse complement strand
CGCCAGGAATCAACACAGCGCCGATCACCAGGTCGGCTAACCCCAACTGTTCGCGAATCACGTGACGGTCGCTGAACAACACGTTGACATTGGCTGGCATGATTTCGTCCAGGTATCGCAAGCGATCCATGTTAATGTCGAGGATCGCGACGTCTGCTTGAAATCCGGCGGCGATCTTGGCTGCATTGGCACCAACGACGCCTCCGCCAAGGATGGTGATGTGTGCCGGAGCAACGCCGGGAACACCGCCCAGCAGAATGCCGCGACCCATCTGCGGCCGTTCCAGATACTTGGCACCTTCCTGAATACTCATCCGGCCCGCAACTTCACTCATCGGTGTCAGCAACGGCAAACGGCCGTGATCGTCGCGCAGTGTTTCGTACGCAACACAGTTCGCACCACTATCCACCATGGCTTCGAAAAGCCGCTGCTCGGCCGCAAAATGAAAGTACGTAAAAACAGACTGGCCGGGACGAATCAAGGGCCACTCTTCGGGTTGAGGCTCTTTTACTTTGACGATCAAGTCGGCGCGGCCAAACACTTCTGCTGCTTCCGAAACTTGTTCGGCGCCCGCTTGCAGGTATTCGTGATCGGGAAGCCCGGAGCCGAGCCCCGCGCCGGCTTCGACGACAACCGTATGACCGGCGCGAACCAATTCCTCGACGCCGACGGGCAACATTGCGACACGATATTCGTCGCGTTTAATCTCTTTGGGAACGCCGATAATCACGATTGTGTCCTCACGCCATGAAACGATACGTAGAAATCCATCTGCATTTCAGCAAACGAAACGCTCGCCTGCAAGTCGACTAGAGAGTCCAATCGAATAGGATCGATCAGCGTCGAATTCGAAATCTAACGGGCACGATCACACGCTTCGCGATCGGCACACTGCCGCGCTTTGCCGGGATAAAACGCCATTGCTTCACCGCTTCGACGGCCGAGTCATCCATCGAAAGATGCCCTGATGATTTGTGAACGGCGAGCTTTGCAACGCGTCCCGAGGTGCCCACGGTGACCATTAAGAGAACCTCGCCCTCAATGCCCTTGAGTAGCAAGTTACGCGGGTAACGCGGTTCCGTGCGAGTTGCAAAACTCGGCGGCACGTCCGCGCCGCTCGATTGCCTGGACGTGAGGTCCTTGTCTGAGTTGGCCTTAGAAATCTCGACTTCCGCCGAAGCGAAGGCAACTTCTTGCTTGGTCCTGGTTCGTGGCAAAGTGCTTTCGTTTTTTGCTGTCTGCTGGGGCTTCGTCTCCGTGGCGGCACGACGCGTATCATTCTTCGCCACGACCAGATCCTCGGTCGTCGGGGTCGGATGCTCGCGTGTCAGGATTTTTGGAATCTCCGGAAAAGGCTTTTTAACTTTCAACTCGTCTGGTTCAGGCTGCTTTGTGGGCAACACGGCGGGTTTCCGAATCGAAACCAACTGCACACTGACCGATGTTCGTCCGGATTGACGATCTGCCAATTGTGGAGTGTCGTCGTCCGGCAGCGTAATCAGGCCAAGTGCCAAATGCCCCACCATGCTAGCGGCGAGCAATACAAACAAGAATCCATCGTCATTGAGCACACGGCGAATATAGGGATTCACGGCGAGATTAGGTGGGAGCGAGGCATGGGAGTTTGAATTTTGGTAATTCAACAATAATGATTGTATCTAACGAGATTAGATATCAAAAGAGGTTTTCTTTGGAAATTGCGTGAATTTGACGAAAGGTGCGATTATCGACATAACGTGTTGAAATAAAACACTTAAAGGTCTGTGTTCCATAGATGGCCGTGCACCAATTTGTTGCGCCCGTTTAATAGGCGATACCTTGACATTTCCGGTGGAATTGGCCATCCTGAGAATCGATATCAAACTGGGAAGTACGAGAATTCGAACTTTCACACCCATTTTACCCGCCCAACTTCACACCCCTCGTAGGAATGACCGAATATGTGGGGTCAAAACCTTGCTGAATTGTTTCATCGCGGCGGACCGGTTATGTACCCTTTGCTGGCCTGTTCGATGGTCGCGCTGGCGATCGCGATTGAACGTTTTGTTGTATTGATGCAACACTCTGCCGATTACGATTCGATGGTTGGCTTTCTGAAGCGTTCGTCGGATGACAAAGGCGACACGATTTGTGACGCACTTCGGAAGCGGCCCGATCCGTTGGCACGCGTGGCCGAAGCATACGTCACCAACCTGGACAGCCAATCGGACATTCGCGAGAAGGTGGTCGAGCAAACGGCTTCGTTTCAATTGACCGTGCTCGAACGTCGGCTTCATTGGCTTTCCATTATTGGAACGGTGGCACCGATGATCGGATTGCTTGGCACGGTCATGGGGTTGGTGGACGCGTTTCATCAAATTGAATTGTTGGGCGGACAGGTTCAGCCAGGAGATTTGGCATCCGGCATCTGGTCCGCGCTGTTGACGACCGTGTGCGGATTAGTCATTGCTTTGCCTTCGCTTGCCGCCTATCACTTTTTCGATCAGCGCGTCGGCGCGGTTTCATTGCGGATGCAATGGTTGATGTCGACGCTGGACAAAGTATTTGAAGTCCAACTGGCCGAACGCCGCGCCGAACAACGTGAATATGACGTCGTGGCATCGGTCACCGACTAGCGACCACGGTTGAACGAACGAGACGCATGGCCATCGTACGACAACGCCGACCGAGTGTGAAAATGGAGATGACGCCGTTGATTGACTGCGTCTTTCTGTTGCTCATTTTTTTTATGCTGAGTTCGTCTTTCTTGACGCCGTCGATTCAATTGACGCTGCCCGTTGCCAGTGCCGAGGCAAAGGCGGAGCAACCACCCGTGATGGTCACGTTGAGCGGAAATGGCGAGATCTATGTGAATCGTGAGAAGGCAAATTTCGATACATTGACATCGAAACTGCGCGAAGCTTTGGAAGACTGCGACAAGAAAGTGGTCACGATTCGCGGCGACAAAGAGATGAAGTACGACTACTTTGTCCGAGCGCTGGATGCGGCCAAGGCGAGCGGGGCGGTGCATGTGAACATCGCCCATGAAACGCCTTGAGGATTCTGTGGGACGGATTGGCAATATTGGCAATCCGTCCTACGTCAAAAGTTAGTAAATCGCCTGGATGCCGCTGTAACCAAAGATTGGGGCACCGCTGCGTGGGCCGTGCGGATGTCGCGAGATGATGTAGTTCTGATTCGCGACGTTTTGAACGCCACCGAATAATCGCCAGTTTTCGGTCAGCACGACGTAACCTGCGATGTCGACAAGGAAAAACGAATCGGTCATGCCAAAGCGGGCGTCCGGATTCCCATTCACTGGGTTGATTTGTGTCGTGGTGTTGCTGGCGGTTGAGAATGTCTCGTCGGAATAGATGCAACTGACGTCGACTCCAACCGTGTCGAAGTGGATTCCTGTTCCAAACGTGGCAGTGATCTCCGGAATGTAGGGCACTTGCGCACCGGCAACCGCGCCGGCAAAGAGCGACTCGGGATCGGCGGATGCGGCCCCGCCGAGGACTTTGGCGTCGGTATAAGTCAGCACGGCAAACCACGGGTTGCGAAAGCCCCAACCGCGATCCGTGCCCATGTCGTATTCCATCGAAAACTCGATGCCGCCCGCGTAGACGGCTCCGACGTTTTCATCGTCGCCCGTTCCCGTCCCGCCAATGTTGTCGATCACGAGCAAGTTTTGGAAGTGAGTGTAAAACCCGATCGCTTGCATCGCAAAGGCCCGCTCCCGGTTCATGTAACGAAAGCCACCTTCGCTGGCATAACTGATTTCCTCTTTGAGCCCGCCAAGTCGTCCGCGTGGGCTGGGCGGCGTAAATCCACGATGGAATCCGCCGATGATGTTCACTCGATCGGACAACTCGTACGTGACGCCAACTCCGCCGCCTTCCAGGCCTAGTTGCGCGTTTCCATTTCTGGCGGGATTGCTAGGGCTTTGAAAGTCGAGGGCGGCCATCGTTAGATGTTCGTAGCGAAAACCAGGCGTAATTGTCAACGCACCGATTTGGATCGCGTCTTGCACCCAAAATGCGTTGGCTTCGACCCATTGTTTGCGATTGCCAGCCGTGCCCGGTGCGCCGATCGTCTGTGCCGAGATAGTACCGTTGGCTGTCTGTGTGAAATCTTCGTTGTTTTGAAAACGGCGCACTTGATCGTGATGATGACGGAAGCCAATCGTCACATCGTGGTCGCAATAAAGACCAGCAAAGAACATACTCGCGACCGATTCGTAACCCCACGCGTAGTATGAGCGGTTGTTGTTTCGCACTCGAAGCGTACCGGCACGTGTTCCTTGCAAGACATCCAGCCCCGTGTTACCCGACGCACCCGCCAACGCGGCGGAAAGACTCATTTGAGCTGGGCCGCCGCTGATGTTGCGAATATCATGCAATTTGAACCAATTGCGGGCGAACTTGTTGTAGTAAATCGTGGATGTGATCGAAAGCCAGTCGCTTTCCGGGTCGCCGATCGTAAAACGCAGATAACTGCGATCGTGGTTCGTGTCGATGTTGTCGAATCGCGAGGCAGCATAGCGACGCAAGGGCGTGGCGCGAACGTCCGTTTCGCTGAGACCGAGATAGGTTTCGTTGGCTTCGAAGTCCGTGTAACCAAATTTTGTTTCCCAACGCGTGTAAACATTGGTGGCAGGTTCGAAAAAGAACTTGACCATCGGCTCGCGACGGCTAAATCCGGTGTCGTTGGTGTCCGGCGGACGAAAGTCCGGCGTATTGTCGATCGTGCGAAAACCGTCGGCTTCCCGAAAATAACCTTCCGCCACGAAACCCCAGCGGCTGCCATCCGGCCCGATGCGCGTGCCACCCGTCCACAGATGAATTCGCATTTCGTTGTAACTGCCGAACTCGGTGCGCAGAAATACGCTGGCATCTTCGGGGATCTGGGTCGACAAAAAGTTGATCGCTCCACCCGTGGTGTGCGGGCCGAAGAGGATTTGGCTGTGGCCTTTGATCACCTCGACGCCGGACATTCGTGCGACGTTGGGAAAGTAATAGGCGGACGGAGCCGCGTAAGGAGCTGGGGCGGTGAGCACGCCGTCTTCCATGATGGTGACTTTCGCACTGCGTGTGGTGTCAGAACCGCGAAGGCTGATATTGGGAAAGTTGCCGTAGCCATCTTCGGCACGCAAATAAACACCAGGAGCCTTTCGAAGAACACGCTCGACGTTACCGTACGACTGATCGCGAATGTCGCTTTGGTCGAGGAACGTTCCTGAGCCAGGAACGTTGAAGACGTTGCCAACGTCGCCGCCGAACACCGAGCCGGCTCCAATGATCGGTTGAAACGCCGGCTGCGTTCCTTCGACGACCGTGTCGGGCAACACGGGAACATCGTCTTGTCCCGGTGCTTGTTGTACGCTGGCCAACAGCGTCAGAGCTAGTAGCAATCCGTATGTTTTCGTGCGTCGCTGCCAATCCATGACAATCCTTCCATGATTACCGCAATTTGGTTCGATGTGTTTCCTTACGATCGGTGACGTGCAGTTCTGCTGGCGATCCCGATAAGTCCAGTTCGTCCGCTGGTGCGGTTTGGAATGTGGGTACTAGCGTGCGCAATGCTTCGACGAGTTGGATATCGTCGCGACAATCCAAAGCGGGCAACGATTACGCCCCCAATCGCGACAAATTGTGAAAACACGATTCCAGAATTGCGAGCTGCACCGCCCGAAGCAAAACTGCGCGAAGCATGATTTCACGGAGTTCTGGTTCTTCTAACGGATATGCGGCCCGATGGTATCGGTCAGTCGGTTTGTTTTGAAAGGTGAACCGTTTCAAGCGATAATCGTTTGTCCGATTGTAGAATCCTTGACTCTGTCCGCCAATTGGATCATAGAAACGCCCACGTTGGCACGCCCAGCGCCACAGCGCGGGGATGGGCCATCTGTTTAAAGCCGCTTCAAGTCGTTTGTGGTTCAAGATGACACACACTTTTTGACGGTTTGCCGCTATGCCGAACGCAACGCGTTGCGAGCAAACCTCGCCGATCGCGCGGAAGCTTGGCGCTGGGCAAGCCTGTGGAGATATGTCCACGGCAACGCCAAGGAGAAATCGCTTTTGGCGGCTTGGCCCGTCTGCCGTTCGGCCAGTTGGACCGAGCATGTCAACGAGCCACAGACGGAAGCCGAGTTATCCGCCACTGGCCGATGCATTCAGCGCGGCACCCCCTATGGCGACGCAACTTGGGGCAAGAAAATGATCGCACGATTCGGTCTGGAAACGACACTACGCCCACGAGGCCGACCGCGAAAGCATGAAAAAGGTTCCTGACACGAATGGCACTGCCGGTTGTGGCGTAAGGGTTTACGTCGTCGTCTGAGCGGACGCCGAATTTCTGTGGGCGCGCATCTCT
>CAYFJO010000575.1:0-6371 GCA_964343305.1 uncultured Pirellulaceae bacterium | reverse complement strand
TCCCGAAATGAAACTGCCAGGGCGTTTTCCAACAAGCGCTAATCGATGGTTCGGCGGGGTACGTTCTGTGGCCGGGGAAGACGGGATTACCGCAGTCAGCGGAACTCGAGTCGGTCGGTTTGACACGCCAAAATCCAAGTTCGCCTACGCCCGCTACCTTATTGATTTGGATGAGCATCCGGAGCCGGGCGAAGAGCACGTCAGATCCGTCGAGGTCGAGGCCTCCTTCTTCACGTCAAACCCGCAGCAGTCATCGGTCTTTCAGATTCGTCTGGGCGCCTTCAGTCAGGAACCCGCAGCAGTTCGTCCGATCTGGAATGACCATGAAACGCTGTTCGATACCGTCCTGCAGCACGTCGGTCGGAATTACATTACCGAGCCGGGGGAACAAACGGGCTGGCACAAGCTGCGGGCTACGATCGAGATTCCGCCTGGAACCCGAAGTGTTGTGATCTCGCTCGGTGCCGGGAACGATAAACCTGGAGCCACCACTTCTGACCACTTCGCTGATGCGGTACGAGTTCAGCTTGTTGATTCCTTTGGACAACAAGACTGATTGCTTCGTCACTTTCGATTCTCAATGCAGGACTCAGTATGAATATCTACTTCAAAACACTTCTCTATTCTCTATCTGGAATCGTTCTGTCCCTCAGCACCGCGACAGGCGAGGAAGATCGGGCGGTCTTCTTCAACGGCGAGAATCTCGATGGCTGGAGTGGAGATGAAGCCTATTGGTCGGTAAGGGATGGGGCCATTGTGGGCCATTCGGATGAACCGGTAGTGGGAAACAAGTTTATCTGGTCGGAAGTGCCGGTCAGCGATTTTCGCCTTTCGGTGGACGTGAAGCTGATGCCGGAGAAGCGCAACGCCGGCATTCAGTTTCGCTCCGTGGCGGTCAATAGACGCGGCCAGGCGAAGGGATACCAGGCCGACGCGGGCTGGGGCTTATGGGGCAAGCTCTATCACGAACACGGCCGGAGAAAGCTGGATTGGAATGATCGGGGACTGGAAGCGGTGAAACATGGCGATTGGAATCGGTATGAGATTCTCGCCGTCGGCGATCGCATCTGGACGGCCCTCAACGGCAAACTCTGCGTTGCCATAAAAGATCCGAAGGGTGAGCGAACGGGACAAATCGCGTTTCAGATTCATGGCGGTCCGCCGCAGACGGTGCACTACCGGAATCCCACGCTGACCCACAATCCAAAAGTCGAATTAGCCGGGCTCAATGAGGCCGAGTTGAACGCGGAACTCAAGGCTCCTGACGATGTTGATGCTAAGCCGGCCGAGAGCCCACCATCCGCGGGGACCAAACCGAGTCTCAAACCACTCCACTCCACGACAGGCGGGAAGAAAGGCAAGCCCGATTGGCCGAAACGGATCGCCGCGGTCGATCCGGGGTCGCGGGGAGAAGCCTGGGCAAAGCCGACCTTCGATGACACCACCTGGAAAACCATGAAACTGCCCGGGCACTTCGAGAAAGCAGGATTGCCAGGGTTCAATGGCGTTGTTTGGTTTCGCAAGACCATCACCCTTACTGCGGATCAAGCAGCGGCCAGGGCATCGCTCCATCTGGGGCAGATCGATGACATGGATGTAACCTGGATGAATGGCAAACGCGTTGGTGGGTTCGAAGCTCCAGGTCACCATTACACGGTTCGCAATTATCCGGTTCCCGAAGGGGTGTTGCGAGAGGGGCGAAATACGATCGCGGTTCGCGTGATGGATCATGGTTCCTCTGGTGGCATCGCAGGAGAGCTGAACCAACTTTCCCTACGACTCGGGAACGAATCGATCTCTCTTGCCAATGAGTGGCGCTTCGCTCCCGGCGCAGATCTTGCCACCCTCACAGGATCACCAAAAACCTCCGTCCCCGGATCTCCAATAACCTCCGTCCCCAAGTCCAGGCCCAATGAAACATTTCCGACCGATCTCGCAGAAGTTCCACTTCCCCAAAAAGCCCCTCAATTCGGAGATCGCTTTGCTCTCGAAGACGGAGATGTGGTCGCATTTCTCGGTGGTGGCGCCATGGTGAAGCAGGTGGAATCCGGGCACTTGGAAAGCTTGCTGACTCATTCGGCTCGTGGTCAAAAGGTGCTCTTTCGCGATATGTCCTGGCAGGCCGACACGGTTTATCAGCGACAGCGGCCGCGAAATTTCGGGAGCCAAGCGTCCATGCTCGGACGGATCGGCGGGACGGTGATTGTGGCGGCCTTTGGGCGGATGGAGGCGATGGACAGCGAAGAGAAACTACCGGAGTTCGTCCAGGCTTATGAGAGTCTGCTGGAACAGTTCGTCCCAAGGACTGAGAAGATCGTTCTGATCACCCCGCATCCATTTGTTGGTAATAAACAACCGCATTCTCCAGATTTGACACGGCACAATGACGCTGTCCGGGCCTATGCCGCAGCAATTCGAGGTCTTGCCAAAAAGCGTGGCTGGGTCGCCGTGGATATGAGCCGCTTTGACGCGGACGGATTGAGTATCGATGGCCTCCAGCTCACACCAGAAGGCCACACCGCGTGGGCAAAATCAGTGGCGCGCCAACTGGCCGGAGATACGGCCAGTGTGTTGCCGTCAGGCTGGGAAGCGGTTCACCAGCAGATCCGGAAGAAGAACGACCTCTGGAGGCGTTTCCGCCGACCGACCAACTGGGGTTTCGTGTATGGCAACCTTCAGCGCGTTCCCAGCAGTCACGATCATCGTCCCGGTTACCCGCGTTGGTTCCCGAAGGAAGTCGCTGCGATCCTTCCGCTCGTCGAAGAATCAGAGACTAGGATCTTTGAAGTCCAAACCAAAACCAGGTGAGCCGTCGGCCGTAAGGCGAATGGCACTTACTCTAGATGGAAATAAGTGTTGTAGCGGAAGTCGTCAAGACTTTCGGCTGCACTGTAACGCCGAAAGTCTTGACGAGTTCCGCTACGAAAGAGATCTCAACCATGAGTCATACCGCAGCTAAGCTCCGAACGATATTCGCATCGATTGCGGTCGTCGCGTTGGCGTGTCATGTGTCGCCACGGGCATTCGCGCAGAAGCCTGGTATCCAGTCGGTGGCGGAACCGGAAGAAGATAACTCCGTGGAGGCCGAAATAGCTTCCTTTGAATTGGCGCCGGGGTATGAAGTCAATCTCTTTGCGGATGAGAACGACGGCATTGCCAATCCGGTGTGCATGAGCTGGGATCCGGCCGGGCGCTTATGGGTGCTGGTGAGTTCGGCCTATCCGCAGCTCGAGCAGGCGGCGAGTCCCGACGACCAGCTTCTGATCCTCGAAGACAGTGATCAGGATGGTCGCGCCGACAAGACGACTGTCTTCGCCCGCGGACTGAATATGCCGACCGGATTTGCTCTCGGCCACGGGGGGGCCTATGTCGGAATGGGCACCGATCTGATCCATCTCTCTGACGTCGACGGAGACGACCGAGCGGATAAGAAACGCCTTGTGTTTACCGGGTTTGGCACAGGGGATACGCACCAGAATATTAATTCTTTCACCTGGAGTCCGGGGGGAGAAATGCTGTTCTGTCAGGGCGTTCATTCGTTCTCGCGGATTGAGACCCCGTGGGGGATCAGCCGTCTCGACCAGCATGGATCGTGGCGAATGCGGCCGCTGCGTCGGCAGCTTCACGGTTATCAACGTACCGGTGCGGGTGGCAACCCATGGGGAATTCTATTCGGAAACTGGGGGGAGGCATTCATCAAGAGCAACGGCCCCCCGATTGCTGAATTGATCCCCTCAATGGTTTCGTCCGATCTGCCCAGCATTCGCCAGGGCTTTGAAATGGTAATTGGTCGCACTCAGCCGAAATCGATGATTATGGAGATTCCCGAGTCGCCGCACCTGCCTGATGATATTCGGGGAGATCTTCTGACTGCAGGTTACTTCGGGCATGTCATTCATCGCATGAAAGTCGAACGCGACGGTGCCGGCCATCGCCTGAAGAATCAACCGCCTCTGTTGCGTGCGACTCACCGGGCTTTCCGGCCCGTTGATCTGCGCGTGGGGCCCGACGGGGCGCTCTACGTGGCTGACTGGTTCAATCCCATTATCGGGCATTATCAGGCTTCGCTGCGGCACCCGGATCGCGACAAAACACACGGACGTATCTGGCGAGTCACAGCGACAGGTCGCCCGCTCGCCGCAGCGCCTGATTTTTCCAGAATGGATGTCGCCGAACTGTGTGATCAATTGAAGTCGAATTGGCGCTACGTGCGCTACCAGGCGAAACGCCGGCTGGCGGACCTGCCCGCGGATGAGGTGATTCCGGCGATCAGGAAATGGGTCGATGGACTGGGTTCCGACGATACAAACCCCGAACGGCATCTCTACGAAGCGATTGGTGTCTTCGAGTCGCACGAGGTTGTTAATCGGCCCCTTCTCGAACGTCTCCTGGCATCCAGGGAGGCGGGGGCGCGGGCCTATGCGGCGCGCGTGGTCGGGCGGTGGAGCGACCGAATTGAAGAGCCACTTGAGTTGCTTGACCGGCGCGTGAACGATGAGGATTCGCGCGTTCGCATGGAAGCGATTGTGGCCTGCAGCGAAATCCGCAGCGCGGAGTCGATGGTCGTGGCTGCGAAGGTACTGGATCATTCCAGGGATCGGTTTATCGACTATTCGCTGACGAGCACTGCGAAGGCACTCGCTTCACGATGGCTTCCTGCTCTGCAGAAGGGGACGATCACGTTTGCCGACCCCGAGCATCTCGTGTTCGTACTTGAGGCTCATGGCGGTAAGAACGTAGCCGGCCAGGTCCGTAGCCTGGTCCAGTCTCAGGCAATCTCTAAAGAAGCACGTCGTCAGTTGCTGCAATTGCTCGCGCGAGTTGGCGACAGCAATGATCTGCTGACTGTGTTCCAGCACTCGCGACAGGATCCGCCGCTCCTGCAATCACTTCCGGTGATCGCATCACACCGTCGCCTTGTGCCGTCGGGGAGTGTTCACAACGAATTGGCCGCACTGTTGAAAAGCGAGGACCCAGCCACTCGCGCGGCAGCAGCCCGCTTGTCCGGACTGTGGAACGTGCGCGAGCTGACTGCGCTGCTGGAGCCAATGATCGGTGCCAATGAGAACGCTCTAGTTCGGGCTGCGGCCATTCGATCGCTTGCCGAACTCGACCCCGCTGCGGCACCAAAGAGGTTCACGCCGCTGATTGACGTAACACGCGGCTCGCCGGTCTACCTCGCCGCGTTGGAATCCGTCGCCCGTCATGACATAAAGACCGCTGCGGCTGCCGGACTGAAACTCCTTGCCGAACTCGACAGCGCCGAGTCGTTCGGTCCGGTGCTCAGTGTGATCATGAATCGTCGTGGTGGGGCCGAAGCGATGGCTGTCGCATTGGGGCCTGCGAGTATCTCAGCCGACGATGCAAAGCTGGTCAGCCGTTGGCTCAGCGCCGCCGGCCACGACGACGCGGCACTTGTCGGTGCGCTGAAGTCTCGTATGGGAATCAAACCCGGCCGGGAAACGCCGTATGACATTTCACTCGTACGATCGCTGGCAGAGGAAATTCGTAAGTCTGGCGACGCAGCCGCCGGCAAGCGGGTTTTTACATCATCACTCGCCAACTGCACGGCCTGCCACCGAGTCCAGAACGTCACAACAAAGGTCGATGCCTTTCCCAAAGGACCTGACCTGTCCGCCGTCGCCGCGGGCCTGCAATTGGAACTCATCATCGAATCCGTCATCTGGCCGAAACGCCTGATCAAAGAGGGCTTCGAGATGACGACGATCCTCACCGACGACGGTAGGGCCTTCTCCGGCTACGTGGCATCCGAAGATGACAGTATCGTCGGCCTGCGAGACCTCGCCACCGGTAAAGTCCGCAGGATCCCGGTCGAAACCATCGAAGACCGCATCGGCAAAGGCACGGCCATGCCGTCCGGCTTCACCAACTCACTGACTCGCGAAGAACTCCGCGACCTCATCGCCTATATGGCAACTCTGAAAGGCGCGCCGACGAAGAACGAAACCGGCGGAGCACCGATTCCTGGAAGCGGAAAAGGGACGAATCACGGAGGGCCTCAAGCAGCGGAAAAACCAGCGGGATCGGCTGCGACAAAACAAAAGCCCTGGTCAATGCATGAGCGCCCCAATGTGCTCTTCATCGCCATCGACGATCTGCGGACTGAACTCGGTTGTTACGGGGTGGATTATATCCAGTCACCGCGTATTGATGCGTTTGCCAAATCCGCCCGGCTTTTTAACAACCATTATGTGACCGCTCCTACCTGCGGTGCCTCACGATATGCCCTGTTGACCGGCCTCAGCCCGAGAAGCAATCACGAAGCAGGCAATCTGGCCTTTAAACAGAATGTCCAGTTCACAGCGCAAAGGGAAATTGAATCGTTCCCACATCTTTTCAAAGAGGCCGGG
>CAYFJO010000574.1:0-6374 GCA_964343305.1 uncultured Pirellulaceae bacterium | reverse complement strand
GAGACCTTGCGCAGCCCTTTGCCATCGACACCGATCTCGTAAATCTTGGTGCAGCCCTGAGGTTCGTCCTTGTAACAGAAGAGAAGTCGCTTGCCGTCCCACGATATCTCGGGATGGGTGTAGACTCCGCCGCCGAGCGTCCCGGCTGTCGTAGCATCAATGACGGGTCGGATGTTGTGCTCCGTCCGCGGGGCCGCGGGATTCTCCAGGACATAAATTCCACCGCCGCCGGGTGGCCACTTGTAGAAGGTGTCGTAGATATGAATGCCTTGATAGGAATGGCGTTTTACAAACAAGAGCGGGGCGTCGAGAAGTGACAGCATCTTCGCCTCGATCGCAGTCTGGTCCTGTGTCTGCTCTGTTGCCTTTGCTGGCACAGATCCCAGTACGCCGATGAATGCCGACAAGAACAGCACAACGGCCACGCATCGGCTCACGTGATCAGAAAGACGGTGTTTCTTCGCAAGACGTAATGCGTTCATGGCGAGTCCCAGGCATCTTCGGCAAGCGGCTTGAGGCCGCGCTGGTCGGCGGCTTCGGCAACAGTCGTGCTCGCCAGCGTGGCCAGCACCACGCCGACTAGCAGGCAGGCACGAAGTACTGCTGGTCTCATGATCGTGACTCCTTCTTCGAGGAAGTGAAATCTAATCAGTTGGGGCAGACATCAAAAGAAACCTCTAGTCCGCCAATCGCCACAGCGATCGACGTTTTGCTAGATGGTGTGTTTGAGGTTGGTCATAACGAGGCGGGTGTGATGGACACAGATTCCCTTCACGTTCCTCCGAACTTCAATTTAGATCAAGCTATTACGGATGTAAAGATCCAAATATCCGGCGAACCGAGGTTTGTCAGAACGGTCAAGCGGTACGAGAGGGGTCGCACATGCAATTCGCTGGTCAAGCAGTGGTTCAGGATGAAAGGGGAAGGTAGGCGGCGGTGTACGAAAAGATTGTCATCTCCTCTGTGGCAGTTGAATTACGCAATCGGCGGGAAGGACACCTCATTGCAATTGGCTGGTTGTTCATCCGACGGTCCAACCGCACGGCGACGGATAAAGGAATGCGCCTGCCCCCGCGCAAAAATGGGTAAGTGCGAGCCCCAGTCGCCAGTACGAAGCGGCTAGAGACTGCCACCTTCTTCAATCGCTCGGTGTTCGGACTTAGAATATTCCACAATAATGTGACTGCAACTCATTAGGGAACTCCACCACCATGCTCAAAGGAATCTTTCCGGTCATTCCGACTCTGTTCACCGACGACAATGTCGTTGATCCAGATTCGCTGCGACGTGTCGTCCGGTTTGCGCTCAGCGCCGGCGCTCACGGAGTCGTCTTTCCCGGAGTGGCCAGCGAATACAACTTCCTGTCGTCAGAGGAACGTGGTGATCTGATGGCCGTTGTGTTCGATGAGGTTGGTGGGCGAGTGCCAATCATTGGCGGGGCGAGTGCGGCCACCAGCGAGGAAGTCGTCGTTGCCGGACAACAGGCCAGGCAGCACGGAATCGATCATCTGATGATCATGGCTCCGTCTGGGCTGGGACAGGACCTGGATGCCCATCGCGAGTTCTTCGTCCGTATCACGGCCGAGCTGACCGACGTGCAGATCATTTTGCAGAATGCACCGACGCCCATTGGGGCGGGGCTCAACGCTGACGCCATTGCGGCACTTGCGGCGGCGAATCCGGCAATTACATACACCAAAGAAGAAACACTGCCATCCGGCCCGGCTATCACCGCGCTTCGAGCGGCGGAGATTCCGCATTTGAAGGGTGTGTTTGGTGGCGGTGGTGCGCGGTACATCATTGATGAACTCAACCGCGGGGCGATCGGAGCGCTGCCCGCCGTCGAACTGACCGATCTGCACGTGGCGATTTACAACGCTCACACGGCCGGCAATTTCGACCGGGCTCGCGAGCTGTATCGAATCAGCCTGCCGCTGCTCGCGTCGCAGATGATCTATCGCATGCGGTTGACCAAGTACGTCTTGCAGCAACGTGGAATCACAGATCGATTGAACGTCCGCGCTCCACTACCGGAGCTGGACGACTTTGCCCGGCGAGACATCGACACGATGCTGACCGACCTGGACCGTAGTGGGATTCGCCAGAATCCCCTAAATAAATAGAAGATAATTCAGCAACAGGGAGTTCTGGCGAACTCCACTACCTTCAGAGGTGGGGACATGGCGAAACGCGATCACCTTCGTCGCCTTGACGCATCGACGTATCGGGGAAACGCTGTAGTGCACTGGACCATGACCGTTCGTGATCGTCGAGTCGGTTGGCTCGATGCACGACTTTACTATCACTTCCGAGAGCTTCTGACGCATTCACAGTTTCGGTATGCAATCGCCTGCCCGATCTTCTGCTTGATGCCTGATCACATTCATCTTATTTGGATCGGAATTCTTGAGGCGTCCGATCAGCGGCTCGCGATGAGGCATCTGCGGAAACGACTTAACGAAGCACTCAATCGCATCCGGTATGAGTTACAAGATCAACCGTACGACCACGTGTTGAGCGAGGAAGAACGAAAGCAAGAAGCATTGATGGCGATGTGCGAGTATATTGCACGCAATCCGGAACGAGCTGGGCTGGTGGCTGTCGATGAATACGCATCGTATCCTTATAGCGGCTGTCTTGTACCTGGCTACCCGGAGTTAAAGCCGTTTGAGCCGGACTTCTGGACGCGGTTTGATCGATCTGTTTCATACCTCCGAAAGAATGGTTTGATCCATACGTAGTGGAATTCGCCAGAATTCCTTGCACAACATGGGCTTTCAACAGGGAGTTCTGGCGAACTCCACTACAACAATGAGCAGTGAATCTGATCCAGTACGGGCCATCGAGGTCTACGTCGTCAACCTGCGACAGGATAAGCCGTATCTTGGCAGTCTGCGCGAGGGCGAGACCGTCAACGAGAGCTGCTACTTTGTGCGTCGCGGTAATCGCACGGTTTATCCTCGCGACAACCGTTCGCTGGCCGTTCGAGTGGTGACGGCTGATGGCGTGGAAGGCTGGGGCGAGACTTACGGATTGGTCACTCCACAGGCGACCGCCGCAATCATCAACGACTTGCTGGCTGGCTTTGTCATTGGGCGTGACCCGATGGATCGCGAGACGCTGCATGACGAACTGTACGATCTCATGCGAGTGCGAGGCTACACGGGCGGCTTCTATCTCGATGCGTTGGCCGGTGTCGACATCGCGCTGTGGGATGTGGCGGGCAAGCAAATCGGAAAGTCAGTCGCACAACTCCTGGGCGGAAGATGCCGCGAATCGATTCCCGCGTACGTGTCCGGTTTGCCTGAAGACACGCTGGCGGCACGCTGCGACCTGGCAGCGTCCTGGCAGGAACGCAGATTCGACTCGTTCAAGTTCGCGATGCCGGTGGCGGATGAAGGTCCTGTTAAGGAACTGAAGTCTCTGCGCGAACGGCTTGGTGACGACGCCCGGATCGCGTGCGATCTGCACTGGGCGTATTCACGGACGGAAGTCGCTGATCTCGCGAGAGAAATGTCGCCTGATCGTCCGTGGTTCCTCGAAGCACCGCTGGCGACGGAGGACATCGATGGGCTGAGTTGGGTTGCGGAGCATTCGGGGCAAACCATCGCCGTCGGAGAAGAATGGCGGACGGTTCACGATGCCCGGCTACGGATTGATCGCGGAGCCGCGCATGTTGTTCAGCCCGAAATGGGTCACACGGGAGTTACACAATTCATGCGGATCAGTCGTTACGCCGAGGCCCACCATTTGCAGATCATCCCGCACGCCACGATCGGAGCCGGCATCTTTCTGGCAGCCAGCCTGCAGGCCAGTGCCGCACTACAACACGTGACCTCACACGAGTTTCAACATTCCATTCTGACGCCATTCCGTCACTTCACCGGTGATGCGATCGTCTGCGACAACGGGGCTTATTCCGTCCCTGATGCGCCGGGCATCGGCGTCGAGCCGTCTGAGGACATGCGGGCGAACATGGAACTCATCGGGACAGACGGCAATTAGCAGACCAGTTCCGAAGACGCTTTCAGTAGCGACAGTCACCACCGCCTGATAAGGCAGTTTGGGGCAGGCACTCTGGAAACAGTTTCCGTACGCGTGTAGGTTGAAGCACAAACAGGGTGCCGAAAGTCTTTGAAGTTTTAGGTAGATGTCCTTGGATCGAATCGTTGGCATCACGCCGGAGTTCATCTGCTGGTCAATCAGTCGGCCGTGCTCGCTACGCGACCATCAGCGTTGGCAGGAACCGGAGTTTACCGAAAGACAACTTCGTGGCGTTCAAATGTTTGGACACGGCATGGCGGAAGGCCGAATCTTTGAAGGCGTGTGCGTCGACCGTTCCATGACAAGCGGATTTCTCACCGACGAAGTGCTCGCCTACTTCGGTGGCGAGTCTCTTGTCGTGCACGAGTGTCAAGATTGTCCGGCAAACGTTTTGGCTAACAAGGATGCGCGCATGCTGGCTGGCTGCTTCGGGTTGTTTGACTGGTCGAATTTGCAGCCATCGTTTTTTCGCGTGATTGACGAAGTCGCTCGCGAAAAGAAGTTTGCGGATCCAATCTGCCATTGTCTTCATTTGACGTCACCCGCTTGGTACGGACTTTGGATGTCATCGCCGCTCGACAATGTTCAAACCGAACTAATCGCCCAGATACTCACCGCCGCGGCAGGAAAGGTCAGCCACGTTGACCAATCGCTCCACCGACTCATCGCCGCGCTGAACGTTTGCCGCGATCATGAACTGTTGCTTCATGTGTCGATGTCGCCGACAGGTAAAGCAAGTGATCGCTCGTGGACAACGGGCCCACACTGTCCTCGATGCAAAGCCGAAATGACGGAAAAAGCCAAGCACTGTCGAGTGTGTGGGCGAACGGGCGGCCCGAATCCGGCGCGGCGAAGAAACGCACGAGGCACGCGCCCCTATCAACCGCTTCACGAAATTCTGGGGGCGCCGAACGTCGAGCCGTTTCTCCAGCGGTATCGCAATCGTTCAATTGAACCAAAACGCGAAACCTAGGAAATTGCTCCCAAATATCTGTGTCAACCTGCCCCAAGTCTCGCGTTTGGTAAGTTCGCCTGTTTCGAGGAACGGCGTCGCGCCGGTCCCCGTGGCCCACATCACGACATCGAACCGCTTCGGCTCGGTAAAAACGCGTTTTAAATTGATGCCGCGGCGTTGTGTGAAAACTTCGGACGGTTTTTCCTTGTAACCGCGCCAAAACGGGATTAGCTTTTGCCCCCGCAGGATCGATTCGGCCTCATCCAAAACGCCATGCCACCCGTCGATGATTTCTTGCCGAATACGCACGCCTGGGATGACGCCCGTTTGATCGGGACCAGGCAACCACTCGCCATCGTCGTCGGTTTCCGAAAGAATGCGCGTCCACGAAGCACGGCTTTGTGCCACCACGGCGTGCAGATGCTTGAGCGCACTTGCCATGCGATCGGGTTCTTCGACAGGAAAGTTCAACAGATGGATGTAGGCGATAACGTCCGCGATCAGACGAAAATCGAACGTCCATCGCAACGGGTCCATTTGTTCGTCGGCCAAAAAAGTGTGGGGTGTTTTGACGCGTGGATAAATCAAATGTGCACAGCGTTCGAAAACCTCTCGCCAATCGTGAGCTAACGCAAATTCGCACAGTGACATGGCCACATGGCAATATCCACGCAGCCAATGGACGTCGCCGCCGTCCAATCCGATGCGAAACGCCTCACCGATGTCTCGGCCCACGCGGCCATCGAACATCGCAAAGATCCGCCAAAACGTCTCTTCGTCGGTCGCCTCGCCGTCTCCATCAAGGTCCAGGCGAACGCGGCCTAGATGCAAAGGCAACTTGACCTCGGTCGTGTCAACCTCGGCAAGCGTCGCTTCGGCTTTTTCCAAGTCCTTTAGAAAGTCGGCGACGATCTGGCGGGCCTTTTCGTAGCTCAGTTCTTCTGGCTTGTCGTTCGGTGGAATGGGAATGCGAAACAACGGAACGCGCCGGACGCGGTGTTGAAGCAGCCCGAACTGATGCTGCGCCTGGCCCAAGCCTTCGATCGCCTGCAAAAAGTGGATGATGCCCAGGCTGAAGCGAGCCTGTTGGTCATCGGGCGATTGGCTGATCTGCTTTGCCAATTCAGCCGCGCCCGTCGAAAGCTCTCCTTCCGAGAGATACGATTCGACGAGGGGAGCATTGGCGGCAAAGGTCTGGCAGGTTGTTGTCGCAGCGGTGGTGACAGCAAGCATCAGAAAAAACGAAGCAAGTGGTGGAAGGCAGTGTCGCATGGATTGCTCCTTGAGAGGTAATGTGGCGAAAGACGTGGGTGGCTAACCCCCAATGCCACCTACTTTGTGGTCAGTCAGGTGGTTTTTGCTTTTTCTTTTTGCG
>CAYFJO010000573.1:0-6379 GCA_964343305.1 uncultured Pirellulaceae bacterium | reverse complement strand
CGTCAGTAATTCTTACCAGTTTCCCCTGGGGGGATAAGACGCTAGACAATTACCCTTCTTCTTGTCTTCTGTCCCCGGACCAAATCCTCTTGTATACGATAAAGCAAGAATGTTTGGTCTGCCCTCCTTTCATGTTGGGTATGCCGAAGGCACTGTGCGTTCCGACGCCGATACTCGACATGGTGCCGCATGCGCCGCCCTGGTGCACGATGCCGGGCCATGAAGTCACGGCCCACGGCAGGGGATCCAGCATAGCGAGTTCGACTTTATCCGTGCCCCGGTACTTGCCGTAGCTCTGAAAACGCTCCTTTCTTCTCTCCATCGGGATCTCCCCCGAATACCTGCGAATTATATGGGCAGCCTCACGGATGGGCTGTCCCTTGCTTAGCGGAAGTAGCCCGGGCCAGGGCGTGCGCTGAATCGGAAAGAGCGGCCATATTCCTTTTACTTCGCGGTCCGGCTTGTGCGGCTTGTCTTCGTGGAGGTGCGCCAACCAGAGGCAGTATTCAGCGGATGAGGGGTATGGGTCACGTCCTCCATCCCGAAGCCCTTTGTGCCGGAGCATCAGCATGAGTTGCTTGTGCAACTTCTTCTTTCCACCATAGAACGGGAAGCCTTTCGACTTCGTGTATGCCCATAACTCAATGGGCAATTTCGGCTTCTGCATGTAGATCTGTTGCGCTGTGACGTTTTTCTCGCACATGAAGTCAAACATGGCATCGTAGATCGTCTTCGGCTTCTGCCCCTCAGGCGTCGGCTTGGGCGTCGGCAGCGTCGGTTCTTCATACGCACTGAGCTTGACGCTTCCTGGTTTGATGGCTCCTGCAACCGGCTCTTTCGGCCAAAATATGCGCCCTTCCCTTCTCACGCGCGTTTCTCTTTTCAGCACAGGCTCGATATACTTCTTAAACTTGCCAGCAGTCGCACGCCTACCAACTCCGACCATGCGGCGCCCTACTGCTTGTGCAATAACCAACTGTTTGTACTTAATACAAAAATCTTCCCCAAGATCTCGATGCAGCAGGTACAGATTGCGCAACACGCGCGGGTCTCTCGGGTAAATCGCACCAAACGCAGCATCCCGCAACTCCGGGTCGTTGCGTACCCATTCAAGAACGTTGGCGGGGATCTCCCTGTTGGCCTTTTTCAAGTCCGCCAACACCAAGCGTTCGGTATAGAGCAAATACGCATCGCGCAGCTCTTCTGTAAGCTTTCCCCCGCCGGCATCGGCAATGCGTACAAGGTCATCCAAGTGTACGACTGCTGGCGCTTTCGACGCGTCAGCGGATGCGGCCGTGTCGCCATCCGCCACTAGCAAGCCCGTACAACAGGCAAACAGAATGCATGTACAACCAGCGACTCCCACACCACGTACGTCAAACCTCAGCATATTTTTACTCCTTGTAGATAATCAGCATTAGTCGAATTGAGTCCCCTAGTAGTTCAACTGTAGCCTTTGCGCTGCACCCTTGGATGCCAAGACGATCATGAACGTGTATGGCGTCTCGTTACTTTTTCTTACTTCGCCCATGTGGTTCAATCTTTGTTGCTCGACGTGGGTCTGCAAAGGAACGGCCTCTGTTTTTCGCCACACTTCTCCGCAAGTTCGAGAGAGATCTTCTGGCCTTCTGGACTCTCCGGCCAGTACCACTGTTTGTCCGAGGGACGACGGATGAGGAATTCAGACTCTTCCAGGAATTCAGACTCTTCCAGGAATTCAGACTCTTCCAGGTCTTCAGACTCTTCCAGGTCTTCAGACTCTTCCAGGTCTTCCAAATATTCCAGATCTTCCAAATCGAAATCTTCCATATCTTCCCCGTCTGATTCCGGTCGTGGCGGGGCACGGTCGCCGAGTGCTTCGGCGGGAATACTAAGCTGGGCAATGAACAGACTCGATTTATCCGCACACGACGTGCAGGTATACACATCGGCCCGTACTCCGGCAGGAAGTCCGTTGTATGGTCCGGAGTCTGTTTCCAGTGGCCCTTCGTTGGTGTCGGGGGCTGTAAGAGCTTGCCGGTGTTTTGGTCATAGAAATACGCCATGGATTCGTACGGCGTTTGGGTCGATGGACCGCGGAAAGAACGTGCGACCACAAAACAACACACAATTAAAATGAAAGCCAGGGCACCGCCGGTCGCGGCCCTGTGCTCGTTAATCCAATCTCGAACCTTGTCCATCGGATTACTTGTCCCACTTCCAATGCTCTTTGTTGGGATCAAAAAATGCGGCGTCGCCAACCAATCTGACGCTGCCATCGCCAAACAAGACATTCGCAAATGTTCCGTAGTGGCGATGCTCGACCCAAGTCATGTCGTCGTCTTGCCGGATCAGGTCGCGGTCAATCACGGTCTTCCGATAACCGGCCATCAAGACCTGTGAAGAATCCATCGAGTCGTGGCGGGCCGTGGCGAGCTTGTTCATCCCATAGCTGGAATATTCCGCCACATCGCCGGGTTCCGTGATCACCCGCAAGTCATCAATAAACGTAGGCGTAAAGTAAGGGCCCATTGTCAGTGTATGCCTGTCCGGGCTGATCGTCATGAAGTCTTGGGAGTGATCCAGGCCGATAGGGCCTCTTCTCTGGTATCTCGTGCGGCGATTTGCAAACCTTCTGTGAGAGCGTCCGAGGGCCCGTGCCGAAACAATCAGCCCGAGGATTTCTTCCGAGAACGTGACTTCCGCGACACCCGCATGTCCCCCCTTCCCTGTCGGGTCAAAATGCGCATAATAGCAATCCACAACAGTCCCGGCCGGTACACTGCCCGGCGAATGGGATGCCGGGTTGCCATTCGCCGTTCCGGGCAAAGTGATTTCAACGCGCAAGTTACGGGCAAGCGTAAGTGACTCCTTCTCTTTATATAGGAACACCGTCGACTCGTCCTCTACCACACCCACTTTCAATGATGGTGGCATTTTAGGTACGAACTCTACTTTCATCCCAAAGTCGTCAAACCGAAAATCGTCGTTCGGACAAATATATTGACTCTGTACGCCTTGCATGTAGGGCATCAGCGTGGGCGTCCAATGGTTGTGCAGCCCTTCCACGCCATGCGGAAAAAGATCCCGATGTTGGAAAACCGCGACACCGAATTGATGCAAATTGTTCTTGCACTGAACAGTCCGGGCGCTCTCGCGTGCAGCCTGAAGAGCAGGCAGGGTTAGAGCAATTAGTATGCCGATGATCGTGATGACGACCAAGAGTTCGATAATAGTAAAACCATTCTTTGTTTTCACGGATTTTTCCTTGTTGATGGAGGGAGGGCTGGCTATTTTTTTCGCTTGCCACGACGACTGCCTTTGTTGCGATTACGGTTGTTTTTCGCCCCGTTAAGAAATCCATTCGACTGGTTGAGGAACGCTTGTGCCTTGGGAATCGTGGCTTGAACTTCGGCGATGGTCCGTTGCGTCTTGTTTAGTTTCGCCTGCGCGCCGGCAGCCAGCCTGGCCTTGTTCTCCAAATTTCTTTTCGCGCTCGATTCGACCCGTGTTGCTTCCGCGAGGACCTCGCGAGCCTGTTTGACCTCGTCCGACTCTTCCGTCGGAAATGGTTGATTTGGATCGTCGGGTGATTCTTGTTTGAGGGCAACCAATTCTCTCGATCGCTTCCTTCGCTGAGTGGTGGCAGCCTCGGCTTCAGTCCGTGCGGCATTGACATCAAATTGCAACGAGGGGATTCGGCCTTGGAGTTGCGTGGCTTCCGCTTTCCACTGCGGCAACTTCTGTTTCGCGGTTTGAATGTAATTCTGCGCATACCGTCTTTGAAACATGACGGCCTGGTATCTCGCTTGCTGGGCATTCATGCCGCCGCCGGGACCGGAATAGCCGTACTTTTTCATAAACTCCTGAAACGGCATGAACGATCCGCCACTCGGCAGTTTGATACTGCCACCACTTGGCACGGGATAGTTCTTTTGCGCAAACGCTAGCGTCATCGCGGTCATGATCACGACCATAAGAGTTACGTACAGGGCCAACCGGCTAATGTTACTCTTCACGAAAATCTCCCATGTGTAGGATGCCGACAGTTCAAACGACAGCTTCATCGACCGCATCCTCTGTTTATCGTTGTCCAGCCGCGACGATCACACGAATCTGATCGACCATACTTGCGTGCATTTTGAACGCCAGGACGCGACGGTCCTCACTTATCCGAAACGAGTCCGGTGACTCCAATCCTCGGTAACCGCCCTTTTCATACGTCGTGCGCTCGGCGCCAAGCGACTGGTCCGTCGCATTCAATAGCTTGGCGCTCCAAATGATGCCGAGAATTGGTTGTTGAAAGCGGACGGTGCCCGAAATGGTTCTGTTCCGCTTTTTGCGCTGCTTTCGCGGCTCAAAGTGCAACAGGTATGAGTTGACAGGTTCATTCACGGAAACCTCCGTTGGATCCGACGTGGAATCACCTTTCGGCGGTGCGTGTCGCCCCGTTTCCACCGTGTCTACATTGAGCGGCTCGCTGATTATTTGCCAGTTTCGCTCACAGAATAGATGTACAAAGTTGTTGTTTTGCAAAGCTCCATGTTTGAGATTTGGTGGGGGTGATTTCTGTCTGACTTTCGCGCTGACCGTCGGCCCTGACTGTCCGCGTTTCTCTGACGCCGGCGGCACCACGACGCGCGTTGGTTTTTCGTCCGTACTCGCTGGCAATTCCGTCACGAACTTAACGGGTTCAAGAGGATCAGGCTGCTTGCCATCAACAAGTGTATCCGGTTCGTAAATTTCCCAGTCATCTGTTTTCAATTCACGATCATCTTCCAACGGTTCCGGCGAATCCGTTTCGTCAGGCAAGCGTACGATCACCTTGCCATCCATCACCTTGCCATCCATCACCTTGCCATCCATCACCTGCACTTGCGTGCCTGACTTTTCGTTGGCATAGATTCCAAACCGCGTACCAAGATCGATGACTTGGACCTCACGCGAACTGACGACAAAGCCTCTCGCCGCTGGCGGAACGTCTGCAACCACCTTGCCGTGACGTAGCACCACACGCATGTCGCTGACCAGCTCGAATTGCGCGGGCCCCTCAAAAATGAGTTCAACGTCGTTGGTCAGGTGTAGTTCGGCGAACCCACTTGCCAAGTCAAACGTTCCCGACATCATGAAATCACCGTCGTGAATCGCAGCATGTTGGCCGACAAACTGGGCGTCGACCGTTCGATGTAGTCTTGCGATCGCCGGCTTTGATGAAGGGGGCATAGGCCAATAGACGATTGACACGGACACCACAACCAACAACAGCGCTGCAACGGCGGCAAGACGTCTCCACGACCGGTGTCTTGGCTTCACTGAGACTGTTGTGTCGATCGATGGCGCTTCGATGACACCGTCAAAGTCCAGCGAAGCGGTGAGGGCCATGAAACGCACGTAAAGTTGCATTGCGTCTGGGTTGGTCGTCACCAATTGCTCAAGTTCAGACACTTCTGCGGGCGTGATCTCATCGTCGCGCATCGCCGCGCACATGGTTATCAACTTCTGCCGTTGTTCGCGATCAAGGCTCATGGCGCGGCTCCTTCTTCTGCCGTCAATTCCTGCGCAGCGATACATTGGAGCAGGGCGTCGTAGATTCGGTTCAGCGCGCGGCTGATTGCGGATTCCGATCGGCCCAAATCGTGTGCGATCTGCCGGTTCGTAACATCCAGATCGCTGCGTCGCTTCAGCAGTTGGTTGTCGTCGGTCGACAGCGTGCCAAGGCAATGTTCCAGCGCATCACGAAACTCCTCGTGCCGCTCGTTATGATTCGCCGTCGCATCGGCGATCGCTTCCATCGCCGATTCACTGAAAGCTGCATCTTGCCGCGCCCGCCGCTTTCTAAAATCCATCACACAGAACCGCGCGACCGTGTATGCCCACCGGTCGAAATGCGTACCCAGCTCAAACTCATCAAACCGCCGCCACAGCACAGTCGCAACTTCCTGCGCCAACTCGTCGGCGTCCGGTCGATGCGGGACCAGGCTGCGAATGAACGCGTACACCTTCCGCTGGCAGCCCATGTAAAGGGCCATGAATTCCTCATGCCGGTCTGACGCAAAATCTGAATTCAATCCACAACCCTTTGTGACGAAGCGGTTTAGGTGCTGCGATGTGGTCTTTCAACACCTTGTGCCGTTTTACCTATTAGATCATGGCCCGAGACCGTGCAAGTTTGCGGGTTGACGGAAAAAATTCCGGAAAATACCACACACCAATTCTTCGATTCACTCGAATTTGTCAGTACGACGGTATTCCAAGGCTGTCGAGAAAACTGGTTTGCCTTGAAAGGCCACCCTACAAAATCAATCGAATTGGGGCAAAAGTCGTGCGCGACGGACGCCAGGTCGAGTTCCCGCAAAACGAATTGAGAAACACTCCTTCTCTCGCCAGACGGTCCGCAGCT
>CAYFJO010000572.1:0-6391 GCA_964343305.1 uncultured Pirellulaceae bacterium | reverse complement strand
CAAAGTAAGGTTGCAATCGGTTTCCTGCCGGATCGAATATAGGAACAGCCCTTACCTCAGCGCGCCACGCCATGATGGGCGCATTTCACCAGCCGTATTTTGTCAACGTGGGATTAGCCTGGATTATTCATGAACCGCCGTCCAAACGACGTAATGTTCTCTGTGAAAAGGAGTTGCGGCTATCTTGCCTAAAACACCGCGCAAATTCGAATCCACACTAACCCGACGCGCAAGCGAAGAGCCGTCTACGGTTTCCTTCTCAACAGTTCCGTGACTTTGGCGGTAATCGGGACACACAGGCCGCGCGTCACCGACGTCTACGGGATCGATGGTCAGCCGCTGGCGATCTCCGTCACTCCGCACGAAACGAGTTGGCAAGCCCCGCAGACGTCGCAAGCTCGGTCAGTTCGCAGGGCCAGCGCTCCGGTCGGACACACCTCGGCACATCGCCGCGCTACAACCTTCAGGCCGTCGGACAACTTGCCATCGAACGGAACTCCCACCACCACCTGAAAACCCCGTCCGATCAGTGCCAAGCCGGCTGTCTCTTTGGCTTCGGCAGCAACCCGGACGCAGGCATCACACATGATGCACTTGCCCGGTTCGTAGATGATCTCCGGGTGGGATAGGTCCTGGGAGAACTGCCGTCGCTCGCCGGCGAACCGGTACGGATCAGCATCATACTGGGTGGCGAGTTCCCGCAGGTCACAACCGACCACCTCTCGGCATGTGCAGCTCATGCAGCGACGGGCCTCGGCGACAGCCTGCTCCGCGGTAAACGGCGCTTCGATTTCGTCGAAGCTCGTCGTGCGTCGCTCGAGATCGATCTGGGCCCCGGGAGTTCGAGGCGTTGTCTCAATCCGGCGGTAAAGCTTGGCGCGTTCCCCTTCGTCAAGTCGGCGCATCAGGATATTGGTGGCTTTCTTTTCTCCGACGACGGGTTGACCTTTGAGGTACTGATCGATCGAAACCGCTGCCAGGCGTCCCGCCGCGACCGCGCGAACGGCGACGTCTGGACCGGAGACCGCGTCGCCGCCGCAGTAAACCCCGGCAATGTTCGTCGCCAGCGTTTTGGGATCGGCTGCGACGCCCCATTTGGTCACGTCCAGGCCTTCGCCGGCGGCCAGCTCGCAGTTCACTTTCTGGCCGATCGCCGCGATCACCGTGGTCGCTTCGACGCGGAACTCGGAATCGGGAATCGGGACGGGACGCCGCCGGCCCGATGCATCCTGTTCGCCCAACTGCATCCGCTGGCAGGTTAGTTCGAGTAAGCCGTCGCCGGCACGAGCCAGCCGGAGCGGGGCGACAAGGTACTCGATCTCGACGCCTTCCTCTTCTGCACCGTCGACTTCTTCCAGCAAGCACGGCAACTCGTTGCGCGTCCGCCGATACAAAACGGTCACCGTTTTGACGCCCAGTCGGACCGCCGAGCGGCAGGCGTCCATGGCCGTATCACCACCGCCGACTACCACGACTTTGTCACCAAGCGGCGGCCGCTGGCCTTTTGCCACCTGCTCCAAAAACTCGATGCCCGAAGTGGCAAGCTCTTCCCCTTCACACCGCAGGCCTTGCGAGTCGGCGGCTCCGATGGCGACGAACACCGCGTCATACTCCGCGCGCAACTCGGAGAGCGAGAAATCGGCGCCCCAACGACGGTTCATCTCAAACCGCGCACCCAGACGCTGGATCAGATCGATTTCGGCATCCAAAGCGGCGTTGGGGAGACGATACTCGGGAATGCCGTAGCGCAGCATTCCGCCCGCTTCCGGCTGCGCGTCCAACAGCGTGCAGTCGTGGCCCATTTGCAGCAGATAAAACGCGGCCGCCAGACCGGCCGGTCCCGCGCCGACCATCGCCACCGTCTTTCCACTCGCCTCCATTCGTGGTGGCACAAAAGGCTCCCCGGTGGCAAGGTCGTCAACGGTGACGAACCGGTGCAGCGATCCAATCGAGACGCTCTCGTCCAGATCGCCTCGCCGGCACCGATCCTCGCACAACCTTGGACAAACCTGTCCCAAGGCGCCCGGCAGCGCCAGACGATCAGCGATCACCTGCATCGCCTCTCGCCGTTGCCCCTCAGCGAGTTTCAACGAGAATCCCGAGACGTCCAGACCGGCAGGACACGTGGCTTGGCAGGGGGCGATGCAGTCGCCCGTATGATCGGAGAGCAACAGCTCCAACGCCATCTTTCGGGATGCGCGCACGTCATCGCTCGAAGTGCTGACTACCATGCCGTCGGCGACGGGCATGGCACAGGCCGGCGAGAGGTTCGGCCGCCCCTCGACCTGGACCGCGCAGAGATAACAAGACGAAACCGGCTCGAACCCTTCCACGAAGCAGAGCGTGGGAATTTCGATCCCGAGCTCTTTGGCCGCCTGCAGAATGGTCATGCCCGGTGCGACTTCTACCGTTTGTCCATCGAGGGTCGCCGTTACAGTTGCCATGGTCTTACTCCACTTGGACCGAATCGACTGGGCACACCTGCAGACACATATCGCAGCGCGTGCATATCGTCTCATCAATTTCGTGTTTCTCGTACGGCCGAAACGCAATGGCGTCCACCGGACAGACCTGTGCGCACAGCGTACAGCCGATACATTCTTCGTTGACCCGGTACCGGATCAACGATTTGCACTTGGCTGCGGGGCAGCGCTTCTCATTCAGGTGCGTCTCGTATTCGTCGCGAAAGTATTTCAGCGTCGTCTGCACTGGGTTAGGTGCCGTTTGACCCAGTCCGCAGAGGCTGGTTCGTTTGACCCGATCCGCCAGCTCTTCCAACGTTTCGAGGTCGCCGGGTTGCCCTTTCCCCTCACAAATGTGCTCGAGAATCTCCAGCATCCGTTTCGTGCCGATGCGGCAGAACGTGCATTTGCCGCACGACTCGGCCTGCGTGAACTGCAGGAAGAAGCGGGCCACGTCCACCATGCAGTCATGGTCGTCGAGGACCACCATGCCGCCGGAACCCATGATGGCGCCGGTCTTGGCCAGCGCCTGATAGTCGATGGGCGTGTCTGCCAGTGCGGCTGGAATGCACCCACCCGAAGGACCGCCCATCTGCACCGCTTTGAAGGTGCGTCCATCTTTGATGCCGCCGCCGATTTCCTCGACGACCTCGCGAATCGTGATGCCCATCGGCACCTCGATGAGCCCGCCCTGCTTGACCTTTCCCGCCAGTGCGAAGACCTTGGTCCCTTTGCTCGTTTCGGTGCCCAACGTTTCGAACGCTTCGGGGCCGTGGCGTATGATCCACGGCACGCATGCCAACGTCTCGACGTTGTTCACGTTGGTCGGCTGATTGTGCAAGCCCTGCTCGGCCGGGAAGGGGGGCCGCAAACGGGGCATTCCCCGCTGGCCCTCAATCGAGGCCATCAATGCCGTCTCTTCCCCGCAAACGAACGCTCCCGCGCCTTCGCGGATTTCCAGCTTCAAGCAAAAATCGGTTCCGAGAATGCCTTCGCCGAGAAAGCCCCGCGACTGCGCCTGTCGGATGGCCTCCCGAATATGCCGGACGGCGAGGGGGTATTCCGCGCGAATATAGAAATAGCCCTCCCCGGCCCCGATGGCGTAGGCTGCAATCGCCAAGCCTTCCAGCACCCGGTGGGGGTCCGCCTCCAACACCAGCCGGTCCATGAACGCTCCCGGATCGCCTTCATCGCCGTTGCAAATCACGTACTTGATCGGACTCGGATGTGCCTGGCAGAACGACCACTTCCGCCCCGTCGGAAAACCCGCGCCGCCCCGACCGCGCAGCCCTGACTTCTTGATCGTTTCCACCACCTCGGCGGGCGAACTGCTCTTCAGACACCACCCCAATGCCTGATACCCGCCGCGAGCCAGGTAGTCCTCGATACGCAGCGGATCGCTCTGGCCGCAGTTTTCCAGGACGATTCGCTTCTGTTTTCCCAGATACGCACCGGCAGCCCCGGTTGTCGGATCGATTTGCTCGCCCAGCGGAACCTGCTCCTCACCGCCGCGCGAAACTAGGTCCCATAAGTCGCCGGCCAACCATCTTGTCCGGGCAAGGACCCGCCGAGGACCAACGTGCCGCGCAACAATGGTCCGCGCAAACTCCGGCGAAACGTTGCCGTACAACACTCGCTGACCATCTCCGTTGACGACCTCGACCAGTGGCTCGCGGTGACACATGCCGTTGCATCCGACCGCTTTCACCACGCCGTCGGCGCCTGCTTGTCGGGCCGCCGCCGCCAGCGCGTCGCCAACGGCCGCGGCCCCGCTAGCGATCCCGCAGGATCCAAGCCCAATCCGAATTTCCACGCCATTACTATCGCGCATGCACACTGCCCCACCCGATAGGCTTCGATTGCCTGGCACGCGCTGGAGGGGCGTTGTTGAATGGCAAGACACGATGGGCGGATCCATCCGATAGGCTTCGATTGCCTGGCACGCGCTGGCCGGTGTGAGTTTACCGGCCGTTGTCTCTTCAATCATGATCACCGGGGCCAGGCTGCAGCATCCCAGGCAGGCCACCTCGTCCACCGTAAACATCCGCTCCGGGTCCGTGTCGCTCTCAGGTTCGATCTGCAAACGCCGTCGCACTTCGTCGGTAATCTCCGTGGCGCCGGAAACGTGGCACGCCGTGCCATGACAGACCTTGACGATGTACCTGCCCACCGGGGAGTGGCGAAACTGTGCGTAAAACGTCGATACGCCGATGATCGAAGCCAGCGTGATCTCGGTCAATTCGCAAACGCGCTGCAAAGCCTCTTGAGGCAGGTAGCGATACTCTTCTTGGACAGCCTGCAAGATCGGGATTACCGCGTCGGGCTCACCGCCGATGTCGTCGACGATGCGGTTGATGGGACTGAGGTCGATTTCGTTGGCAGTTGTAGTGATCATCCAGTGCTAAATCCGAAACTCGAAACTCGAAATCCGAAACAAATTCGAAATTCGAATTCCCTCGTAACCCGAAGCGTAAGCGAGGGACTAACTAAGTCCAGATTGTCCCTCGCTTACGCGTCGGGTTAGTGAATAATCCGCGCTAGCCCGGATTATTCATGACATAGGAAGTTCTTGAGCGCCCAAACGCGTCTAAGGAGTGATTTACAAAGCACTTCCTTTCACGCTTGGAGGCTCAGGATGATTTTACACGATGTTTGGAGTTTGGGACTTGTTTTTTCTTCGCAAAAGCCCATTGAAATCGAACCCGTTGCGGAGGACCTTTCCACCGACACGGGGTTGTTGCTGTTTCGGCAATTCGATGAACAAATCGGACTGACCACAGGATTCGCGGCTCAGCTCTGCAACTCCCGGCTGGACCCGGATCACTCCATCCTGGAAATGGTTCGCAGCCGCCTGTTCGGCATTCTGGCGGGTTACGAAGATCAAAACGATCACGACGCGCTGCGCAGCGATGCGGTCTTCAAACTGATCGCCGACCGCTTGCCCGACGATGAGGATCTGGCCAGCCAGCCGACACTGTCGCGGTTTGAAAATGCCGTCACCGCGCGCGACCTGTTGAACTTGGAAGCTTGGTTCATCCAGCGGTTTGTCGATTCGTTCGACGAGCCGCCGGCGGAAATTACTTTGGACATCGATTGCTTCGACGATCCGACGCACGGCGCCCAGCAGTTGACTTTCTTCCACGGCTTCTACCGGCAGTATCAATACTTGGTGCGCGTGATCACCTGCGCGGAAAATGACTTGGTGGTATTGCCGGTGCTGCTGCACGGCACGGCTCACGCGGCACGCCGTTCAGTGGGTGCTGGAAAATAGTTGAACAGCGCCAGAGACGCTCGATCTCGAACCCATCGGGGAGATGCCTATTCTCATCCCATTTCCCTGCCTAGTTGAAAAGCGTCAGCCGCCTGATACAGGAGCAATTCCGCTGCGAAGTATAATTCACTTCAATCATGATTATTGACCCGCGCCACAATGCATATTGAGGTGGTCGGATGAACGCACTGTGTTTTGCCCCGGCGCGGACACCACCATGAAAGACAGAAGCCCGGTTTCTTTCGAGAAGCCGGGGTTTTCTTTGCGCACCACGTTGACCAGACGTTGTTCAATCACGAGGCATGACAAGTACGAAAGGCGCCATGTTATGAAGGCGACAACAAGAACGCGCAGCGAGTCGCTTTGGCGGATTTTGCTGGCGACTTTAGTCGGGCCGGCGGTGATCGCGTGCGCCAGTGGCAGTGATCGAGGATCTTCGGATGAGCCACCGCAGTTGAAAATAGGCGATGCGCCGACCGATCAGGCGTTGGTTGTTCGCCCCGACAAAACGTTGGACGCACGGCCGAAGCCAGCATTTGAACTACCGCGAAAACCGCAACCGAGTGATTCAGATCGCTACGAAACACCGGGTGATGCGAGTCCAAAGAAGACGCTCCGATGGTACGAAGGGCTGTGGGACGATCCGCGTTTCATTCTC
>CAYFJO010000571.1:0-6396 GCA_964343305.1 uncultured Pirellulaceae bacterium | reverse complement strand
AGCCCGCGAACGTGCGAATACTACTACGTCTTCGCCGATGGCAAAACCAACGACGCCGTCGGGGTCGCCGCCACGCCCGAGTCAATCGAATTCGTCAAGCCCGGTCAACCGCATCGGTTGCTCGGCGACGGCATTGAAGACACGGTCCTGCTCTCATCCGGCGGCCGCCTGGCCAAGTTGAAAGAACGCGTCAAGGAACGCTACGGCCAATTCGACGCCGAAAACGGCAAGTGGCTCATGAGCCGCCCGGTCGCGATGAGTTCCAACCTGCACAACGTTCTTTTCATTCCTGAAGACCGAATCCTGCACATCGCCAACGCTGACCACAAACACCCCGCCGCCGAGCGGCCATACATCAAGCTCGACCTAAATGAGCTACTCAAGTCGATGCAAATCCGCCAAGCATCGCGAGCGCGATAAACAAAGTTCGCGTAGAATCGCTGCGAAAAATACAAGAAGACAAGACCTGGACCGACGTGGACGGACGACCTCACGACATTTATCGCGGCCGAGTTGACGATGTCCGCTGGAGTACAGCCTTTAGGCGCCTTTAGGCTGCGATGACAGGCTAAAGCCTGGACTCCAGCAATTGGCTGCGTCATACAAAAAAGACAAAGGCCCAGCAATTTGCTGGACCTTTGCCATGTTCAGTCGGGGCTATCTTTGCCTTTTGGAGAGAAATCCGGCTCCTTTGATGATCTTGACGCGCTGGCCGTTGTATTTGCCCCAGACCCAGGCGATGGCCAGATTTGAGACGTCGCGATCGATTGCTTTTTGAATCGTTCGTTTGATTTTGGGATCGAGGACGACAAATACTTCTTTGTCCCAATTGTCGTCATACAGCAACGCGTCACCGGCCAACGTGCATGTCTCGCCAGGATAACTGAGTGAGACTTCGGCATCGGCACGGACATCGGCAGGAACAACCAAACTAACGGCAACCACGATCAAGAGTGAAAATGTGCGAATCATCGAGATTCTCCTTGTATTGAAAATGTTTGGAACTTACTCTGCCTCCTTGTACTGGGGCTGTGACAGTTAGAGCCTATCCCAAAACCGGGACTGGCTCCCTTGGCTGCAGGTGCCTGTCCCGCTTTTGGGATAGGCCCTTAGCAAAGAGATTTCCGAAGATTCCGTTTTAAGGACTGGGACAATTCATCTGCTACTGCCTTTCTGTTCCAGTATTTTCGTGATCTTCGGCCTGCTGTGTTTACAGCGTGCCCAGGACCGCGGCGTTTCGACGTGGACGTCGATGATCCTTGTCTGCTGGGCATCGGCCTGCGTGTTTCCAGCGTTGTCTTTGATGGGCGGCACGATGCAGCCGGTTGGGATGCTTTGGCAGCCGGCGATCATCGGTGGACTGTTTCTCGCGGGCCAACTGTTTATGTTTCTTGCCGTGGCGCGCGGAGACGTCTCGGTTGCAGCGCCGGTGTTGGGCATCAAGGTACTGATCGTGCCGGCAGCTTCGCGTTTCTTTGTTGATGAGGAATTGTCGACGCGCGTTTGGATCGGAGCGGCGATCGCGGTCGTGGGAATCGCGTTCGTACAGAGCCGTGATGCAACCGTGCAGCGTTCGCGAATTCTGGCGTCCGTCAGCTTTGCGTTGCTGGCAGCTTGTTCGATGACGCTGTTTGATTTGCTAATTCAGCGGTGGGCTCCCGACTGGGGAGCGGGGTACTTTCTGCCAATTGCATTTGGATGGGCAGCGATTTTCTCGCTGGCATTTGTCCCGCTGGCTGATCGCCCGTCAGAACTTCGTCGACTGGGTGTCATGACGCTTCTGGCCGCCGGCGCTCTTTTCATGGCGCTTCAAGCAATCGGCATGACTCTCACACTGGGGCTCTTCGGAGACGCAACAAGAGTCAACATCGTCTACTCGATGCGTGGCCTGTGGGGCGTTCTGCTGACTTGGATTCTCGCCCATCAAGTCAGTTCGTCTGGCTCAGTACCAAGTCACCGAACGATGGTCATGCGACTGATCGGAGCCGTGTTGATCGGCATCTCGGTTGTGATCGCGGTGACGTGAACCACCGTTGCGCGCCCAATCGCAATGCCGTCGATCGACGATTCTGTGGTTCAATCGACGTCAATTCTGATAAAATGAGCAGAAGAGCCGCCGGACAGTGGATGTGCGGTTCGAATCTGGAGTTAGCTGCGTACGAAAGCACACCGTGACGACTGACGAAAGTTATCCTGACGAAGTTGACGAGATTGCCTATTTGCGGTCGGGTGGCGAACACGCGGTCGCGGAACTGTATTCCAAGTACCGTGAGCAGTTGCGGCGGATGGTTGATTTTCGGCTCGATCGTCGATTGTACGGCCGCGTCGATTCCGCGGATGTGCTGCAAGATGCCTACATAGAAGTTGCCCGACGGATCGGCGAGTTTTTAAAGGAACCGGCCGTTTCGTTTTTTGTTTGGGCACGACAACTGACATGGCAAATACTGCTGAAAACACATCGACACCACCTCGGTGTCCAAAAGCGCGACGTTCGCAAGGATGTGTTTATCGATCGCACCGACGATCCGAATGCGACATCGGTTTCGCTGGCCGCGCGATTGATTGCCGAAATGACGTCGCCCAGTCTGGCGGCAATCAAGGAGGAACGGACCGAACAACTGCGCCAGGCACTGGAGACGATGGACGAAATCGATCGCGAAGTGCTGGCGTTGCGGCACTTCGAGCACTTGACCAACACGGAAGTTGCCGAGGTGCTTGGCATTCAAAAGACGGCGGCCAGCAATCGCTATGTGCGCGCGTTGGAGCGGCTGCGAGAAATCCTTAATGAAGTGATGGGAATTGATTAGTGAGCCGACGGCGCTAGCCGCGGGCTTCGAAGTATTGGCCCGACGCTAGCGCGTACGGCTCACGAGGCACGAGTTTATGGCAACTGAACTTGAACCTGATCGTAACCCCGTGGAAATTCTCGCCGAGGAATTCGTTCAGCGGTGCCGCAACGGCGAGTCGCCATCGATTGAAGAGTATACGGAAAAGCATCCGGAACTGGCGGACCAAATCAACCGGTTGTTTCCCTCGATCGCGATGATGGAGCGTTTCGGCGAGCGCGAACATTTGGACCTGCAAAGCGAACAAAGCCATGCGTCACTGGGCAGTGGCAAGATCGAACAGATCGGCGATTATCGAATTGTGCGCGAGATAGGCCGCGGCGGAATGGGCGTCGTCTACGAGGCCGAGCAGGAATCGCTGGGACGTCGTGTCGCGCTGAAAGTGTTGGCGAACAGTGCCGTGACGTCGCCACAAAATCTCCAACGATTTGAACGTGAAGCGCAGGCCGCCGCCAGCTTGCATCACAGCAACGTCGTGCCCGTGTTTGGTGTTGGCGAACAAGCCGGGCTGCACTATTACGTGATGCAGTTTATTGACGGCGTCGGCTTGAATCTGATCTTGCGAGAGCTGAAGCAACCGCAAGGCGATCAAGACACAGGCGTAAGCGGCATCAGTGTTTCGGAAGCCGCGGGCTCGTTGTTGGATGGGACGGCTGCCGATTCGCTTCATCTGCGTCCCCCGGGCGGTTCCACCAACACCATCGCACGCAAAGAAACGGTGGAACTGTCTGCACCCACGGTCGAAAGTGTGGCCCAAAAAGCGAGCCATCAGAACAGTCAAGGTTCGCGGTATTGGAAGAGCGTTGGAAAGATCGGACTGCAACTGGCCGAAGCGATCGAATACGCTCATAGTCAAGGTGTGTTGCATCGCGACATCAAGCCGTCGAATTTGCTGCTGGACGAACGCCGCAACGTGTGGATCACGGACTTTGGTTTGGCCAAGCATGAGAGCAGCAACAATGTGACTCGAACGGGCGACATTGTTGGCACACTGCAATACATGGCTCCGGAACAATTGCACGGCGAGTCGAGCGCTGCGAGCGATATCTATGGACTGGGCGTGACGTTGTACGAGCTGCTGACGCTGCGTCCGGCGATTGAGGACTCGCACGCCAGTCAGTTGATCCAGCAACTTTCGCAAGGTCTTCAGCCACCTCGGCCCCGAAAAATCAATGCCCGGATTCCGCGCGATCTTGAGACAATCGTTCTCAAATCCATCTCCCACGAGCCTGGCCATCGCTATCCCTCGGCCGCGGCGCTGGCCGACGACTTGCAACGATTCTTGGACGATCGCCCGATCCGTGCGCGGCGCGTGACAGCGGCCGAACAACTTTGGCGCTGGTGCCGTCGCAATCCCGCGGTGGCCACCCTGTCGAGCGTTGCGGTGTTGCTGTTGATCCTGGTCGTTGTCACAACTTCGGCGGGCTACATCCGCGAAGCCCAGCAGCGCGAGCGGATTGAGGCGACGTTGGACATATCGCTCGACGCGCTGGACAAGGTTTATGAGCGATTCGCCCCGGATCGCATCGTGGCCCCTTCGCAGATTACGTTCGAAATTGACGATGGCGAAACGATCGAGCTGCCGGCGCAACCTGTTTTGTCCAAGGAAACCGCCGCGCTGTTGGCCGACATTCTGCCGGTTTACGATCGCTTTGCCCAACAGGACAGCGACAACTTGTCGCTGAAAATCGAAGCCGCCAAAGCCAATCGGCGCGTGGGGGATATTCGGCAGCGACTGGGTGAGTACGAGCAAGCCGAGGCAGCGTACAAAATCGCGATCGCCAAGTATCAGAAACTGGCCGATGATGCGGATGATCCGAATCAGTTTGTGACCGAAATCGCACGCATTCAAAATGAACTTGGCAACGTTTTGCAGGCGTCGAAAAACGACGAACAATCGCTCGTCGTGTATCGAGCGGCACGGGATTCACTTGAGGCGACAGAATCCTCCGATCCGGAGGTGCGATTCGAATTGGCACGAACGTATTATTTTTTGGGCAAGCGCGTTCTTCACTCGCCGGGTGAAGGACCACCTCCTCACGCGAGCCCGCCGCCGCATTTGCAGGATGGTCCGCCGAGCGGCCGGCATCCGAATCCTCCGCCGCATTTTGAAAGACCACGACCCGGTCATCCTCCTCGACCGAACGGCGGCGCGGATCATGTGCGGCGCGATGAATACCTGAGCAAGGCGATCACGATTCTCAACCAGCTTCAAAAGGAGTCCCCGGCGATTCCCGAGTATCGCTATCTGCTGGCCCTTTGCCATCGCGATCAAGCGAGGGAGTTCGCTTCCGAGGATATGCAGAAAGCGATTGACATCTTGGAGTCGCTGTCGCGTCAATATCCCACCGCGGCGGACTATCGATACCAACTTGGCGAGACCTTTGCGGCGATTGACATTGGGCGTCTACGCCACGACGAGTTGCGTGCTGCTGAAGATCGATTTCGCTCGGCGCTAAAGTGCGTAGATGATTTGGTCACCAAGCATCCAAGTATCCCGGAATATGCCCATTCGCGGGCCATGACACTGCACAAATTGTCGGAAGTGGTCCAACACGACGTACCGCGAGACCGTCATGATGCGGACAGTGCAAGGTATCAAGAGGCTGCGCAGCTCAATGCCCAAGCCGTTGACCTTCAAAGGCAATTGGTCGAGAAATTCCCGGCGTCGATGTCGTACCGCCTAACACTTGGCCGGATGCAACAGACGCAGGCGAGATATTTGCGCGATTTCCAGCGGCTGGATGAGGCTCGCACGATGCTCGAAGCGTCGATCGACGGCCTCAACGATGTCCACCAGAGCAACCCGAGTTTTCACTTTGTCCAAATGTCGCTGCTCGAGCACAAACACCTGTTGGCAGACGTGTTATCGCGACTTGGCGAGGAAGAAGAAGCTGCGCGGATTCGCGAGCAAGCGGAATCGCATCGGATTCGTTTCCCGGGACCGATGGGACCACGTCATCGACCGGGACACCCGCATTAAGAATCCATCAACGAACAAAGCACGGTGACTGGGTGGCCACCGTGCTTTGCTTTTTAGATCGCACTTTGGTGATTCAAGGAATCAAGTCAAGCATCTAGCGATAGATACCCATCGAGATGGTGAAGCCACCGAGGCCGATGTCCGCACCAGGAATGACGGCGAATTCGTGATTCAGGAAACCAGGAGAGGTTCCTTCAAACTGGCTGCTAACACCTTCGTAGCTGATCCATTCAACACCATAGCGGAAGTACATTTCGGCACCGCCACCCAGAGGTCGGACATATTCGCCACCGGAGAACAATTCCAAATGGACGTAGTGTTCGTCCGTCAGGCGAACGTTGGTGGGGGCTCCACGGTTTTCGATTATGCGGCTGTTACCCTGAGTGATCGCGAAGCGTGCTCCACCGTACAGGAAATTGTATTGGCCCATGCGGCGACTAGCTTCCATGCGGAAGATACCACCAACCGAGTTGGTTTGGTGATGGTTGAACAGGGCACCATCCACCAGCCGTTCTCGGTAGTTGTGAATACGGCTACCACCAGCGAATTCGACGTCCCAATCGCGAT
>CAYFJO010000570.1:0-6407 GCA_964343305.1 uncultured Pirellulaceae bacterium | reverse complement strand
TAATTCCTCGCGATTGGCACTTGAACCTCTACCACATCGAGCCGTCGATTCTATCCGATCACCGTCCCGTGCTCGCGGAATTCCGCTACGGCATGGGCGATCAGATACAATATCAGAACAGGCGAAGGGGGGCGGCTGTCTTGTCGTGAAACAACTTCGGTTGTTGTCGTGATGTGAAAGTGAATTCTCTCGGCATTGGCAAAGGAATGCCGTCGATGATTTCGTAGAAACTCGAATCGTCAATCGCTAATTCTTCGTCGATCTCCTCCATTACGAGATTGTTATTCTCGTCTCTCCGGTGATACCAAATGTCGCCGGTTTCGGTGTCGCACTTCCTAACGTCTTTCCATTCCAAACCATTTGCGTCGACAATGCGGCAGTCGGAACGGATCAAATCGAACGTTTCGGACGTCGGTTTCATGAAGTCGATGAACATCAAAGCCTCGTCTGAAGGGTGATGTACATATTGAAACACTTGTGGGATTTGGTTTAAATCCGACGTGTAGCTGGACAAACGCCCGCCAGAGGCAGGGATTCGCCGTTGGCCGCCGATCTGACAACGGTTGCTTTTATACATCGTATTCAATCAATACAACTTCATAAGACGGTTCGCTTCCTTCGGAGCTGCGTCTTCGCCGCTTCCACAATTCAAACATTGGCTTTGTTTGATAGAATGGACGATGCCTTGACGCGGTCCTCATCGTTGCAGTCAACGACCGCAACCGTTGGGCAAAATGAATAGAAGATCACCGGCCCCATGCAAAACCAAAGCGAACCGAATCCATATCGTTCCCCTGGGCCAATGGAAGAGCGTTCGACGCCAATCGTAGACCTTGGTGAACCAATTGAGACGCTGGAGGTCGTTGATCTACTAGGCAAAAGAAAGTCGTGGACCGTGAGTGTCTTTGCGGATCGCCTTCGATTTGCGGCGCAGGATGAATTAAGCCATGAAGTGCTGCGAGATGAACTGTCTCAAACCACGACACTATACGACTCTTGGTTGATCCGGCGATCCTTAGAGGTTCGTGGAAAAAAAAAGCGGCTATTTCAGTTTTCTCCTGAGGGATTTGAAATTCTGAACGATTGGATAGGGCCGCCGACATCAATCGACCTCGTTACCACTCTAAAAAAGCGATTCTCCTACGTTCTCCCAATCGCGATCCTGTTCGTACTAACCTCACTACCTATCAGTGGTGATGCAAAGGCTGGGATCGAACCATTGCCATTTGATGCAGAATCATGTTTGCTTGGCTTGAGTTTGTTTCTCGTTGCCGGTGCCTCAAAGGTCTTTCCTCATCGCATCTTCCTTCTCTTGGACTCACTCTGGTTTATAGTTCTGGCCGCCACGTTAATTTACGACATCGCGATTGGAGCAAGCTGGCTTTGGATCATATTGGTCGTGTTTCAGATTCAGCTCATAGTCATCGGCGTCAAGCAATATCTTCGGTTTTCCGCGATTGAACCGGAAGTCGTGTCCGTTACCAAACAACAGTCGCAAGGCTCGGCTTAATCGGACCAGCTTCGTGTACGGAAACGGTGTAACCGTCCATAAGCAGCATTCGGATGGCGAACGATGACAAACCCAGAAACGCAACGAAACAAATCCGCAACCGTAACCAGAGTTGGTATCGTGTTGATTTTGGTTTCCGGCGTCTTATGGTTTTCAGTGTTTGCCGTTCCGTTTCTTCCCATGTCCGTTGGTCAGAGGGCCGCGCTAGCTGGTGTTGTATTCCTTGGTGCGCAGATCACTTGGTGGACCGGTGTTGTATTGGCAGGACCGCAAACGGTCGCACGGATATTGTCTTGGTGTCGGATAGGGAAAAAGCCTGACGAGCCATGAAACGCAACGCCAATGAATGGCCACGATTTAGTTTGCAGTCGTTGTTGATCGTGACGGCGATTTGCGCTGTGCTGTTTGCTCTTCCTCACCTTTGGCGGACTATACAATACTATCGATTTGCTGAAGATCTTGACGTGTTACGCGTCGAGTTGAAGAATCCCAACTACCGTTGGTACGGCCCGACATCTGGGGAAGATCGAATCCCATTTCTTCATGCGGCACGAGCATTGGCCTTCATGGGGGATGATGCCGTGCCAATATTGATCGAGGCCGCAAAAGACCCAGAAATCGATATCATCTCGATTAACGACGCCTTGAGTGAAATAGGAATTCCCGTTCACGAGTTTCATAACGACATCATGAATCGAAATATGCAGGCGGTCGAGCAATGGTGGCGCGAGAATAGAAAATCGACTGGATCGCAACGCTCACGGCATCGCGAGCGAATTGGGCTTCCGCCGGTTCGTTAACGTTTCAAGTGTGACGATATGAGTGAATCACAGTCCGAAAATCACAATTCAGATTCTTCCCGATCTGACCAATTCAGTCTACGATCACTGTTCACTGCAACCGCATTCTGTGCAGTTTTTGCGGCACTGTTTAGCCCAACTGCAATCGCGATATCAATCTTGATTATTGCCGTTTTCACCTTCTCGATCGCGAGTTTCGGCAATAGGCTTCGCAAGGAACATGAAGATGATTCGTTGCAGTGAAAGTGACACCGCTACTCATGAATGCTCGCCAGACCGCCTCGCGGCGCAAGCCGGTAGTGCGTGATTTACTGTTGCTGGTCACCGTGCGATCGTCAATCAAGTACTCTTGCCTCGCGCAATTCGAGAATATGGCCACTCCAGCGCTCGTCGAAAGATCTGTCTTGCGACGTAAATTCGTAGAACCTAATTGGAATCCAAAACGTTCTTCGAAAAGCGTTTTTTCTCAACGTGGCAATCGTGATTAGCTCATCGGGATCTGGCCTAATCCTAAGGTGGATTGTGTCCCAAAACATCACATCGCTTGTTCTGCTCAGTTGTCGCCCCCATTCGCGCAGCCGAAAACCTCCGCCTATCAGCACCGTAAACAACGTCACGGCGATAAAGAATTTTCGCAGGCTGAACTGCCACCAGCGGAGTTTCAGTTTTGAATTCTTCATGACAATCAAACGTGTGGCAGCGAAAACACCCATGCAAAAATCGCCAATATGGACGGCATCACGATCACCCTAATCACGAATGACACCAACAGTATTCGAAATACGTGGAGAGCGAATGCCGTTGTCGTCGACTGGCCGTCATCTTGTAAACCGTCCGACATTGGCGGCTCGTATGGATTCGGCTCGTCGGGCGTGCTGTGCATTGGGCGCATAGTAGTCATCGAGTTGCACAACTAGTTTGTTCGTAACGCTGCATTGTAATACAATCCACGCAGATTCATTACACGGCTCTCTTCGTTCGGGGTGGTGTCGTGATTTCCAACCCGCCAGAACATTGCAACTCGATGTGTATTGAAACACAGGCACGGAATCTGATGCTGGCGTTGGCCGACGGGCAGGCTCGCACCCTGAAGAACGATTACCTTGGAACCGAACACATTTTACTTGGCGTGTTGGAGGACGGGCGCAGCAAGTCTGCTGTCCTGCTATGTAACCTTGGCGATGACCTGTCCACCGCAAAAAAGGAACTCCGCCGAGTCGTTCAGACCGCCGAAGTTACCACGTCTGGCGAACTTCCGTGGACACCACGTTGCTACGAAGTGTTGGAATACACGATTGTTGAAGCAGACCAGTGCGGGCACGGAACGGTAACAGTTGAGCACATCGTCATCGCCATAACACAAGTGAAGTGCAGCGTAGCCGTTCAGATTCTAGCAAATTTGGCTGTTGATCTGAGTGAGGTGCGCGGGAACTTGCGAACACGCCGACGACGGTCCAACGTTTGGTAAACTTGAAGTCACACACAGCCCGTCTTCTGTCGCAACGTGCGGCGACCGCCCCGTCCTTTTTCAGCTGCGTCCTAATCACAAATCGTGCGATTTCGCCTTCGAACATTGATGGTTTTCGTCGCGTTTGCAGCGGTTATCGCGCTAGGCGTATCCTTTGCATACCGTTTCAATCAGTCAATTCGGGGAGCGTATGCCGTTTGGTGGGTTGCGGACATGTGCATTGAATATATGGACGCTAACAACGGCAATTGGCCTAGAAAATGGGGCGACCTTCGTGATGACTACCAAATCTGTATCATGCGGTCGGGTCAACCGTGGACATTTGACGAACTATCCAGTCGGGTCGAGATCGACTGGAAAACAGAGCCCAAAGAGTTGCGCGATGCATCCATCGGGTTAGATGCGCCAGAGTTTCGCGTGATCTGGTTGCGCGATGGTACGAACGCACATTGGGCACACCAGGAGCCTAATCAGAAAGTCTTGAACTACCTCAATTCGGAATCAAAGCCAGGCGGTGTGTTCTGCCGATTCGTGGCCGATCGGAATCGCAGATGCGAGGCTATCTTCGCGCTATTTGAGAAGCACGTAAAGGTCGGACAAAGCGCGAGGCAATTGCCCAGTGCGATTACCAAAAGCCGATGGATCGAGTCTAGCGATGTGATGTGGATAAGCGGGCCAGGTGTTCTCATAAGTGGACCGTTTCCAATTGACATTCATGGGGAGTCTGATGACGAAGCGTTCAAGATTAGACTATACCCTCGCGGTAAAGAAAGCAGCGATTACTTGATTTACGTTCGGCTATCCGGAAGCAGCGAGGTAACAGAAAACGATGTAGTCCCGTTCTTCAAGGGTCGTGGAAGGGATGACATCACCATCGCGGAGTTTGCGCTGTCAAGGGCTCACGATGTGGAAACCTTGCTAGAGATAATGGACGCGGAACCCGAATGATGTTGCACAGCAAATATAGAATCATGGTAGCAGTCAGTGGGACGCGGAGGTGGGTGATCATCTGTTGCCAGCGAAGTGACAGTGGTTAAATCGGTGGGTAGTGCCAATCCGATTCGTTACGCCAAATCGTCCATTCATAAACTCTCATCGGCAACCAGAATTTGCTATCGAATTCGCGAAAGCCGTCCTTCGAATACGTGATTCGTCCTTTATTGATGGTTGCCCAACCCCACCGATTTAGACGCTCTTCGCACAATTCACGCCCCCACTCTCGATAGCGCCATCCCGCCACGGCCAGTACTGTAAACAGCGTCGTCAACAAGATGAACTTCCGCAGGCTAAACTGCCACCAGCGGAGTTTCTGCTTGGGATCGTTCATGGCTACTGAACAGGGTTGGAGATCAGGAGAAAAAGTACGATGGACAGCCACGCTATTAGCGCGACCCACCAAATCACGTTGAATGCAAACGATTCGGAATGTGATTGATCGCGTTGAAGCGGGGCGACATTTTGAGAATCTCGCAATCTTGGTGGCTCATACGGGTTTGGCTTGTCGGGCGTGCTGCGCATGAGCGCATTATAGCGAGCAATCGTCGAGATTTTTGATTCAAACACGTGACATCTGTTAGAATCACTTTGTTGATTGGAATTTATCATCCCCGTGGAGGTCCAAACGCATGGCACGACCAAAGTCATCATCGGAAATTCGGCGTCTTCTCAATTCCATACACGACGCAAATCAGCCGATCGAACCTGCGCCGCGTAAGACGCCGATGAAGAAGTTCGCGCAAAAGCCAACGTTGCTTTCGCGCGAGGACACCCAACGGTTGCTTATGAAGGAGAGTGGGATTGCCGGTGCGTTCATGGGTTTCTTACTTGGTCTGAATCTGGGACTCGTGATACCAATCGTGACCAATAGCGTTTGGTCGTTTGCATTCGCACCGTTGTCGCTTGCACTGCTTGGCAGTATTGCGGGATTCACGTTTGCGCGCAACCACGTTGTCAATCGTTGCTGTGGACTATTCGGCGTTCGCTGCTAATGACATTTGAATCCCAATCCGTCAGACGTGCCCATGATCTTACGAACTCGCCGCAGCGCTTGCCGGAAGCAAGGGATGCTTCGCTTCTTTCAACTTCGATTGCGAACGTTATTGCTGCTCGTTGCTGCCGTTTGCGTCTACCTTGGCTGCTATTTCGCCCTGCGCGTCCAGTCGTCATTGTTAATGAAGCGAATCATGGGGTGATTATGTCGGGGCACCTTGAACCAGAGTATCGAGTCGGCGGCGGAGTTTCGCGAGTGGTCTTTGCGCCGTTTGCTTGGATTGATCGCAAGTTGCGCCCCCAATACTGGTTGTGCCTGGATGAAGACGATTCTGCCCTTTAGTATCCTCTCGATTCATGTTTTTCGTTGCATCAACCCTTTGTCTTGTCGCCGCATTGGCCGTCAATCATCTCGTACACGGTTTCGGATGTTGGGGACTCCAACCTGGTGGCAGAACGTCAGCGCTCATCTACGACTTGCAAATTCTGACCGCCCTATCCGGAATTGTCTGGTTGGCGTACGCGATGGCATGGCGTCGAATGCCGCGCAACCGAAGTCGCTTGATGATCATTGGTGTTTGGGCAATCGCATCCGCTGTTAGCTACATGCTCGTCGGGTGGAAAGCTCACACGTCGAGTC
>CAYFJO010000569.1:0-6409 GCA_964343305.1 uncultured Pirellulaceae bacterium | reverse complement strand
TCGTGCCCGGAATGAACCGTTGTGGTTGGCTGAGAAAGTTTTCCAACATGTCGGCTGACCATCTCAGTCCCTTTGACCCCTGTGCTCGCATCGCCGGCGAGTACGCGTAACCGCTGACCGAAGCCGCGGGGCGTCCGACGACGTTGTTCAGCGGGGGGCCGACATGCGACTTATCGAGTTGTGGTGAATGACACGAGGTACACAAGAAAAACAGTCTTTCCCCCCTCTGCAACGGCGACAACTCGGCAAGGCGGCTCGACTCAAGGACATGTCGCGAGCGAATCTCCATCATTGTTTCGACTTGTTCGTTCGTAAGCGAGGCCCGGATCGCCGTATACGCTTTGGCTTGCAACAACGCGATCTGCACGTCAAGCCAACCCACATCGGCACCCAAATCGGCAACTTCTTGCTCATCGCATTCGCCGGAAGCCAGCAGACGCTCAAGCTCACGAAGTAGTTTGCGTCGCTGGGCCAGATACTCGTCCACCTTGGCATGCTGTTGCGTGGCCGTGCGCGAGATCACGTTTTGTTGGTCTGAAGTGAGCAAATCGTAGAACATGCGGCTGATTCCTGCACGGCTCACGGAATGGTTGCTCTTCAGACGCAAGCTCACGAATCCAAAAAACTGAGCCGGTTTTCCCAGCGGAAGCGTTTCGTTGTCGGCCGGCGTGCCAGTCAGCCAGGTGAACGCTTTCGCGCACATGTCTTCCAACTGAGCCAGTTCGTCATCGGTGAGTTCCGCAGCGTCGCGCACCATCTCCTTTCTCTGTCGTTTCGCGAGTTCCTGAGCATCCTTGCTCTGTCCTGCAACGTACTGCCGCCGCATGTTCTTCAATTGCTCATGCTGCTGTTGCGTAAGGCTGGTATTGACGGTCGCAAACGCGCGGGCCTCGTACAGCCCCAGTTCCGCATCGAGTTCGCCATATTGTTCGGCCAATCCTTGCAGCCGTCGGATGTCAACTTCCAGGCCGGTATACAGCAGGCGTTCCAACTCCCTGAGCACCTTTTCTCTTAAGGTGTGAAACAACCGCAAAGTTTCGTGCTGATCGTGGGCCGCACGGATCATCACTCTTCGTTGATCGGGCGTCAGCAACGCGAAGAACGCTCGACCGACCGGCCCACGCTGAACCGTACGCTTGCTCTGGTATCGCAGCGATACGAACCCGAAGAACTGAGCGTCTTTTCCGACCGAACTCACATCGTTGTCAGCCGGCGAACCGGTCAGCCAGGTGAGCCCTTTGGAGATCAAGGCTGTCATCTCGTCCTTCGCACTGCGAGTCGGCGCGTATTCATCGAAGGCATTCGCTTTGTTCGGTTGTTTCCCAAAACCACCGCCCTTACCTTTCCCAGTTTGGCCGCGTTTGCCTTGTTTCTGCCCGCGCCGGTGTTCTGTTTGCCGGTCGCGTCGCTGCGTCTGGTCTTGGTTTTGGGTCGATGCCGGATTCGCCAACGCCGTGAATGCAAATGCAATCACCAGCACCGTCGTCAGTATTCTCATAAGAAGACTCTCTTTCAAATCTGAGGGTTCCAGGGTGGTGCGCGGCGAACGCATTACGGTTTTCGACGTCCGCCCTGACCACCTGGTCCTGGCTGTCGTTTGGGTTTATGGGGAATTTGATTCGTGAGGTTCCGGAAGTCTGGTCGCTGCTTGTCGTCCGGCGGAGCCTTCACGACGTGACGGAAAAGAACGATATTGTCGAGAAGTACATTGTCTGACCAGATGAATCTCGCGCCTTTGAAATCGTGCTCGTAAAACGGGTCTTTCGGGCCAACCGTTTCTTCTGAGTACTGTTTGGCATATCCCTACTCGCTGTCGTCGAAATCTTCGGCGAACCAGTTCTTGGGAAGTGGAAAGTTTTCAACGCGAGGGTTCTTCGTGTCGCCGTCGATCGGTCCCCAAGAGAACTTCTTTGCTTTCCACGTCACGTCTGTGACGGTGCCGTCGCCGAGCTTCAGGATGAAGCCGCCATCGCCGATGTTGGTGTTGGCGTACTCCATGCCGGTTTTGGGGTCAGCGTTGTCAATTGCTTTCACTGCGATCGTCATTGGATATGCCGGAAGGATATCGACCGACACGACGTTGTGCGGAACAAACTTGATTGAATCGACCGCAACCAATTCGCCGTTGATGTACAGCTCAAACGAGTTGTCCGCGTAGACGTTGGCCTTGATCGTGTCCTCGATGCGAGGCTTGCGTATGCGTCCGCCTTTCGTTTCTTGGGCAACCGCATCACCGGCCGAGACGACGAGTGCAGTGAAGATGCTGAGAACCCAGAGTCGGCGTATAGTCATCTGAATTGCCCTTTGCAGTTAGTTGGATGCTTCGTAGTCGTGACGTTTCTTTCCACCGCCGTTGCCGCTTCGATCTTTGTCTGTGCGGCCTTTCTTGCGGGGCGTCGGCGGACGGTCGGGATCATATTGCGGATTGACAACCGGCATTTGGGCGTCGACTGCGGCCAGATAATCCTGCAATCGCTTATGCAATCGCGCCGTCTCGTCGGGCAATTTGCGCGAGACGTTGTTCTGCTCTTTCAGGTCTTTCGAGAGGTCGAACAACGCCAGCCGGTTGTCTTCGTAGAACTTCATCAGCTTGATGTCGCCCAGCAAGATTGCAGAGTGCGGACCATCGTCGCTTTGATAGTGCGGGAAGTGGAAAACAAGTTCCTTGCTGGGTCGTTGGACCGTGCCTTGGCCGTCGTTGGCCAGCAGTGATGCAATGCTGCCACCCTCAATGCCCTGCGGAAGTTTGTCGGTCGAGATGCCTGCCCACTCGCAGAACGTGGGAAAAAGTCATATCCAATGACGCGCGTGTGACACCATGAGTTTGGCTTTAAACCTGGACCGCGAACGATCAACGGTACTCGGATGCCGCCTTCCCAAACCGAGCCCTTGCCACCGTTCAGAGGCCCGCGACGACCACCGCCGCCCGCCCCGTTGTCGGACATGTAGATAACGTACGTGTTGTCGGAAATGCCCAGCCGGTCAATCGCCTGCATGACCATACCGACTCCGGTGTCGAGGTCTTCGGCAATCGCCGCGCGGCCAACCCGCTTTTCATTTGCGTCGCGAGCCAGGCGTTGATACTTTGCCAGAGTCTTCTTCAAGGCATTTTGCGGCGCGTGCAAGGCATGCCAAGACATCTGGACGAAGAAGGGGCGGTTCGTTTTCTTGCTCTTCTCCATGGCCGCGGTTGCCCGTTCAGCCATCCCGAAAATGTCGGCGGGATTTGGATCGCCAAACTTGGACGCGTATTCGTTACCGATGTCTCCATCATGTTCGTCATAGCCATGAAGCGCTGGGCCATTTCCGTTGATATGCCATTTCCCGAAGTGTGCGGTGACGTAGCCGGCCTGTCGGAGCATCTCGGCGATCGTGAGTTCATCCTTGGGAATGTCTCGTATGTTGACGGGCGGAATCATTCGGTATCCGTCCGCCGCGGTGACGCTCCTGGCCGCCTTGGTCCAATGAAGCGCTGCCGGGCTCTTGCCTGTTTGCAAGCTGATTCTGGTTGCTGAACAAACTGGTGATGGAGCATAAGCTGCGCTGAATCGCATCCCTTGAGCGGCGAGTTTATCCAGATTGGGCGTTTGAACCAGCTCGCTCTTTGATCCCGGAACATCGGGGTGCATCGCGACCGACAAGCCGTTCCACGCCTGATCGTCCGAGAGCATGAAGATAATGTTGGGCCGGCGCTCGTCATCGGCTGCGTGAATCGGGATTGTCGTGGCAACGATGAGTGCGGTGACAAGCAATCCCACGAGGGAAAGGAGAAGCAGGTGTTTCATGATCGAGATTCCTCGTATTTGATCCTTCGATTCAGTTCATGATGCGACTCGTGCGAAAAGAACGCCGCTCCGAGGTCCGACTGGTCGGTCAACTCCAGCATGACGCTTTCCGGCCCGCCGCCGCCGCGCGGCAGACCATCCAACAGCATCTTGTGGATGGTCCCGCTCTCAGCGTCGAACCAGATTTCCACTCCCTTCGGGCCGCGGACACTTCGTGATTTTCGAGTACCAACCAGCCCGGAGAGCGTCTGTCCTTTCCACGTTTCAGGTTCTGCGGCAAGGTCCAAGTCATACCCCGCGCGAAGCTGCTCCAGATGAGATTGAATGTTGATGAAGGGGAAGTCCTGCTGATGCCCCGGCAACCCGCCACGGAAGCGACTCAAATCAGCACTGACGTGAACGGGACCATCTTCACGCAGCGCCCAACTCTCCTTGCCGTCGCAACCCGTAATGCGCATGCGTCCGTCTTTTAGCTTGCGGATCAAGACGTACTTGTTTGCGCCACGGACGTACAACGTTGCCCCGTCGATCTGTTTCTTCCGTTCCCGTTGCCAGGCTTCGACGGGGAGATTTCGGGGACGTCGATCCTTCGGATACTCATCCACCACACGGATGATATAGCTGCGGTCGAGTGGCTTTTCCGCCACAGCGATGATCCGTTCCAGCGATTCCGTAGCGGCGTTAACAGGGTTGGAGCTTTGCAAAAACAGCATCAGCAGGAGACAGGCAGCCAGCCCCGCAGCAGCACTGACCAGAGCGATCCGGCGCACTGGCACATTACATGCCGGTTGCGGAACGTCACGCTGAACTCCTTCGATTGTCCGCATCACCGCAACGATCTGCTCTGCCTCATGTGTTTCGTCGCGGCGCCCCAAGTCTCTCAGCAAGCCGTGAATCATAAGCGCTTCCACGGCACGCTCGGAGACGGCACGAGACGTCGATTCCCCAGTCCGGGCTGATTCGTTTTCCGCATCACCGTCCAGCCAATCGTCGAGAATCTGGTCGATGTTGTGTTGTTCGTTGTCGCTCATGGCCCAGTTTCTCCAGCAAATAGCACTCCTTTTTGTTTCAGGCAGTCAGCCAGCATCGCTCGTGCCCGCTGGAGCCGCTTCTTGCAAGCTTCCAGTGAAACATTGAACCGCTCCGCAATCCGTTTCACCGGGAGATCGTCCATGTATCGGGAGCGGACGACTCCTTTGTGCGTGTCAGGCATAGCATCGAGACATTCGTGAATGGCAGCGACCTTCTCGTCCCAAGTGTCGCCGACGTGGGAGTTGATCGCCTCGAACTGTCGATCAACAAGCGAAAGAACGGCCTCGTGCAGAATGGCGGGCTGTTGCTTTCGCTTCCGGTAGTAGGCCATTACCAATCGGGCGGCGATGCCCCGTAGCCAAGGGCCAAACGGACGGGACAGGTCGCATTCGTCGAGTCGCCGCCAAGCCACGACCATCGTCTCCTGAAACAAGTCATCGACTGCCGCTTCGTCCTGGACGAGCGTGCGCAGGTAGACCGTCAGCATCCGCGTGTTCTCACGGACCAGAATCTCGAACGCTTTTCTTGGTTTTTGGTCCACAGACTATCCAATCTAACTCGTCTCAACTCTTCACTGTCATTACTGTCGCAAGACAGTCATTTGGGGACAGAGATCTGTGAAAACTCGGTAATCCTAAAAAATAAGAGCATAATTGCCTTGCGATTTGGCGCGCGAAGCACCGGATGGTGGGGCTCACATTGGACGTGTCTTCACAAAAGCTTCTCCACTCGCACCTGCCGATCGATCAGCAAGTTGCCGTTTTCAGCGGCGCTGTGCGGTAGGATCGCCAACTCGCCATCGATCGGCTCACCCACTTTGACGTGTGCCGACCAGCAGCATGATCAGCACGGTGAACCGCGTGCGTACGGCGGTCGTAGTGGCGTTCAAAATACTCCGGCACACTAGCCACGTGGTTGAAGTAGACGATGGGCAACCAGCCGATCAAAAACACTGGCAGTATCAACAGAATTCGCGAAATCCACCAAGCGGCAAATCCCATGAACGACCGCAACACTGTCTGGCTTACGCGCGGATCTGATAAGGCGAACGCTGCTCGCGCTCTTGCCAGGTGTTGGCTTTTGGGTCGCCGACAATCTGCTGCGTCTTCGGGTTCCAGGCGAGTTTCCGATCGAGGCGCAGCGAGATGTTCGTCAAGTGACACGCCGTGATGGTGCGGTGCTGGATGCGCACGGGAGAGACGGGCTCCTTCCGTGTTTTCACGCAATCAAAAAAGTTTGCCATGTGATCGCTGCTCCGCGGCACTCGCCATGCGTTCTCCGGCAGGGGATTGTCCTTCAGCTCTTCCACCGGTTTTCCGTACACGCCACCACGGTTGACGAAGACTCGGCCCTTCGTGCCGATGAACATGATGCCGTTGCGACCGAATGACTTGATTTCGTTCGGGCAATCGTCGCCGAACAAGTACTTGATCTTTTGGGGAGTCATCTTTTCGTGCGTCTTGGCCACGCCACCGTAACGTTGCCGATCGTTGACCGACGAGAAATAGAGCATCTCGACGCCGTTGGCATAGCGCATTCGCGAGAAGAAACGGTCGGGCGTGTTGAAACTGTTGGGCGCTCCAGCGTTGGGG
>CAYFJO010000568.1:0-6409 GCA_964343305.1 uncultured Pirellulaceae bacterium | reverse complement strand
CACCGCTCCCTTCGTCTTCTTCGAAGCAACGGCTTGTGCCAGCGTCTGTTGAAAACCCGAACGCAATCGCCACAGCGTGGGATCATCGGAATCAGGCGTTTCGTAGGAATCGAGTGCCAGCGTGCCCTGTAAACCAAGCGAACAACGCAACTGGCTAAGATCATCCCAGCAATAAAATGCCACGCTACCCGAAATCTCGAGCATCGTGCCAAGGAGCACCAACAAAAACACATACGACGCGATGCGCACACTTAAGCGCACTTGGGGCCGGTTCGTTTTTGTCCTCAAAGGCTTGTCGCCGTCCATGGCGTTGTCCGCGATCGGATGTTTAGAACAGAGCGCAAATGAATGAAGCGAGGCCCGTACCCGCCTCGTCCAGGCAGTAATCGACGGCATGGCCAGGAAAGCCATTGTCATGTTTCTTACGAGTAAATCGTTCTTCTCGCGCGGCAGCGATGATTTCGCCATCCACAATCAACGCCGCAGCGGAGTCAGGATAGAGCGCGGAAATACCAAGAATTGCAGTCATGATGACAGCCTCATTAAAAACGCGGGATTCGGCAATATCGCCATCATCGAAATGGGCGGCAGACGTTACTGGGCGGGAATTTAAGTGTCAACATCACTAACGAGCCGACATGTTTGCTAGCGGTGCTGTCCCCTTGCCTTAATTGCCCTCAAACGTTGGAAGTGTCCTAATAGTGTGGGGGTCGCGGCTGACGGTCACGAATTCTATCGTGTCGGCAAACTTATTGACGTGGTGCTGACAATTGCCCCACACTGTTGGGACACTACCCAAACGTTTCTTCAGGTTGCATCTTGCCACGGAGATGTTAGAGTAGATAGTACGTAGTTTTTTCCCGCTCCATGAGTCCGCAAGGGTTCGAATGGAGATCTTCGGGGGCGGCTTTTTGCCTTTGAATTAGAGGTAAGAAGCGGCGCTGTGGCACGCCGGTCGAGGGTATTCTCAATGCCATCGATGATGAGTGAGCAACGGTGGCCAACCAGCCACCCAGTGAGGGGCAATATCTGCGCGGCAGTAAATTCGTGAGAAAATAACCACTGTTTGGACAGTTCGACAAACCTGCTGATCGTTTTGTGCCGGAATTCAATGGTGCCGTATCTTGCCTGGCGATCGGCGAGCTTGACTGTGTTCCAAGAGCAAATGCGATGGCACCAGATGTTGAGAGCGCACTCCATTTTTTTCGTTAAGCCTCGCTTTTTTGCAGGAGCTATAAATGATCGACCCTGAACTCACCAGAGTTGCCAAGACACTCCGTGAACTGTCGTTTCCGACCCGGTTCGCTGTCGAAGTGTGTGCGGAATGTAATCTCGCGTGCTCGATGTGTCATCATCCGAACATGCAGCGCCCCAAGGGCGTCATGCCGTTTCCGCTCTGGGAAAAGTGCGCCGACGAGATTGCGGAATTGTCTCCGGATACGCAGTGCTGGTTCTCATTCTGCGGAGAGCCGCTTCTCGAGCCCGAACTCCTCATTCGGATGATCAAATATGGAAAGTCAATCGGGTTGACGTCGCTCAACATCAACACCAACGGAATGCTGCTCAAGCCGGAACTCGCTGATCCAATCCTCGACTCGGGTGTTGACCTCGTCGTCTTTGGCGTTGATGGATTCTCCCGGGAAACCTATGACAAGATCCGCGTCAATGGCAACCGCGATGAGCTCTATGCCAACGCGGAACATTTCCTGGCGCGGCGAGATGCACGCGGAGACGGAACAGAAGTTCAAGTGCAGTTCATCGTCATGGACGAAAACGAGCACGAAATCGACGATTTCAATGCCCACTGGTTGGACTTGGGCGCCACCCTGAAGATTCGGAACAAGCTGAGCTGGGGTGGGAGATTTGATACGTCGATGAAGATCCCCAACGAGTCGCGCATCCCCTGTCCTTGGGCCATCACCATGATGCACGTTCTCTGGGATGGTCGCGTGCCGCGGTGTCCTGGTGATACCGAGGGAGACGAGGGCGTTGGCAATGTCTGGCAGGAGTCGCTCGCGGTGCTCTGGGAAAAACTCGGTGCTTACCGGCGGCTGCACCTCGAGAGGAGATTCAACGAGCTTCCTGACCGGTGCCAGCAGTGCGAGGATTGGATGACCGGGGCCGCGCAGAGGGTGGATGACCGGACAGAGTCCCGGATTGCGCACAGCACTCGGTAAGCAAGTAAAGCTCAACGACGGACGACTACCATGAAAACGACAATCATGAAGACACTCTACATTTGCGGAGCTGGAAACTCCGAGGGGAGCCGGCTCGCGCTGAGGATCAACGAGATGCAATCTCGTTGGGAACGATTGGTCCTACTCGACGACGACGAATCGAAACACGGTGATTCGATTCTGGGAATCGAGATTGCGGGCCCCTGCTCGCTACTCGGAGAGGCCGATCCGGAATCTTCGGAAGTGGTGAATCTGGTCGCGCGGACAACACCGAAGCGGTGCGCGATGTTTAAGAAGATCAGCCAATACAAGATCCCCTTCGCGCAGCTCGTCCACCCGAGTGTCGATCCCATGGGAGTCGAATTGGCAAGCGACGTGGCTCTCTACCAGAACGCCATTGTCGGCGCGCTTTCCAGCGTGGGCGAGGCTTCCATGGTTCTGGTGGCAGGTGTCGTGGGTTACGGTTCTCGCGTGGGGCGCTGCTGTGTCGTGGCCCCGAACGCCGTCATCAACGCGCGCGTGCAGGTCGAAGACGGAGTGTACATCGGCACCAACGCCTCGATCCTTCCCGATGTCAAGATCGGAGCCTGGGCCACCATCGGCGCCAATTCGGTGGTCATGCAGAACGTACCGCCCGGGCAAACCGTTATGGGCATCCCCGCCAAGACCGTGTGGAAAACCAAGCCCGAGAAATTTCCTACGCTTGACGAATTCAGCCAAAGCCAAAAAGACTCGGTTTCCCTGTAACGAATCACGAAACTTCAAAGCCGACCCATCCAACCTGAGGAGACCCATGGAGCGAAACAAAGAGACCATCCAGTTGATCTACGACGCCATCGACGAGCTCAATCGAACGCTCGAACGGAAAGATGCAGTCGATAAGGCACTCGACACGGTCCTTATCGGCGAGTCTGGAACGCTCGACTCGATGAACTTTGTCGCTTTCGCCATTGAAGTCGAGAAAGCTATTGAACGAACCTTTCACAAGTCCATCAGTCTGATGGAGATCATCGAGATCACCGATGACGCTCCTCTTACGATCGGCCGACTCTCATCGCTTCTCGGTGAGATGCTCGACTCACCTGCACCCTCAACGATGTTCGACTAACCCGCATCCTCAACAAGGTTTCCCCATGGCAGGATTTTCTCCCAGCAACCAAGAAGTCGCACGGCATGACTTTTTCGGGCCAGGTGGCAGGCTGCATCACGTTGGCGTGGCGGTACAATCGATCCGGGAACTCAGCCCGTCTTCCGAGACGGTCTTGGACGAGGAAGCGGGTGTGACGATGGCCTTCGTTGATGTCCATGGGGTCACGATTGAGCTTCTCGAGCCGTACGGGGAAAAGTCACCGATCGCCAGGAATCTGAAAGAGGGAGTCAAGCTGCTGCACCTCTGCTATGAGGTGCCAGCTATTGAGAACGCGATCGCGATCTGCCGACTCGCGGGATTCCATCAGATACGTGCTCCGCGGCCGACACCTGTCTATGAAAACCGCCTCGTCGCGTGGGTGTTCAGCAAGGAATACGGCGTGTTCGAGCTTTTGGAGCAGCGCAGGGAAGATTCCGAGGCCTCCACGGCCAACGGTTCGTGACAATCTTGTCGAGCCGTTTTCCAGAAAGTGGCGATTGCCAGCCCCGCATGGATCGAGGCGATTTAGAAAACAGCATCCTCTCAAAGCTAGCGGTGCTGTCCCCTTGCCTTAATCATCGAGCTGCTACGATTGGAGTACCGTGCGCAACACACCGAAACGCGAAGGTTTGCTACACACACCCCACTCTTTCACGAACAATCCAGGATAGCGCGGATTGTTGCACCCTAACCGCGTGTGGATTATCTTTAGCAACGCCTGTTCACACTGAATGCAAAAGAGGTAGTTCCGTGCCTGAGCGAAAATGGATCGATGGATTGGTGACAATCCTGGTGATGGTTTTGACTGCTGGAATCAGCATTGGCGAAGAATTGCGGTCAGGGCTGCAAGTCGGCGAGCGTCCCAGTCCGTTCAACGTTCGCGATTGCACGGGGCCGGCGGCCGGCAAGACGTTGTGCTATTACTGCCGCTATGGATCGCGGCCCGTGGTGAGCATCTTTACGTGGCAGTTGAACGACGAGTTGGTCAAGTTGGTCAAGGAGATTGACAACACGGTTTCGAAGAATCGTGAACAGCGGATGGCGGCGTTTGTTGTTTATCTGGCAGACGATGTTTTTGCCGCCGAAAAACAACTCAAGCGAATCGCCGAAGAGCAAGGTCTGCGACGCACGCCGCTGACGATCTTTCGTGACACACAAAGTGTGCTGCGTGAAAACTACGCAATCGATCCCGATGCCGCCGTGACGGTAATGATGTGGGACGGCGGCAAGGTCGAAGTGAATCGGGTGTTCGGCGAAGCAAGTTTTGAGCCGAGCACAATTGAATCGTTGATTCAGGATTCGAGCAAGATTCTGGATTGAGGCAGGTGGTCGTGCATCGCTGAATTCAGCGACTCATTGCATCAACGACGTCCAAGAGTTGTTGGGGAATGGGCCGGTGTTGCGCGTACGTTTGCTCAAACGTTGTCAAAGTTGGCTGGCCGCTGACGATGCCGAGCATCTTGCCTGTTTCGCCTGCAAGAATCGCGTCGACCGCGGCGTTTCCCATTTGCGTTGCCCGAATGCGGTCTTCAGGCGTTGGCGTGCCACCGCGTTGCAGGTGGCCGAGGATAACAACGCGTGTTGGAAATGGACAGCCAGCGTCTTTCAATCTCTGATTCAAGATCTCAGAACCGCCCCCTTCGTCACCTTCCGCGACAATCATCATGACAGAAGATCTTCGCCTCTTCTTGAGTTCGTTCAAACGCGACAAGATGGCGTCCACGTCGGTGATCGTTTCGGGCAGGGCAACGATTTCGGCACCGGCAGCCAGTGCCGTGTGGACTGCGATGTACCCGCTATGCCGGCCCATGACTTCGACGACAAACATCCGCTCGTGGCTTTCAGCCGTGTCGCGTATCTTGTCCACGGCCTCGACGGCGGTTTGAACCGCGGTGGAAAACCCAATCGTATAATCCGTGCCCATCAAGTCGTTGTCGATCGTTCCCGGACAACCAATGATTTGGCCTGGCCAATGCTTGGCTAAATCGACCGCGCCATGAAAAGTGCCGTCACCGCCAATGGGCAGCAAGGCATCGATCTTGTTGCGGACCAGGTTCGCCGCGGCCTTCTGCTGTCCCGATTCGGTTCGAAACTCTTCGCTACGGCTGCTGCGCAAAAAAGCACCTCCGAACCGTGACCAACCGGACACGGATCGGAGGGTCATGAGCGGCTGGCCGTCACGATTGACGAAGAAATCTTCATTTAGCAGGCCGTTGTAACCACGTTGGATACCAACGACTTCTTGACCCTGCGCGATCGCGTTGCGGACCGCGGACCTAACGCAAGAGTTCATCCCTGGGGCATCACCACCACTGCAAAACACGCCGATTCGCATCCTCGCTCCTTTTCGTTGACTTGAGACACACCGAGTATATTTGTTTTTTGTGTTTGCGTCATGAACGTGTTGCGTGCCAGCGGGAATCGGCAACAATATGAGCATCCGCCATTTTGACATCTAAAGATCAGGCTACGCTTCCGGCCTCCTTCTTTTCTTCAAGGGTTCGCGCAATGCACCATCAAACCGTTGCCCATCAAGCAGTTGTCCAGAAACTCGTGAATTTGCTTGATCCGGCGGCGAATGTCATTTTCAACATGTCAACCGAAGAAGTCGCCGAGCGAGTCGGTTCGGGCGATCCGCGGCAAATCCGACAGATTGATGGTCAGTTCGCGTTGCTGCACCAGCACGGCACGATGGTTCGGATGGCGCGTTCGATTGGCCGTCCGATGCGCTACTTTATGGCCAAGCGTGCCGAGGGTCCCTGTCTGATCGTGGCGGAGCGAATCGATGAGATCAGCGATTATTTGCGCGGCGAAGGTCTGCACGATCAATTTCATCCGTCGTACACGCGGATGGTACCGGCACATCACCTCACGGAAATCGCGTTGGTCGGTTGTCCCGATCCGAATCCTGTTTATCAACGATTTGTGACATCACCCGATCAGCCGTTGAACGCGGATCTTGATGAAATCGGCGGCGCGTATGTTGGCGCGGTTGCTGACAAAATCGATCAATGGTTGGATTCGATTGACATGGGCAAGCCGATCGGCGTGTTGTTCTCGGGTGGAATCGATAGCGGAGCGATCTTTCTTCTGACATATCATC